>NZ_BAAANS010000039.1:0-85356 GCF_039529925.1 Kitasatospora saccharophila | reverse complement strand
TCCCCACCGAACCGGCCGAGCCCGTCGGGGTGCCGGGGGTGGTGAACGGGCGCTTGCGCGAGGCGGCGGCCGTGCTGCTGCGGGTGGTGCGGCCCGAGCCCCGTCTGCGGCTGGGCCGGGCCGAGGCCGAGGGGCTCGCGCCGCTGGTCGTCCAGTGGCAGGAGCGCGGGGCGAGCGCCGCCGACCTCGCCACCGCCCTGCTGCCCGGCCTGCCCGCCCCGCTGCACTCCCCGGCCGCCCTGCTCCGCGACCGCCTGCAACGCAAGATGCCCCCCGAACCCACCCACCCCGCCCCGGCCCGCCACGCCGAGTGCGCCACCTGCCACGACCCCGTCCCCCGCCCCGGCATCTGCGCGCCCTGCGCGGGCCTCGCACCCCGCCCCACCCCGGCGGTCGGCGGCGGCGCGGCCGCCACCCCGGCAGGCGCCACCCGCGTCCGCAACGCCCTGCGCGCGGCCAGGGAAGCCCTGCCACTGGGCCTACCCGCCACGTTCACCGGATAGCCTCCGGCCCCCAACCACCCTCCTGGAAACCGAAGTTCACGTCGCACTCGCCGAATCCCCCCGGCCGGTCAGCGGGGTGCGCCCGGCCGTGGCGGCGGGTCCAGGTGCACCTCGCACCACACCGTGCCCCTGTCCCGTTCGTCGTGCTGCGGCCGGTGGGAACCACGGTGCCCGTAACGATCGCCCATGGCCAGCGCCGCCAGCACTTCACGGTGATCGCCCCCGTCGCCGTACAGGTGCACGGAGATCCGGTACCCGTCCGCGATCTCCGCCACCTTCGCCTCCTGCCCGGTGGCCTGCGCCAGCCGCTCGGCAACCGCCCACGCCCGTTGCCGCAACACCCCCGCCGCCCCACCCGTCACGAGGCCACCCCCAGCGCGGGCAGTGCCCCGTCCGGAGCGATCAACCCGAGCACCTCCAGATACCCACCCGACAGGCCACCGAAGTCCAGCTCCGGGAACTCCGCCACCACTGTCTGCAACTCACCCCTAAGGAAAGCGAGTTCAAGCAACGCCTCCGCCAACCGCTGCACCCAGGCCAACCCGGCATGCCCCAACGCAACCCCGGCCAACTCCGGCCCCACATCCGGCCGGTACACCGGCGACAACCCCGGCGGCGGCTCCAACCGCGCCATCCGAAACGCCCGCTCCAACAACTCGGCGGCCCCCTCGCTGTCGGCGAACCCGTCCCGCAGGAACCGCCGGAGCACACTTCCGTCCCCCAACGGTGCATCAGCGTGCGGCATTTGGCGCTCCTTGCTGCTCGGGACGTTCGGATGGGCGCGCGGCGGTCGTGTCGGAGGGGCTCAGGGTGGCGGCGTCCCGGGCGGCCGTCCACTCCTCCCCTCCGGCGGGTGGGCTCAGGTGGTAGGCGTAGGTGCCCTCGCCGGGTACGTCCACGATCACGCCGACGGCTCGGGCGGCGGTGTCGTACGCGAGGTCACCGAGGCGTGGAATCCAGGGCGGGGCCGGTCCGTTCGCGTCTCGGCGGGTGGTGTGTCGTCCGCTCATGCGACAGAGAGTAGGCGGACGGTTACGGTCGAATATGAATCGGCGGAATACCGCTATCCGTCCAGGTGGAAGCGGTCGGACATGCGGCGGAGCTTCTCCCGGGTCCCGGCCCGTTCCGCGTAGACGATCTTGCGCAGGGTGGCGCGGGCGATGGGGTGGTTCCGGACGAGTTGGGGCGCGATCCGCTCCGCCTTCTCCAACTCGGTGAGGGCGCGGTCCCGGTTGCCGTCCCAGAGCCAGGCGCGCGCCAGGTCCATGTGGTGGTGGCCGCGCCGGGAGCCGGGCAGGGCGGCGACCTGCGCCTGGTCGGCCCGTTCGTGGAGCGCCAGGGCCTTGGCGTGGTCGCCCATCTCCAACTGCACCGAGATGGAGTGGAGTTGGACGTTCCCGGCGGAGAAGGTCAGCGAGTGCCGGTCGAACACCGGGGCCCGGCCCGCGTCCATCCGTTCGGCTGCGGTCCGGGCGAGCTGGATGCGCCCTTCGGTCTCGTCGGGCCGACCGGCCCGCGCCGCCGAGACGGCCGCACGCAGCTGCAGTGTTCCCCAGGCCCGGACAGCGAGCGGTTCCCCGGCGGCGTACTCGTCCTCGATCGACCGAAGTGCCTTGTCCGACAAGGCCAGTGAGTCGGACCAGTCGGCCGTCGCCCACATGTCCCAGACCCGCATCCAATGGGCCACCGCCGGCAGGACCACGTCCCCCGACCGCTCCGCCGCCCAGGCGGCACGCTCGCACGCCATCGCGATCAACTCCGGGTGCCCCAGCGCGTGAGCCGCAGTGTGGGCGAACTTGCAGCACACCGCGTAGACGCCGAACGCTTCCTCGCGTTCGTGTCCGTCGGCACTCTCCGCCAACGCCCTGGTCTCGCGCAGCAGATCGGGCAGCACCCGCAGGATCGAGACGTTCGCGGCGGCGTCGCGCAGGCGGTGCAGCCGTTCGGTCTCCTGCCACAACTGCCGGGAGGACCGGGGGCGGCCGTCGAAGACCGGTGCCAGGTCGTACCGGCGCAGCTCGCGCAGGATCGACGCGGCGGCGATCTGCCACTGGTTCTCGGACGCCTTGCCCGCGACGAAAGGACGCTCGATCAGGTCGTTCGGATGGCAGTGCAGCGCGGCGGCGACCTCGTTGACAAGGCTGGCCCGGTCCAGCTCGATGTGCCCCCGCTCGACCTTCGAGACCCACCCCTGCGTCCGCCCGAGCGCCGCAGCCAAGTCCGCCTGCGGCATCCCCAACCGGAGCCGCTGCCGCCGGACGCGCCTCCCGATCGACTCCCGCTCCTCCAGCACCGCCGCCCCTCCTGTTCAACAAACCTCCGGCCTCCACGAAGGACAGTACCCGCGGACACCCGCCCCGGAAGCTCCGGATGCGGCTGGCACAACCGGCCGTGCGCGGAACGTCCGCAGTAGCATCCGTGAACCACCGACCAGCTGACCGAAGGGGAGCAGGCATGACCGTCATCGCGCCGAGCGGCCGGACGGACCTCACCGGGGAGCCGCCGCATGGCCAGGCGTGACTACGAGGACGACCCGGACGCCCCGAAGCCCAACAGCCTCGTCCCGGCCGCCTCGGTGGTGGTCGTGGACGGCGCCGGCCGCGTCCTGCTGCAACGCCGCACCGACAACGGCATGTGGGCGCTGCCCGGCGGCACGATGGAGTTGGGCGAGTCGCTCGCCGACTGCGGGATCCGGGAGACCCGGGAGGAGACCGGGCTCGACGTCGAGATCACCGGGATCGTCGGCACCTACACCAACCCGGGCCACGTCTTCGCGTACGACGACGGCGAGGTCCGCCAGGAGTTCAGCATCTGTCTGCTCGGACGGCCGGTGAGCGGTGAACTCCGGTTCTCCGACGAGTCGTTCGAGGTCGCCTGGTTCACCCCGCAGCAGACCGACGACCTGCCGATGGTGCCCAGCATCCGCAAACGGATCACCGACTGGCGCTCCGGCCGCACCCCGGTCGTCCGGTAGAACCGCTCGCAGCGGACGAGAACCGACCGAAGGGGAACGGGCATGACCGTCGTCGCGGCGGATACCGTGGCCGGTGCGCGCGAGGCCGGGCTGCCCGTGACGGTCGTGTGGCCGGACGGCGCGGCTCGCTGCGGCGGCTAGCCGGAACGGCCGGAGCCCGCACCGGCGCCGGGGTGGGGTGCGGGCTTCCGGCCTTTGTCAGCGGGTCAGTTGGCGTCGGCCGGGACGGTGCCGAGGCGGCCGGCCTGGAAGTCCTCCATGGCCTGCTGGAGTTCGCGGTGGCTGTTCATCACGAACGGGCCGTAGTGGGCGACGGGCTCGCGGATCGGGAGGCCGCCGAGCAGGACTACCTCGAAGTTGGCGGAGCGCGAGTCCTGCTTCTCGTCGGCGCGGATGGTGAGGCTGTTGCCGTCGCCGAAGACCACGGCCTGGCCCATGTGGAACGGGCGCCGTTCCTCGCCCGCCGAGCCGCTGCCGGCCAGGCCGTAGGCGAGGGCGTTGAAGTCCTGGCGCCAGGGCAGGGTGACCTGCGCGCCGGGGTTCACGGAGACGTGGATCATCGTGATGGGGGTGTGGGTGGCGCCGGGGCCCTGGTGGCCGTCGAGCTCGCCGGCGATGACCCGGAGGAGGCCGCCGCCGTCGGTCGAGGCGAGGAGCTTGACGCTGCCGCCGCGGATGTCCTGGTACTTGGGGGCGATCATCTTGTCCGCGGCGGGCAGGTTCACCCAGAGCTGGAGGCCGTGGAAGATGCCGCCGGACATGACCAGCGACTCGGGCGGGGTCTCGATGTGCAGCAGGCCCGAGCCCGCCGTCATCCACTGGGTGTCGCCGTCGGTGATGGTGCCGCCGCCGCCGTGCGAGTCACGGTGGATGAAGGTGCCGTCGATGATGTAGGTGACGGTCTCGAAGCCGCGGTGCGGGTGCCAGGGGGTGCCCTTGGGCTCGCCGGCCGCGTAGTCCACCTCGCCCATCTGGTCCATCATGATGAACGGGTCGAGGAACTTCTGGTTGATCTTGGCGAAGGCGCGGCGGACCGGGAAGCCCTCGCCCTCGTAGCCCTCCGGGGCGGTGGCGACGGCCAGCACCGGGCGGGCGGTGGCGCCCTCGGCGGGAGCTGCGACGCGCGGCAGGATCAGCGGGTTCTCGACGGTCACGGCGGGCATGTCGGCCTCCTTCGGGGTCTGTGGCCTACGTCCACCACAGTAGTTCAATTCTCAACCACTCGCAAGGTTGAACGTTGAACTATCGGGGCGCATTCCCGTCGGGGAGAGGGAAGGCCTGCGGGGGAGGGGAGGGGAGGGGAGGGGAGGGGGGAGGGGTCAGCCGTACATGCGGCGCATGGTGAAGTCCACCATCTGCTCGACCGCGCGGGCGTCGAAGACCATCCGGTGCTCGCCCTCCATGTCCAGGGCGAAGCCGTAGCCGGTGGGCAGCAGGTCGAGGATCTCGGCGCCGGTCACCGAGAAGTGCTTGGACTCCTTGCCCGCGTACCGCTTCAGCTCCTTGAGCGAGCTGAACATCGGGATCACCGGGGTCGGGGTGTTGTGCAGGGCCAGGAAGCCGGGGCGGTCGCCGCGCGGGCAGTACACCTTGGAGGTGATGAAGATGGCCTGGAAGTCCTCCACGGGCATCGCGCCGGTGGTGAAGGCGCGCACCGCGTCCGCGAGCGAGGGCGGGGAGGGCTCGGGGTAGAGGGACTGCTGGGCGGCCTGCGGGTCGCCGTACCCGGGGCCGGGCATGCCGGACATCCCCTGCTGCATCTGCTGCTGGTAGGGGTCCTGGTAGGCGCTCTGCTCGTAGCCGTACACGGGGACAAGGCTATCGGGCCGGGCCCCGCTTGGGGGCGGGTGATCCGCACAATCCCGGGCGGGGCGCCATTGTGGGACGTGACCACGTTCATACCCCGGTCACGTCAGGGGGCTTGAACAAGTTACCAACGGGTAGCATCATGGGGCGTACTGGTGGGTAAGCGGTGCGCCGGCAGCGGCCGCCCGTGGAAGCAGACGAACCGGAGAAACGGTCATGGGTCACTACAAGTCCAACCTGCGGGACGTGGAGTTCAACCTCTTCGAGGTGTTCGGCCGCGACCAGGTGTACGGCACCGGTCCGTTCGCCGAGATGGACGTCGACACCGCGAAGAACATCCTCAGCGAGATCTCCCGGCTGGCCGAGAACGACCTCGCCGCCTCGTTCGTCGACGCCGACCGCAACCCGCCGGTGTTCGACCCGGAGACCAACACCGCTCCGATCCCGGCGACCTTCAAGAAGAGCTACCAGACCTTCATGGACGCCGAGTGGTGGCGCCTGGGCATCCCGGAGGGCATCGGCGGCCAGGTCACCCCGAACTCCCTGGTCTGGGCGTACGCGGAGCAGGTGCTCGGCTCCAACCCGGCGATCTGGATGTACTCCTCCGGCCCGGCCTTCGCCGGCGTCGTCTACGACGAGGGCACCGAGGAGCAGCAGAAGGTCGCCCAGCGGATGGTCGAGCGGCTCTGGGGCGCCACCATGGTGCTGACCGAGCCCGACGCGGGCTCCGACGTGGGCGCCGGCCGCACCAAGGCGGTCAAGCAGGAGGACGGCTCCTGGCACATCGAGGGCGTCAAGCGCTTCATCACCTCGGGCGAGCACGACATGTCCGAGAACATCGTCCACCTGGTGCTGGCCCGCCCCGAGGGCGGCAAGCCGGGCACCAAGGGCCTGGGCCTGTACATCGTGCCGAAGTACGACTTCGACTGGGAGACCGGCGAGATCGGCGAGCGCAACGGCGTCTACGCCACCAACGTCGAGCACAAGATGGGCCTCAAGGCGTCCAACACCTGCGAGATGACCTTCGGCGCCAAGCACCCGGCCAAGGGCTGGCTGCTCGGCGAGACCGTCGACGGCATCCGCCAGATGTTCAAGATCATCGAGTTCGCCCGGATGATGGTCGGCACGAAGGCCATCGCCACCCTGTCCACCGGCTACCTGAACGCGCTGGAGTACGCCAAGGAGCGCGTGCAGGGCGCCGACCTCGCGCAGTTCATGGACAAGACCGCGCCGCGCGTCACCATCACCCACCACCCGGACGTGCGCCGCTCGCTGCTGACCCAGAAGGCGTACGCCGAGGGCATGCGCGCCCTGGTCCTCTACACCGCCTCGGTGCAGGACGACATGCTGGCCGCCCGCCTGCGCGGCGAGCACGACGCCGCCGCCGAGCGGCTGAACGACCTGCTGCTGCCGATCGTGAAGGGCTACGGCTCGGAGAAGTCCTACGAGCAGCTCGCCCAGTCGCTGCAGACCTTCGGCGGCTCCGGCTACCTGCAGGAGTACCCGATCGAGCAGTACATCCGGGACGCCAAGATCGACACCCTGTACGAGGGCACCACCGCGATCCAGGGCCAGGACTTCTTCTTCCGGAAGATCGTCAAGGACGGCGGCCAGGCGCTGACCGCCGTCAACGAGCAGATCACCAAGTTCCTCGCCACCGGCGAGGGCGGCGCCGAACTGGCCCCCGAGCGCGACCTGCTGGCCAAGGCCGCCGGCGACCTGGAGGCCATCGTCGGCACCCTGATCGCCGACCTGACCGCGGTCGAGCAGGACGCCCAGAACATGTACAAGGTGGGCCAGAACACCACCCGCCTGCTGATGGTCTCCGGCGACGTGGTGGTCGGCTGGCTGCTGCTGCGCCAGGCCGCCGTCGCGCTCGCCAAGCTGGAGGCCGGCGCCTCGGAGAAGGACGTCCCGTTCTACCGGGGCAAGGTGGCCGCCGCGAAGCACTTCGCCCGCAACGTGCTGCCGACCACCGCCGCGCAGCGCCAGATCGCCGAGAACGTCGACAACGAGCTGATGGAGCTGGCCGAGGAGGCGTTCTGATCCGGCGCGCCCGCCACAGGACCGCCTGACCCACCCTCACCCCGCGGGGCCCGGTACTGCACCGGGCCCCGCGGCGTCTTTCCGGGCGGTCCGCCGCGCCGCTCCCCGGACGGCACCGGGCCCATGTCGCGCTGCGTTCACTGTTGTGTCACCGTTGCGGACTTCCCGAGGTCCTGTCCGTGTACGGGCATATGCTCGTGGTGCGGACCCGCAAACCCCACCAGGTCCGCCCCGCCTTCTACCCAGGAGCAAAATGTCGACCGCCGCCCGAACGGCCCACTTCGACCGGAAGCACACGGACGACCTGATCGCCTTCCTCGCCGCCTCCCCCTCCCCGTACCACGCGGTGGAGAGCGCGGCCGAGCGGCTGGAGCGGGTCGGCTTCCGCCGGGTCAGCGAGACGGCGGCCTGGGACGGCGACGGCGGCGGCCGCTACCTGGTGCGCGGCGGCGCGCTGATGGCCTGGTACGTGCCGCAGAACGCGACGGCCGCGACCCCGTACCGGGTGGTCGGCACCCACACCGACTCGCCGAACCTGCGGGTCAAGCCCGTCCCCGACACCAGCTCGGCGGGCTGGCGGCAGGTCGCCGTGGAGATCTACGGCGGCGTCCCGCTGAACACCTGGCTCGACCGGGACCTCGGGCTCTCCGGCCGGCTCGCGCTGCGCGACGGCAGTACCCGGCTGGTGCACCTCGACGAGCCGCTGCTGCGGGTCCCGCAGCTGGCCATCCACCTCGACCGCGGCGTCAACGACGGCCTCAAGCTCGACCGCCAGCGCCACCTGACGCCGATCTGGGGCATCGGCGGCACCACCGAGGGCGCCCTGCTGGAGTACGTCGCGGACAAGGCCGGGCTGGCCGCCGCCGACATCGCGGGCTGGGACCTGATGGCGCACGACGTGCAGCCGCCCGCCTACCTGGGCCGCGACCGCGAACTGCTGGCCGGGCCCCGGCTCGACAACCAGCTGTCCGTGCACGCCGCCACCGCCGCGCTGGCCGCGGTCGCCGAGGCCGGCGGCGACCTGCCGTACATCCCGGTGCTGGCCGCCTTCGACCACGAGGAGACCGGCAGCGAGTCCGACACCGGCGCGCAGAGCCCGCTGCTCGGCAACGTGCTGGAGCGCTCCTGCCACGCCCGCGGCGGCACCCTGGAGGACCGCGCCCGCGCGCTGGCCGGCACCGTCTGCCTCTCCTCCGACATGGGCCACGCCGTCCACCCCAACTACAGCGAGCGGCACGAGCCCGGCCACCACCCGATGCCCAACGGCGGCCCGATCCTCAAGGTCAACGTCAACAACCGGTACGCCACCGACGGGGTCGGCCGGGCGGTGTTCGCCGCCGCCTGCGAGAAGGCCGGCGTGCCGTGGCAGTCCTTCGTCTCCAACAACGCGATGCCCTGCGGCACCACGATCGGCCCGATCACCGCGGCCCGGCTCGGCATCACCACGGTGGACTGCGGCATCGCCGCGCTGTCCATGCACTCCGCCCGCGAGCTGTGCGGCGCCGAGGACCCGCACTACCTGGCGAGCGCGATCAAGGCGTTCCTGGAGGGCTGAGGCCCCGCGGGGTGCGGGCCCGCCGCCCGCACCCCGCGCCCGCTCACTCCATCCCGGCCAGCACCAGCGGCAGCCGGCTCGCGCCGCCCGCCACCAGCCGCACCGGCACGCCCCAGTCCTGCTGGTGCACGTGGCAGGCCGGGTACTCGATCTCCGGGTCGTCGTCGCAGGACGCCGCCATCGCCGAGACGTGCAGCACGCCCTCGGCCACCTCGGCGGAGAGCACCAGCTCGCGGCTCAGCGCGCTGTCCGCGCCCGCGCCCGACACCAGCAGCTCCGGCGGTGTCGCACTGACCAGCAGCCGGGTCGACGGACCGTAGCGCTCGTCCAGCTTCTGGCCGGTCGGCGCGGCGAACACCACGTCCAGCCGCAGCGCGCCCGGGGCGACCTCGGTCGCGGCCCGCCGCGTGCGGTGCGCGACGGCCTCCACCCGGACGGCCTCCTCGGGCAGCCGCAGCCTGGTCAGCCGGTGCCGGGCCGACTCCACCACCACGATGTCGCCGTCCACCACCACCGCGCCGGACGGTTCGCGCAGGTCGGTGGCCAGCGTGCTGACCTCGTCGGACGCCGGGTCGTAGCGGCGCAGCGCGTGGTTGTAGGTGTCGCTGACCGCCACCGAGCCGTCCGGCAGCACGGTCACGCCCAGCGGGTGCTGCAGCAGCGCCTGCCCGGCCGCGCCGTCCCGGTGCCCGAAGTCGAACAGGCCGGTGCCGACGGCGGTGCGCACCTCGTGGGTTCCACGTGAAACCCGGCGCAGCGCGGAGGTCTCCGAGTCGGCCACCCACAGCCGCCCGCCGTCCGCCGACACCGCCAGGCCGGACGGCTGGGCGAACCACGCCTCGCCGGCCGGGCCGTCCACCAGGCCCTCGTTGGTGGTGCCCGCCGCGACCCGCACCGTCCCGGCGGCCGGGTCGAAGGCCCACAGCTGGTGCACGCCCGCCATCGCGATCCACACCTCGCCGTCGAAGAACGCGACGTCCCACGGCGAGGACAGGTCCACCCCGCGGGCCGGGCCCGAGGTCGGCGAACCCTGCCACCACTGCTTCCCGGTGCCCGCCAGCGTGGTCACGCTGCCGTCCGCCAGCCGCACCCCGCGCAGCGCGTGGTTCACGGTGTCGGCCACCACCACGTCGTAGCCCAGGTCGAGGCCCTCCGGCACCAGCGCCAGGCCCTGCGGCTCGCTGAACCGCGGCTCGGCGCCGTCCACCAGCCCGCGCACCCCGTCGCCGATCCGGCGCACCACCCGCTCGCCGTCCCCGTCCAGCTCCACCAGCGAGTGGTGCCCCGAGTCCGCGACCAGGTAGTGCCCGTCCGGCAGCCGCACCGCCTTCCCCGGGAACCGCAGGTCACCCGCCTGCGGCTCCGGCGCCACGTACGGCCCGTCACCGCGCCGCAGCGTCCCCTTCGCCGCGTGCTCCGCCTCCAGCTCCTCCACCAGCTTCGCGATCGCGTGCGCGTGCCCCTCGCCCGCGTGCTGGGCGACCACGTACCCCTCCGGGTCGATCACCACCAGCGTCGGCCAGGCCCGCACCGCGTACTGCTTCCACGTCACCAGCTCCGGATCGTCCAGCACCGGATGGTGCACCTCGTACCGGGCCACCGCGTCCACCACCGCCCGGTGGTCGGCCTCGTGGACGAACTTCGGCGAGTGCACGCCGACGATCACCACCGTGTCCCGGTGCCGCTCCTCCAACTCCCGGAGTTCGTCCAGGACGTGGAGGCAGTTGATGCAGCAGAAGGTCCAGAAGTCCGCGATCACGATCTTGCCGCGGAAGTCGGCCAGGGACAGGTCCTTGCCCCCGGTGTTCAGCCATCCGCCCTTGCCCACCAGTTCGGGGGCGCGGACGCGTGCACGATAAGTCATGCCCCCATCCAACCGCACCGTCCAGGTCGGGATTCCGGACGAAACGGGTGGACGGCGACCCCCGAGCGTATTACGGTTGGAATATGAGCGAGAAGGCCAAGCTGAGCATCAGCCTCGAAGAGGAGCTCGGGGCGAGACTGCGAGCCCTCGCCGCACAGCGGCAGGAGCAGATCTCCACCGTGGTGACGCACGCCCTGGTGGACTACTTCGCCAACGAGGAGCGGCGGCTGGAGGGCCTGGCGGCCATGGCCGAGTACCAGCACGAGCACGGGGCCTTCACCGCCGAGGAACGTCGAGCCGCTTCGGAGCGGGTCGACGAGCTGATGGGCTGGGCCGCCGCATCGGAGCGGCACAGCGCGTGAACGCGATCGTCTACGACTCCGGGGCGTTGATCGCCGCGGAGAAGAACGACCGGGCCTTCGTGGCCCAGCACGAAACCCTCCTCTCGGCCCGGGTCCGGCCGTTGGTGCCGGCGGGCGTCCTGGCCCAGGTGTGGAACGCCAGGCCGTCCTCGGCGGTCCTGCGCCGGGTGCTGCGGGGCTGCGAGGTGCTCGCGCTGACAGAGGCACGGGCCAAGGCGGCGGCCGAACTCTGCCACCGCGCGGGCAGCCACGACGTGGTGGACGCGAGCGTCGTCCTGGCGGCCGTCGAGCACCTCGACGCGCCCATCCTCACCGACGACCTCGGGGACATCGGGCACCTCGTGGAGGCGTCCGGCCACGCCCGCATCAAGGTGGCCCGCCCGTAGTAGGCCAAGCGCGGGCTCCGTGCTCAGCAGGCCGGGAAGTCCGCGATCACGATCTGTCCCACCAGTTCGGGGGCGCGGACGCGTGCACGAGGAGTCATGACCCTGGTTGACCTCATCGGGCCGCCGGAGGACCTGCACGGCCCCGCGCTGCCGCGGTGCGAGGGGCGCGACGTCCGCGGCCGCTCGGGGGAGTCCTTCAGCGGGCCGGGTCGAGGGGCGGCAGCGGTAGGCGGACGGGGCGGGGGGCGGTGGTGTCCAGGGCGGTCCAGGCCCAGGCGGTGAGGGCGAGGGCGATCAGGACGAGGTCCGGGGTGGGGGAGGGGTCGGGGTCGTCCCAGTTGCTGCGCTCGGTGGAGGTGGGGGGCAGCCAGCCGCCCGGGTCCACCAGCAGGCCCACCGTGTCGCCGATGTCGGACGGGCCGCAGTTGCGGGCGACCGGGTGCGCCAGCGGCCGTCCGTCGGTGCGCCGGAGGTCACAGGCCCACTCCGGGCCGGAGAGCAGGCCGTCGGTGCGGTGCGCCCCCGTCACCGTGACCTCGACGACCACGCCCCGGTGGTGCCGCAGCTGGTCGGTGAGCAGCCAGCCCGGCAGCAGCAGCAACGCGAACCCGCACAGTCCGGCCGCCGTGGTCCGCGCCCAGCCCGCCCGCAGCGCGGCCAGCCCGAGCAGGGAGGCGGCCAGCACGGCGAGGCCCGCCGCGGTGCAGGCGTCCCAGGTGTCGGCGCCGGTGCTCAGCAGGTCCAGGCCGACCAGGGCGAGCGGGGAGGCGACGGCGAGCAGCACGCCCGTCCGGCGCCGGTGGCGGTCGGGCACTCGCAGGAATCTCATCGTCGGCTCCCGGCTGTTCGCGGTGTCACGTACGGGCTAAGGGCCCTCCATGCCCAACCCGCCACTCTTGCAGGACGGTTCGGTTCCGGGTCCGGTTCCGGGTGCGAGCACCGCCCACCCGGTGCGGGCCCGCCGCCGGGGCTCTGGCACGATCGCCCGCCGTGAGGAACGGACTGCTCCGGCGCTGGGCGCCGGTGGACAAGGTGTACCGGGTGGTCCTGGCGGTGGGCTGCGTGGCAGTGTGCCTGCCGTACTTGAGCGGTGGCCTGACGGTGCTGCCGCCCGCCGCCGGGGCGATCATCGGGACGTACGCCCTGCGGTGGCTGTGGGCGGCCCACCTGGTCGGGCCGGGGCGGTGGCTCGGGCTGTGGGCGGGCGGCTGGTCGTTCGGCGTCGGGGCCGTGGTGCGCACCACGCTGGGGCGGGGCGGGCCGCGCTACCTGCGGCGGATCCCGCTGCCGGTGCCGGCCCCCGCCGCCCTCGGCACCCGGACCGGGGCGCCGCTGCGGCCGGGACGGCTGCTGCTCGTCCTGCTGCCGTTCCTCGCGGCGGCCGCGCTGCTCTCGCAACTGCTGGCCCTGGCGGGCGGCGGCTTCGGCCGGGCCGCCGCGGTGCTGTGCCTGCTCGGGGCGGTGCGGCCGGTGCTGCTGACGGCCGCGGTCAGCTCGGTCCCCACCGCCGGGAGCCTGCCCGCGGGTCTGCCGGAGGTGCTGGCGACGCTCCAGCGCGACGTCGCCGGGGCCCGCCGCCTGCTGGACGCCCTCCCGGACGGCCCCGACACCCGGAGGGCCGCCCTGAGCGTGCTGCTCGCCGAGGGCCGCTACCGCGAACTCGTCGACCTGGCCGCGGAGTTCACTGCGGACGGGGACGAGCACACCGCCCTGGTGCACGCCCGGGCGCTGGCCTACCTCGACGAGACCGGCGCCGCCACCGACGCCGACCGCGCCGCCTTCCGCACTCTGTGCGCCGAGGCGTGCGGCCTGCCGCGCGAGCTCCGCGCCGGCACCGACCTGGCCGCCCTGCGGGAACTCGCCCTGGGCCGCGCCGACCAGGCCGTCGTCGCGGCCCGCTCGGCCGCCGCCGTCGCCAGCCCCCCGCTGCGCCGCGGCATGGCGTACGCGACCCTCGCCCTGGCCCTGCACCGCGCCGGCCACCCCGAGGAGGCCCGCACCGCGCTGGCCTCGGCCCGCCGGACCGGACCGGCGAGCGCCCGGCTGGCATTCCTGACCGATCTGCTCGGCGCCCCCGCGAAGGTCTGAGGCCGGGGCGAGGCGATTCCGGAAACGGCTCTCGGGACGGGGGCGGTTCTGGCACGATCCCCCTTCGTGAGCGAGGAATTGACGCGGCGGTGGAAGCAGGCCGCGCAGGTGCACCGGGCGGTCGCACTGGCGGTGCTGCTCGGGGTGATCGGCTGGCACCTGCGGGCCGGGTCGGGCTTGCTGTGGGCCATGGTGGGGGTGACGGCGGGCCTGTACGCGGAGGGCCTGCTGTGGGCGGCCTACCTGTCCGGGCCCGGGCGGTGGTTCGGGCTGCGAGCGGACGGCTGGTCGTTCGGCGTCGGCGCCCCCTGGCGCACCTCACGACGCTTGCACGGAGGTTGGCAACTGCGCCGCGTCCCACTGCCGGTGCTGCGACCGGTCGGGCTCGGTACCGTACCGTCCGGGGGCGGACTGCTGCCGGGCCTGCTGGTGCACTTGGTGATCGCCGTCCTGGGCGCGGGACTGCTCGCCCTGGTGGGCGGGGACTTCGGCTCGGCGGCCGGGGTGTCCTGCCTGGCGGGATCGGTGGGGCCGGCGGTGCTGATGACCTTGCTCCGCAGCACGCCCGTGGCCTCCGCGGTCGCCCCCGAGGTGCGGGAGGTGACGGAGGTGCTGCAGCGCGACGTCGCCGGGGCCCGCCGCCTGCTGGACGCCCTCCCGGACGGCCCCGACACCCGGAGGGCCGCCCTGAGCGTGCTGCTCGCCGAGGGCCGCTACCGCGAACTCGCCGACCTGGCAACGGAGTTCGCTGATTCCGGATACCCCGTCGCCGTCCTGGCGCACGCCCGGGCGCTGGCCTACCTCGACGAGACCGGTGCCGCCACCGACGCCGACCGTGCCGCCTTCCGCACTCTGTGCGCCGCGGCCCGCCGCCTGCCGCGCGAGTTCCGCGCCGGCACCGACCTGGCCGCCCTGCAAGAACTCGCCCTGGGCCGGAACGGACTGGCCATCGACGAGGCCCGCTCGGCCGCCGCCGTCGCCAGCCCCCCGCTGCGCCGCGGCATGGCGTACGCGACCCTCGCCCTGGCCCTGCACCGCGCGGGACGCCCGGAGGAGGCCCGCACCGCGCTGGCCTCGGCCCGCCGGACCGGTCCGGCCACCGCCCGGCTGGCGTTCCTGACCGAACTGATCGGTGTCCCCGCGAAGGCGTGAGCTCAGGTCCGGTCCGCGCAGGCGCGGACCAGGGCGACGGCCGCGTCCAGCCGTTGGTGGTCCGCGGCGTCGAGTCCCGGGTCGGCGGCGCGGCGGGCGCGGGCGGCGGCGAGGTGGTGGGCGGTGAGCGGGGGCAGGCCGTGCAGCAGGGGGACGAGCATGGCGGGGGCGGCCTCGGCGTAGGCGGGCGGCATGCCGAGCAGGGCCTGGGCGAGGATGACGGCGCTCATCGCGACGTCCAGGCCGGGGTCGCCCTCGGTGGCGGTGGCCCAGTCGATGACGACCGGTCCGCGCGCGGTGAGCAGGACGTTCTCGGGGTGCAGGTCGAGGTGGAGCAGCCGGTCACCGGGCCGGGCGGCGGTGCGCGGCGGGACGGCGTGCAGGCGGCGCAGCAGGTCGGCGAGCAGCCGCCCGGCGTCGCCGGGGGCCAGCGTCCCGGTGGTGACCGCCCGCGCCACGGTGGGGCCGTCGAGCCGTTCCATCAGCAGGTCGGTGGGCCGTTCGCCGGGCCACGCGGCCGGTACCGGGTAGCCGTGCGCGGCGAGGTGCGCCATCAGTTCGGCCTCGCCGCGGGCGTCGGCCCCGGTGCGGTAGCGGCGCAGCACCCGGCCGTCGGGCAGCGCGAAGACGTCGGCGGTGCGGCCGGTGCCGAGCAGTTCGCCGGGCTCGGCGGCGCTCACGACCGGGCCGCCCGGGCGAGGTCGAGCGCCTGGTGGAGGCTGATCGGGCCGGACGCGCCCGGGCCGGCCAGCACCGGTCGGCACTCCTCGACCAGCCGTCCCAGCCGTTCGGCCTTCTCGGCCGGTATGCCCTGGACGTTCTCGAACACGCTTCCCCCGTGAGTCCGTGCGCCGCGCAGATCGGAAAACCGGGTGCCGCCCGCCCGCCCCTGACCGACAATGGCGGAATGATCGCATACGTCCCCGAGGGTGGCACCGAAATTCCGGCCGCTGTAGCCGAGTTGGCCGCCGGCGAGCCGGTCGTCGCGGTGTGGCGCAACGTGCTGGACGGCCTGACGTTCCGGCTCGGGGACGGCCCGGGGCGGCGGTTCGTGAAGTGGGCGCCGCCCGGCAGCGGGGTCGACTTCGCGGTCGAGGCCGAACGGCTGGGCTGGGCAGCGCGGTTCACCGCCGTCCCGGAGGTGCTGGGGCTGGGCGGCGACGAGCGCGGCAGCTGGCTGCTGACGGCCGGCCTGCCGGGGCGCTCGGCCGTCGACGAGGAGCTCAAGCGGGATCCGGCGACGGCGGTGCGGGCGGTCGGCGAGGGCCTGCGGGCCTTCCACGAGGCGCTGCCGGTGGCCGGCTGCCCGTACGAGTGGTCCGCGGCGCGGCGGGTCGCCCGGGCCGTCGAGCTGCGCCGCGACCCGGCCGACTGGCACGAGGACGTGCGCCACCACGGCACGGTGGACCGGGCGCTGGCGGTGCTGGCCGACCCGCCGCCGGTCGACGTCGAGGTGGTCTGCCACGGGGACGCCTGCGCCCCCAACACCCTGGTCGGCGCGGACGGCCGGTTCTCCGGCCACGTCGACCTGGGCGCGCTGGGCACCGCCGACCGCTGGGCGGACCTGGCGGTGGCCTCCTGGAGCACGGTGTGGAACTACGGCCCGGGCTGGGAGCGCCCCCTGCTGGCGGCGTACGGCGTCGAGCCGGACCCCGAACGCCTCGCCTACTACCGCCTGTTGTGGGACCTGACCTAGCCACCGGTGGCACCATGTCCGGTGCCGCCCGACGGCGGGCCGGCGAGCACCAGACGAGGAGTCGGGGACATGGGTCGGAAGTTCGTGGTCAAGGAGCGCCTCTTCGCGGTCGGCGACGACTACTGGGTCGAGGACGAGCACGGCGAGAAGGCGTTCCTGGTGGACGGCAAGGTGCTGCGGGTCCGGGACACCTTCGAGCTGCAGGACACCGAGGGCAACACGGTCGCCACCATCCGGGAGAAGGTGCTGACCGTCCGCGACGCGATGAAGATCGAGAACGCGGACGGGGACGTGGTGGCGACCGTCCGCAAGAAGCTGTTCACCCCGTTCCACGACAAGTACCACGTGGAGCTGGCGGACGGCGGCGAGTACGAGGTCCACGGCGACCTGATCGACAAGGAGTACACGGTCAAGGGCGACGGCCACCGCCTGGCCGAGGTCTCCCGCAAGTGGTTCCGGATCCGCGACACCTACGGCGTGGAGATCGAGGACGGCGTCGACGTCCCGCTGATGATCGCGATCGCGGTCTGCCTGGACCGCCTGGTCGAGCACAACGACTAGCCCGACGACCGGCACGACGACCGGCACGGCGACTGGAACAACGACTGAGGCACGGCCCCCGTCCGCGCCGGCCCCGTGCGCTATGTTGTGCCGGTCCTCGGCACGGGGCCGACGAGCGGACGGGCAGGAGGGGCGGGGCGGATGAACGACATCCTTCACCAGTTGGGGTACGCGGCGGCGTACGGCGCGGTCGGCCTGGTGCTGCTGCTGCTCGGCGTGCTGCTGGTCGACGCCCTGACGCCGGGCGAGCTGCGCCGGCAGATCTGGATCGAGCGCAACCGCAACGCCGCCGTGGTGCTCAGCTCGGCGCTGCTGGCGATCGGCGCGATCGTGTTCACCGCGGTGATCTCGACCTACCAGGAGTTCGGCAAGGGCCTGGCCGCGGCCGCCGTGTTCGGCCTGTTCGGCCTGCTGCTGATGGCCGTCTCGTTCTGGGTGCTGGACCTGGTCACCCCGGGCAGGCTGGGCGAGCTGCTGGTGGACGAGGAGCCGCACCCGGCGGTCTGGGTGACCGCCTCCACCAACCTGGCCGTGGCGGCGATCGTCTCCGCCGCCATCTACTGACCCTACTGACCCGCTCCGCGCGGGGGTTCAGCCCGCCGCCAGCCGCTCGGACAGCCGGGCCCGGGCGGCGGGCCACTCGTCGGCCAGCATCGAGAAGTACACGCTGTCCCGCCAGCTGCCGTCCGGCCGCCGCTTGGCCCGCCGGAAGGTGCCCTCGTAGGAGGCGCCGAGCCGCCGGATCGCTTGCTGCGAGCGCTCGTTGAGGTGGTCGGTCTTCCAGCAGACCCGGCCCATGCCGAGGTCCTCGAAGGCGTGACGGAGCAGCAGCAGCTTCGCCTCGGTGTTGACCGCCGTCCGCCACACCGCGCGGCCGTACCAGGTGCCGCCGATCTCCAGCTGCTCCTCCGCGGCGCTGGCGTCGAAGTAGCAGCTCACCCCGACCGCCCGCCCGTCCGCCGGGGCGACCACCGCGAACGGCGTGCAGGCCCGGTCGGCCAGCCGGGCGTCGATCACGGCCGCCATCTCGGCCTCGGTGCGCGGCACGGGCACCGGGATCCACCGCCACACCTCTTCGTCCCCGCCGCCGGCCGCGAACAGGTCGGGCACGTGGGCGCGGGTCAGCGGCTCCAGCCGGACGTGCCGACCGGTGAGGACGACGGGTGCGGGCAGCTTCGCGGTCATGCGCCCCACCGTAGGCCGCGATTGCACCAGTAGCAAGTGCTTTCTGCCTTAGTGCAATGTTGCGGGGGCGTGCGAGAGGCCCGGCACCCCCGCGTGCGAGCGGGAGCGCCGGGCCTCGTGCGCCGCGTCCTACAGGAAGGAGTTGATCTGGATGGTCTCGGTCCGGCCGGGGCCGACGCCGATCGCCGAGATCGGGGCGCCCGACATCTCCTCCAGCGCCTTCACGTACGCCTGGGCGTTCTTCGGCAGGTCGCCGAAGGTCTGCGCCTTCGAGATGTCCTCGCTCCAGCCGGGGAGGTTCTCGTAGATCGGCTTGGCGTGGTGGAAGTCCGACTGGTTGTACGGGAGTTCCTCGACCCGCTTGCCGTCGATCTCGTACGCCACGCAGACCGGGATCTGCTCCCAGCCGGTCAGCACGTCCAGCTTGGTGAGGAAGAAGTCGGTCAGGCCGTTGACCCGGGTCGCGTAGCGGGCGATCACCGCGTCGAACCAGCCGCAGCGCCGGTCGCGGCCGGTGGTGACGCCGCGCTCGCCGCCGATCCGGCGCAGCGCGTCGCCGTCGGCGTCCAGCAGCTCGGTCGGGAACGGGCCCGAGCCGACGCGGGTGGTGTACGCCTTCAGGATGCCGATGACCCGGTCGATCTTGGTCGGGCCGATGCCGGAGCCGGTGCAGGCGCCGCCGGAGGTCGGGTTCGACGAGGTGACGAACGGGTACGTGCCGTGGTCGACGTCCAGCAGGGTGCCCTGGCCGCCCTCCAGCAGGACGACCTTGTTCGCCTTCAGCGCCTCGTCCAGGACGAGGGTGGTGTCGGCCAGGTACGGCTTGATCTTGTCGGCGTAGCCCAGGTACTCCTCCAGCACCAGCTCGGCCGGGATCGCGCGCCGGTTGTAGAGCTTGACCAGCAGCTGGTTCTTGTCGTGCAGCGCGGCTTCGATCTTCTGGCGCAGGATCGACTCGTCGAACAGGTCCTGGACCCGGATGCCGACGCGGTTGATCTTGTCGGCGTAGGCCGGGCCGATGCCGCGGCCGGTGGTGCCGATCCGGCGCTTGCCGAGGAAGCGCTCGGTGACCTTGTCCAGCGTCCGGTGGTACGGGGTGATCAGGTGCGCGTTGCCGGAGATCAGCAGCTTCGAGGTGTCGATGCCGCGCTCGTCCAGGCCCTTGAGCTCGGAGAGCAGCACGCCCGGGTCGATCACGACGCCGTTGCCGATCACCGGCACGACGTTCGGGCTGAGGATGCCGGAGGGCAGCAGGTGCAGGGCGTACTTCTGGTCGCCGATGACCACCGTGTGACCGGCGTTGTTGCCGCCCTGGTAGCGGACGACGTAGTCGACGGAGCCGCCGAGGAGGTCGGTCGCCTTCCCCTTGCCCTCGTCTCCCCACTGGGCACCAACGAGCACGAGTGCCGGCACAGGCGTACACCCCTTCCGGTTGGGGCATCCTGCGTAGACCGCAGTCTGGCCCGAGATGGACGAAGCCCCTGGCGCAATGGCGCAAGGGGCTCTTGCACCGAGAGATTACCTGAGGAAGGACCGGTCGTGTCGTCGCTGTCCACGCCCGTATCCCGCCCCCCGGACGACACCGGGGGCCCCGGGCCGCTGCTGGTACTGCTCGACCCGTCGGCCCGGGAGGCCGACGGGGAGTCGGTGCGGATCGCCAAGGACGTGCTGTGCGGCGGTGCCGACGTGAAGGTCGCGCTGCCGCAGAGCCCGTCCGAGCTCGACCGGGTGCTCGCGCACCGGGGGCGGCGGCGGGCCGTGGTGGTCGGCTCCGACCAGGCGCTCCAGCGGGTGCTCCAGGCCCTGCACCGGCAGCGGGAGTTGGACAGCGACCCGGTGGGCCTGGTGCCGGTCGGCGGCCCGGTCAGCACCGCCACCGCCCGGCTGCTCGGGGTGCCCGCGGAGCCGGTCGCGGCCGCCCGCACGGTGCTGGCCGGCGCCGCCCGCCGACTGGACCTGCTGCTGGACGACGGCGGCGGCGTGGTGCTGGCCGAGGTGCGCTTCACCGGGCCGCGACAGGGCCGGACGGGTGGTTGGCGTTCGCTATGGGCGAAACTGGCTGCGGCCGAGCAGGCGAGCCCCTCCGACCCGGAGGAACTGCGGATCGAGGTCGACGGCCACCTGCTGGCCGACGTCCACCAGCGGGTCCGCCACCTGCGGGTGGCGGTGGTCGACGGCGGGATGGAGCTCGCCCTGGACCTCGACGGCAGCCCGCAGCGGCACCGGGCCGGCCGGCTCACCGTCGCCGGGCGGGACTTCGGCTACGAGGCGGACGGCTGCCCGGTCGGCCCGGTCCGCCACCGCACCTGGACGGTCCGCCCGCACTCCTGGCGGCTGCTGCTGCCCGCCGCCTGAGCCCCGCCGGGCCCTTCCGGTCACCCAGCGTGAGCAGGCTCACGTTTCGCCGTCCGTCCGCCGTGCGAAAGCCTGATGACAAGGGCGTGAAGGCGGCCACCCGTCGGGCGGAAAACTGGTAAGCGGCGGTATCTACGCGCGTACCAGGAGGCTGCCATCAGGCCGTTCGCCCGGGCTGCCCTAGACTCGGAGACGTGCCACGTGGTGACGGACGACTCAACCACGACCTCCTCCCCGGCGAGAAGGGCCCCCAGGACGCTTGCGGCGTCTTCGGTGTCTGGGCTCCCGGCGAAGAGGTCGCGAAGCTCACGTACTTCGGCCTCTATGCCCTGCAGCACCGCGGACAGGAATCCGCGGGCATCGCAGTGAGCAACGGCTCCCAGATTCTCGTCTTCAAGGACATGGGACTCGTCTCCCAGGTCTTCGACGAGACCTCGCTGGGGTCGCTGCACGGGCATATCGCCGTCGGACATGCCCGCTACTCGACCACCGGGTCCTCGGTCTGGGAGAACGCCCAGCCGACCTTCCGCGCGACCGTCCACGGTTCGCTGGCCCTCGGCCACAACGGAAACCTGGTCAACACCGCCGAACTGGCGGCGAAGGTCGCCGAACTGCCGGGCGAGGAGCACGTCTCCCGCTCCGGCCGGACGGCGGCGACCAACGACACCGACCTGCTCACCGCCCTGCTGGCGGGCCACCCGGACCTCACCATCGAGGAGACGGCCCGCAAGGTCCTGCCGGACGTCAAGGGCGCCTTCTCGCTGGTCTTCATGGACGAGCACACGCTCTACGCCGCCCGCGACCCGCAGGGCATCCGCCCGCTGGTGCTCGGCCGGATCGAGCGCGGCTGGGTGGTGGCCTCCGAGACCTCCGCCCTCGACATCGTCGGTGCCAGCTTCATCCGCGAGGTGGAGCCCGGCGAGCTGATCGCCATCGACGAGAACGGCATGCGCACCTCGCGCTTCGCCGAGGCCAAGCCCAAGGGCTGCGTCTTCGAGTACGTCTACCTGGCCCGCCCGGACACCACCATCGCCGGCCGCAACGTGCACCTCTCCCGGGTGGAGATGGGCCGCAAGCTGGCCGCCGAGGCCCCGGTCGAGGCCGACCTGGTGATAGCGACGCCCGAGTCCGGCACCCCCGCCGCGATCGGCTACGCCGAGGCCAGCGGCATCCCGTTCGGCTCCGGCCTGGTGAAGAACGCCTACGTGGGCCGCACCTTCATCCAGCCGAACCAGACCATCCGCCAGCTCGGCATCCGGCTCAAGCTGAACCCGCTCAAGGAGGTCATCCGGGGCAAGCGCCTGGTGGTCGTGGACGACTCGATCGTCCGCGGCAACACCCAGCGCGCGCTGGTCCGGATGCTGCGCGAGGCCGGCGCCGCCGAGGTCCACATCCGGATCTCCTCGCCGCCGGTGAAGTGGCCGTGCTTCTTCGGCATCGACTTCGCCACCCGCGCCGAGCTGATCGCTAACGGCCTCTCGGTCGACGAGATCGGCCGCTCGCTGGGCGCCGACTCGCTGGCCTACATCTCGATCGACGGGATGATCGAGGCCACCAAGCAGCCCAAGGACCAGCTCTGCCGGGCCTGCTTCGACGGCGAGTACCCGATGGAGCTGCCCGACCCGGCACTGCTCGGCAAGCTCCTGCTGGAGGCCGAGATCGCCGGCGGCCAGGCCAAGCAGCCGGTCCGCGGCGGCAAGCAGACCAGCGACCTCGACGGCGTGCAGTCGCTGCTGGGCGGCGCCGGCGCGGCGGACGCGCTGCGACGCCCGTAACCGTGCGCACCGCCCCCGGCCCGGGTGCCGGGGGCGGCGGTACCACCACTTCGAAAGGGCCACATCAAGTGACCAGCAACGAGACCGGGGCGACCTACGCCGCCGCGGGTGTCGACATCGAGGCCGGCGACCGTGCCGTCGAGCTGATGAAGCAGTGGGTGAAGAAGAGCAACCGGCCCGAGGTGGTCGGCGGGCTCGGCGGCTTCGCCGGACTGTTCGACGCCTCCGCCTTCAAGCGCTACGAGCGCCCGCTGCTGGCCACCGCCACCGACGGCGTGGGCACCAAGGTCGCCATCGCCCAGGCCATGGACAAGCACGACACCATCGGCCACGACCTGGTCGCCATGGTCGTCGACGACCTGGTGGTGTGCGGCGCCGAGCCGCTGTTCATGACCGACTACATCTGCGTCGGCAAGGTCGTCCCGGAGCGGGTCGCCGCGATCGTCAAGGGCATCGCCGAGGGCTGCACGCTGGCCGGCTGCGCGCTGGTCGGCGGCGAGACCGCCGAGCACCCGGGCCTGCTCGGCCCGGACGACTACGACGTCGCGGGCGCCGGCACCGGCGTGGTCGAGGCGGACGCGCTGCTCGGCCCGGACCGGGTCCGGGCGGGCGACGTGGTGATCGCGATGGCCGCCTCCGGCCTGCACTCCAACGGCTACTCGCTGGTCCGGCACGTGCTGCTGAACCAGGCCGGCTGGTCGCTGGACCGCCGGGTCGAGGAGTTCGGCCGCACCCTCGGCGAGGAGCTGCTGGAGCCCACCCGGATCTACTCGCTGGACTGCCTGGCGCTGGCCCGGGCCACCGAGGTCCACGCCTTCTCGCACGTCACCGGCGGCGGCCTGGCCGCCAACCTGGCCCGGGTCATCCCGGACGGCCTGCACGCCCGACTGGACCGCGGCACCTGGTCGCCGCTGCCGGTGTTCCGCACCGTCGCCAGGGTCGGCGCGATGCAGACCCTGGAGATCGAGAAGACCCTGAACATGGGCGTCGGCATGGTCGCCGTCGTCCCGCCGGAGTCGGTCGACACCGTCCTCGCCGTCCTGGAGGACCGCGACGTGGAGGCCTGGCTGCTGGGCGACGTGGTCGAGCGCACCGACGAGCACGACGGCGGCGCCGCGCTGTACAACGCCTACGAGGCGTTCTGATCCGAGGCACGGCGAGGGGCCCCGTCGCGCTGCGGCGGGGCCCACTCGTTCACCGGGGGCGACGACCGACGGTCGGGGACGCCGAAAACCGGCCCGGCGCTCACGGGGAGCGCTCGGACCGGCCGGAGAACGTCAGGCGCGGCGACGAGCCGGAGGGGTGTCCTCGTCGTCATCGTCGTCGTCGTTGTACCTGTCCGCGTACGCCGCGTAAGGGTCGTCCTCTTCGTCGTCGTCCTCGATCGGCTCAGGCTCGATCGCGGTGGACGGAGATACACCCAGCTCGTGAGACAGACGGTTAGCGTCGAACCCGCCGCTGTTGTACTTCAGCTCGCGGGCGACCTTCGTCTGCTTGGCCTTGGCCCGGCCGCGCCCCATGGGTCGACCCCCTCAACGGTGGGGCTCACGGCCCCGAGTCTGACACGTGTTGATGATCAGGTCCGGCCTGCCCGAAGTGGGAAACCGTCCCTTGGAGCATTAACGGTACCTGTTTCCGCCGCCGGACGGTACGTCGCCGGTGTGACGTGGCGCGCACCCGAGCCCCCCCGAACCAGGTCCGCCCAGGTCAGAGGGGAATTACGGGGCTTTCGCAGGCTGTCCGGCACGTGGCCGGACCCGTCGTTCCTACGGAGATTATCCCCCGAAGGGGGCGCGGTATCGCCCGATCGGGGGACGGACTGAGAATCCGGTTCCACATCGTGATGCGCGGGGCCGGGCGGTGCCGGCCCCGCGCGCCGCGGGCGGTCGCGGTCAGCTCCGGCGGGCCGCCGGGAGCAGCACCGAGCGGAGCGCGCCGATCTCGCGCATCCGCTTCTCGGCGAGCCGGTCGGCGGCCACCGCCGGGGGGACGCCGTCGGAGGCGGCCCGGGTGAAGATCTCCAGCGTGGTGTCGAAGATCCCGGCAGCCTTGTTCTTGGCCCGGTCGAAGTTGAAGCCCTCGATCTCGTCGGCGACCTGGATCACGCCGCCGGAGTTCACCAGGTAGTCGGGCGCGTAGAGGACGCCGCGGTCGGCGAGGTCCTTCTCCACGCCCGGGTGGGCGAGCTGGTTGTTGGCCGCGCCGCAGACCACCGCGGTGCCGGCCGCGCCGAGCGCCCCGACGGTGTCGTCGGTGAGCGCGCCGCCGAGCGCGCACGGGGCGTAGACGTCCAGCGCGGAGGCCAGCAGGGCGGCGGTGTCGGCCACCACCGCGACCTCCGGGTGGGCGGCCCGGACCCGGTTCACGGCCGCCTCGGAGACGTCCGTGACGACCACCTCGGCGCCGTCCGCGACCAGGTGGTCGACCAGGTGGTGGCCGACCTTGCCGACGCCCGCCACGCCGACCCGCTTCCCGCGCAGGGTGGGCTGGCCCCAGCGGGCCTGCGCGGAGGCGCGCATGCCCTGGAAGACGCCGAAGGCGGTCAGGACGGAGGAGTCGCCGGCGCCGCCGTGCTCGGGCGAACGGCCGGTCACGAAGGAGGTCTCGCGGGCCACCACGTCCATGTCCCGGACGTAGGTGCCGACGTCGCAGGCGGTCACGTAGCGGCCGCGCAGCGACTCCACGAAGCGCCCGTAGGCGCGCAGCATCGCCTCGTTCTTGTCCCGGTTCGGGTCGCCGATGATGACGGCCTTGCCGCCGCCGAGGTCGAGCCCGGCGAGGGCGTTCTTGTAGCTCATCCCGCGGGAGAGGTTCAGCGCGTCCTGCAGCGCCTCCTCCTCCGTCCCGTACGGGAAGAAGCGGGTGCCGCCCAGGGCCGGGCCGAGGGCGGTGGAGTGGATGGCGATGATCGCCTTGAGGCCGGAGGAGCGGTCGTGGCAGAGCACGACCTGCTCGTGCCCGTCCCCCTCCCGGCCGGTGCCGAAGACTCGGCCCAGCACGCCTGGTGCGGGGTGCGTGGTGTGTACGTCGGTCACTGTGGTGACTCCAGTAGGGATGGCCCGCGGCGGTGGTGCGGGCGTCTGGTCGAAGCCTAGTGCCGGGGTCGCCTTCGAATCTGCCCCTCGGAGGCCCCCCGAGCACGACGACCGAAGCCGTCCGCCCGACACCCTGACGGCTGTGGGGGGCGCGTGCGACGATGCGGAGCGTGACCGCCTGGCGCACGACCGTGCTTCCTCCGTACACCGCGCAGCTGCGGGTCTACGAGCCGCTGGCCGCCTTCCCCGAGCCCGAGCGCGCCCGCTGGCAGGCGTACGCGGCCGCGCACGGCCCGGACGCCCTGGGGCCGGGGCAGCCGGTCACCGCGGCGGCGCTGGCCGAGCAGCGGGCCGCGCTGGCCGCGCTGGCGGCCCTGACGCCCCGTCCGCTGCCCGAGCAGGAGGACGAGCGGGCGTACGTGCGGGTGCTGGACGGGGTGACCTACGTGTGCCCCTGGACGACCCGGCTGCGGGGCTGGCTGGCCCTGCAGGAGCTGCAGCGGACGCTGCCCGCGCACCTGCTGGACACGGTGCTGCCGCCGGCCCTGCGGGCCGCCGGGGAGGCGGACCGGGAGCGCTGGCAGCAGGAGCACCCCGACGCCCGGCCGTGGATCGCCTCCAGCCGCTGGGAGGTGCCGCTGCGCTGGTTCCTGCCGTTCGGCGAGGAGGACCGGCAGCACGTGCCGGAGGGCGAGTACGGGTCGTCCGGGGAGGGCGAGCGGCCGGAACCGGCCGCGCTGTTCTACCTGACGCCGATGGTGCAGGCCCGCCGCCGGGTGGCCCGGGCCTACCGGGTGCTGCGGGAGCGGGCACCGGGCGGGCCGCTGGGGGCCGGCGCGGAGGAGGTCGGGCGGTGGCTGGAGGAGTTCCACCCGCGCTCGCTGGTGGAGCTGGACTACGGCGGCCTGGCCAGGCTGCTGGGGCCGCGCGGGCTGGCCGGGGAGCGCTCGGTGGGCGAACTGGCGGACGGGCTGGGCGCCTTGCGGGCCGGGGACACCGACGGGGCGCTGCGGGCCTACGAGGGGCTGACGGCGCGCTGGCGGCGGGTGCTGGCGCTGCGGCAGGCGTCCTGAACCGGCCGGGGTGAAACGCGGAGGGGATGATGGGGCGTCAGAAAATTGGCACTGGTCGAAGGAGCGGGTCAGGGGGGAGGATGGTCCATACCATTGGCGTGGTTTCCGGGACCATGGTCCCGGATCGGGTCAATCCCCATGGAACGTGATACTACTCACCGTTGACGCGAACTCAGACCTATATGCCAAAATGGGACAACCAGCCCAAGCGCGCACAGGCGTGTCGCAACGTGACCGGACGTCACCACTGCGTGACTGTCCGCTATGGGATGGTCCGGGGCCTTCCGTCGCTCTTGAACCCGTGAGGGGTCAATTTTGGCGGTATGGCCGATGGGGCTGGACGGATGGTGTAGTTGTAGACACCAGGACAAGCCGTTCGTCCTATAACCGACTCGGCCCGTCCGTGCCATTTCGGGCATCACGGGCCAAGGTGCAGAATTTGAAGGATAGAACCGCCCTGGTTCGGTTCTCCCGAGGAGGCCGCTCATGACCGCTCGTACCCCTGACGCCGAGCCCCTGCTGACGCCGGCAGAGGTCGCCACCATGTTCCGCGTGGATCCGAAGACGGTGACCCGCTGGGCCAAGGCCGGCAAGCTCACGTCGATCCGGACCCTCGGCGGCCACCGCCGCTACCGCGAGGCGGAGGTGCGCGCCCTGCTGGCCGGTATTCCGGCCCAGCGCACCGAGGTCTGATTCCCCGTACTTCCCGGGCAGCCCCCCGACTCCGCCGGGTCGGGGCGCCGCCGACGGCTTGAGGGCCGCTTCCTCCGACTCCGCCGGGTCGGAGGGGGCGGCCCTCCGGCATGTCCGGGGAAGGCCGCCCGTGGCGCCCGGGAGGGCGGTCCGGGGCGGAGCACGCGATTCCCTTTGGGATGGCTGGGGGAGGGGGGCATTACTGGGAATGGCAGTACAATTTTACATATTAAATCAGGGCGCTTTGTGGAGATGCTCCCGAAGTCGTGTCTCAAGACGTGTTCAGTGACGGTGATCACAGCCGCGTTATCTTGCGGGGCGCTCCGGAAATGCGATAAGGCCCGGAACCTTGGGGGTTCCGGGCCTTACGCTACTGCGATCCCGACGGGACTTGAACCCGCGACCTCCACCTTGACAGGGTGGCGAGCTAACCAACTGCTCCACGGGACCAGTGTTCTGATCCTTGCCCGCCTGCTCTCGCCTGCGAACAAGACAGACTGTACTGCATCGCGACCCCCCAGGTCGAACCGGCTCCGGAGCACCCCGGAACCGGCCCGACCAGGCCCTCAGAGGGTGGCCGCCGCGGCCTCCATCGCCTTGAGGATCCGCTTCTCCGACACCGGACTCGGCGTCCCCAGGCCCTGGGCGAAGAAACTCACCCGCAGCTCCTCGATCATCCAGCGGATCGACCGCACCTCCGCCGACGGCTCCCGGCCCGCCGGCACCCTCGCCAGCAGCTCCCCGTACGCCTGCTGCACCGCCTGCACCTTCACCAGGTTCTGCAGGTCGCGCTGCGGGTGGTTGGGCAGCGCCTCCAACCGGCGGTCCACCGCCAGCAGGTAGCGCTTCAGGTCGCCCAGCCGCTGCCAGCCGGTGTCGGCCACGAAGCCCGGGTGCACCAGCGAGGCCAGGTGCAGTCGGACGTCGTTCACCGCGGACAGCAGCACCGGGCTGGAGACCGACTTCAACCGGGTGGACGCCTTGTGGAAGGCGATCAGCACCGACGCCGTCTTCAGCGTGGTGTCCGCCGACAGCTCGTACAGGTCCGCCCGGACCTTGTCGTACAGCGCGTCGAACGCCTCCGCGTCCCAGACCACCCCGCCGTTCAGCGTCATCAGCCGGTCCGTCGCCGCCGCCACCACGTCCTCGAACAGGGCCGGGACCGAGCCGTGCGGGTTGTACGACAGGGCCAGCTTCGCCTGGTTGCCCAGCCGGCCCTGGATCGACTTGGCCGGGGAGTTGACCCGCAGCATCAGCAGCCGGCGGGTGCCCGCCCACATCGCCCGCTGCTGGGCCTCCGGGGTGTCGAACAGCTTGATGCCGACCGAGCCGCCCTCGTCCACCAGCGCCGGGTAGGCGCGCAGCGAGTGGCCCTTGGAGCGCTGCTCGAAGGTGCGCTGCAGCACCGGCAGGTCGTCCGGCCAGGCGGACAGGCCGGTGCGCTCGATGCCGCGGCCGGACGCGGCGCTGGAGAGCGTCGCCGACAGCTTCGGCTGCAGCTTCAGGCGCAGCTCCTCCAGGTCCTTGGACTCGGCGAGCTTCCGCTTGCCGTCCACCACCCGGAAGGTCACCTTCAGGTGGTCCGGGATCCGCTCCTCGTCCCACGCCTCCGGCGGGATCGGCAGGCCCGACATCCGGTGCAGCACCCGCTCCAGCGTCGGCAGCAACGGCTCCTGCCGGTCGGTCAGTTCGCGCATCGCCGCCCGGGCGTAGTCCGGCGCCGGGACGAAGTTGCGGCGCACCGCCTTCGGCAGCGAGCGGATCCAGGCCGTCACCAGCTCGGCGCGCAGGCCCGGGATCTGCCAGTCGAAGCCCTCCGACACCACCTGGTTGAGCACCGCCAGCGGGATGTGCACCGTCACGCCGTCCGCGTCGCTGCCCGGCTCGAACTGGTACGTCAGCGGGAAGCGCAGCTTGCCCTGCTGCCAGAAGTCCGGGTAGTCGGCCTCGGTGACGCCGTCCGCCGAGTCGTTGATCAGCATCGACTTCTCGAAGTTGAGCAGGTCGGGCTGCTCGCGGCGGGTCTTCTTCCACCAGGCGTCGAAGTGCCGCCCGGAGACCACGTCCTCGGGCAGCCGGGCGTCGTAGAAGTCGAACAGGGTCTGGTCGTCCACCAGGATGTCCCGGCGGCGGGCCCGGTTCTCCAGCTCCTCGACCTCGTCGAGCAGCTTGCGGTTCTCCGCGAAGAACCGGTGGTGGGTCTCCCAGTCGCCCTCCACCAGCGCGGTCCGGATGAACAGCTCCCGGCACAGCTCCGGGTCGATCCGGCCGTAGTTGACCTTGCGCTGGGCGACGATCGGCAGCCCGTACAGGGTGACCCGCTCGTACGCCAGCACCGCGCCGGCCTTCTTCTCCCAGTGCGGCTCGCTGTACGTGCGCTTGATCAGGTGCGCCGCCAGCGGCTCCACCCACTCCGGCTCGATCTTCGCGTTGATCCGCGCCCACAGCCGGGAGGTCTCCACCAGCTCGGCCGACATCACCCAGCGCGGCGGCTTCTTGAACAGGCCCGAACCCGGGAACACCGCGAACCGGGCGCCGCGGGCGCCCGCGTACTCGCGCTTCTCCACGTCGAACAGGCCCAGGTGGGAGAGCAGGCCCGACAGCAGCGCCTGGTGGATCCGGTCCGCGTCCGGCTCACCTTCCTGGCCGTCGGCCCTCGTCGGGTCCTCGTCGATCGTCACGCCGAGCTGCTTGGCGATGGTGCGCAGCTGGACGTAGACGTCCTGCCACTCCCGTATCCGCAGGTAGTTGAGGAACTCGGACTTGCACATCCGGCGGAACGCCGAGGAGGACAGCTCCTTCTGCTGCTCCCGCACGTAGCGCCAGATCGACAGGTAGGACAGGAAGTCGGAGGTCTCCGACTGGAAGCGGCGGTGCCGGTCGTCGGCGGCCTGGCGCTTCTCGGCCGGGCGCTCGCGCGGGTCCTGGATGGAGAGCGCGGCCGCGATCACCATCACGTCCCGGACGCAGCCGAGCCGGTCGGCCTCCAGCACCATCCGGGCCATCCGCGGGTCCACCGGGAGCTGGGCGAGCTTGCGGCCCAGCTCGGTCAGCCGCTTGCGGTGGTCCTTCTCCTCCGGGTCGAGGGCGCCCAGCTCGTGCAGCAGGTTGACGCCGTCCTTGATGTTCCGGGAGTCCGGCGGGTCGAGGAACGGGAAGGCCGCGATGTCGCCCAGGCCCGCCGCCGTCATCTGCAGGATCACCGAGGCCAGGTTGGTGCGCAGGATCTCGGCGTCGGTGAACTCCGGCCGGGAGAGGAAGTCCTCCTCCGAGTACAGCCGGATGCAGATGCCGTCCGAGGTGCGGCCGCAGCGGCCCTTGCGCTGGTTGGCGCTGGCCTGCGAGACGGCCTCGATCGGGAGCCGCTGCACCTTGGTGCGGTGGCTGTAGCGGGAGATCCGGGCGGTGCCCGGGTCGATCACGTACTTGATGCCGGGGACGGTCAGCGAGGTCTCGGCGACGTTGGTGGCCAGCACCACCCGGCGCTGCGAGGAGCGCTGGAACACCCGGTGCTGCTCGGCCGAGGAGAGCCGGGCGTAGAGGGGGAGGACCTCGGTGGACTTCAGTTTCAGCTTGGTCAGCGCGTCGGCGGTGTCGCGGATCTCGCGCTCGCCGGAGAGGAACACCAGGATGTCGCCCGGGCCCTCCGCCTGCAGCTCCTCGACGGCCTCGCAGATGCCCTGGATCTGGTCCCGGTCGCGGTCCCGGTCGTTGCCGTCCGCGTCGTCGTCGAGGGCCGGGTCCTCGGCGGACTCGATCAGCGGGCGGTAGCGGACCTCCACCGGGTAGGTGCGGCCGGAGACCTCGATGATCGGCGCGTCGTCGAAGTGCGCGGCGAACCGCTCCGGGTCGATGGTCGCGGAGGTGATGACCACCTTGAGGTCGGGGCGGCGGGGCAGCAACTGCTTGAGGTAGCCGAGCAGGAAGTCGATGTTCAGGCTGCGCTCGTGCGCCTCGTCGATGATCAGGGTGTCGTACTGGCGCAGGTCCCGGTCGGTCTGGATCTCGGCCAGCAGGATGCCGTCCGTCATCAGCTTCACCAGGGTGTCCTGGCCGGCCTGGTCGGTGAACCGGACCTTCCAGCCGACCGCCTCGCCCAGCGGGGTGTCCAGCTCCTCGGCGACCCGCTCGGCCACCGTGCGGGCGGCGATCCGGCGCGGCTGGGTGTGGCCGATCAGGCCCTGGACGCCGCGGCCCAGCTCCAGGCAGATCTTCGGGATCTGGGTGGTCTTGCCGGAGCCGGTCTCGCCCGCCACGATCACCACCTGGTGGTCGCGGACGGCGGCCAGGATCTCGTCCTTCTTCTGCGCGACCGGCAGCTCCTGCGGGTACCGGATCACCGGCACCGCCGCCCGCCGGGACGCCACCCGGGCCTCGGAACGGTCGAAGTCGGACGCCAGCTCGGCCAGGACCTTCTGCCGGCCCTCGGCCGACCTGACCTTGCGGGTGCCCTCCAGACGGCGGCCGAGCCGCTGCGCGTCGCGCAGCATCACGCCGGGAAGCCGGGCGGCCAGCTCCGCGAAGGTGGGGGCGGGCTGCGGGGCGACGGGAGAACTCACTGCGGGCATCCCTCTAGATTGCATAAGGCCGGGGCCGGGGCGCACCTCGGTTTTTGTCGGTTTCGAGCCCCCCCAGTGTCACAGGCGGGGCGGGCGGACCGCGAACAGCCCGGACGGGGCTCCCGGGGCCGGACCCGCCCATTTCATCCGGGCGCCGTACTGACTAGCCTGGGGGGAACGGATTTTCGGGGAGTACGCGGGGGACAGGGGGACGGTCATGGGTCTGTGGGGCGACATCAAGCACCTCGCCGGCGACGTGGTCCAGGTCGGCGAGGACATCGTCATGGCGCCGGCCGAGATCGCGCACTGGGCGCTCGGCAAGATGTTCGGCGACGCCGACGCGGAACTGAACAAGATCGCCGAGGAGCTGGCCGAACTCGGCAAGCAGGTCGACGGCCTCGGCCGCGACGTCAACGCCGTGCTCGGCTCGATGACCTGGCACGGCGCCGCGGCGGACGCCTTCATCGCGCACGCCCAGGGCCGGGTCCGCGAACTGAACACCGTGGCGGACGAACTGGGACAGCTGAGCGGCTCGGTCAAGCAGCTCGCCAACGTCCTGTAGCACTTCCCGGTCGGGGTGACGAGATAGAAGTAGGGGGGAACACCGCGATGGCGGGGGACCAGTTCGGTTTCCAGGTGGGCGAACTGCTGAAGATCCAACGGGACTTCGAGCAGGTCAACCAGCGCATGGAAGAGATGACCGGCAAGATCGGCCACATCAAGGCGACCATCGCCAAGGCGGCCGTCACCGACGTCTTCTCGGGCGGCATCCTGGGGATCTTCGGAGCGGCGAAGGTCCTGGAGGAGGTGACCGGGAGGGTCCGGGAGATCCACGCCCGGGCCGAGGAGCTGACGAAGGCGAAGGAGAAGCTCACCAAGGAGTTGGGCGAGGACGCGGCGAAGATCAAGCAGATGCTCGCCGCGTACGAGGACGTCGAGCGGAAGATCGCCGAGGACCTCAAGCGCAAGCACTCCGAGCAGCCCAAGCCCCCCGCGCCGAAGTCGCCCGGCACCGGGATCGACAGCGCGGGCGGTGGCGGTGGTGGCGGGGGCACCGGCGGTGGTGGTGGCGGTCACGCCGCGCAGCCCTCCTCGCCGCACACCGGCGGCACCGACACCAGCGGCAACGACGGGACGGGCATCGTCAGCGGGCCGGGCGGCAAGCACGACGGCCCCAAGATCAAGGACCGCTCGACCGGCGACTGGAAGACCAAGATCGTCAACGGCAACAGCTGGGACGCCTGGTCCGACCACCGGCACCCGCGCAACGGCGAGGGCGGCGGCGTCCAGGCCCAGCCCAAGCTGGACGGGGTGTCGGACGAGCGCAAGGCGATGGTCGAACGGGCGATGGAGCGGGTCCAGCGCAAGCTCGGCTACAGCCAGGGCGCCGTCACCAACGGCTACCGGGTCGACTGCTCCGGCTTCGTCTCCGCCGCCTGGGGCCTGCCCGGCCCCGGCACCACCACCGGACCGCTGATCAGCGAGAAGGCGGGCATCGCGCACCACATCGCCCGCAGCGACCTCCAGCCGGGCGACGCGCTGGTGGTCGACAACAGCAAGGAGCAGCACGTGGTGCTGTTCGGCGGCTGGGCGGACGCGGCGCACACCCAGGCGATCATCCTGGAGGACTGCGGCAGCAGGGGCTGCATCTCGCACCAGGAACCGATCTCCAAGCTGGCCGCGTACACCCCGATCCGGAAGAACGGCATGTGACGCCCCCGGCGGGGCCGGCGGCGCGGTGGGAGACATCGGCACTGCCGGCCCCCCGGTGTCGGGCCTCCGGGAACCGCGGGCCGTCCGGTTAGGGTGGACGGATGAACGAGCAGCAGCGACCGGGATTCGAGGCGGACCCGACCGCGGTCCACCCCGTGGCCCGGGTGGCCTTCGGCGTGGCCGGGACGGCGCTCATCGTGGTGGGCGTGGTGCTGCTGGTCCTGCCCGGCCCCGGCATGCTCCTGCTGCTGGCCGGCATGGTGCTCGTCGCCCGCGCGGTACCGGCCTTCGCCCGCTTCGTGGAACCGGTACGGGCCAAGGCCATGCAGGGCGTCGAGGCCAGCGTCGCCTCCGGCTGGCGGATCGCGGGCTCGGTCCTCGCCGGACTCGGCCTGATCGCCGCGGGCGTCGTCGCCGCGGCCGTCCCCTCCCTGCCGCTCGCGGGCTGGGCCACTGGCACCAGCCTGGTCCTGTCCGGCCTGATCCTGCTCGGCCTGCTCGCCTGGAGCCACCGCCGGGTGCACGGCCGGCGGTAGGCGAAATCAGGGGCCCGGGGAACTGTCGGCAGACGGGCATGCACCATCAGGGGCCCGGGGAACGGCGGGTCGATGCTGCTGACGGCCGGAGCCCATCGGAGTGTCCGTGCTGCTGCGTGCCGTAAACAGAACCCGAAGCGGCGGCACCCAACGGCAGTCAACCGTCAGCAGCCACGGCCTCGCCGTTCCCCGAGCCCCTGAACGCGCGTACTGCCGAGCCCCTGGTGGGGCTCTCTTCAGTGCGTGAGGTGGAAGGCGAGGCGGGCCGCCGCGCGGAGGGGGAGGGGCGGGCGGGGGAGGGTGAAGGCGTCGCGGAGGGGGGCGTCGAGCAGGGCGGCGGCGAAGGCGGGGGCGTGCCGGGCGAGGGGGCCGGGGAGGCGGGCGGCGAAGAGCGGGGCGACGGCGTGCCAGAGGGCGCGGCCGGCCTCGCTGGGGGCGAACCTGGCGGTCTCGAACTCCCGCATCCAGGCGGCGGTCTCGGCCAGGGTGGGCCCGGGCGGCGGCGGGAGGCGGAGGGCGGCGGCGAGGTCGGTGGCGAAGGCGGCGGCCGCTTCGCGTTCGGCGGGGGTGCCCGCCGCGAACTCGACCGGGCAGACGGTGAAGCAGGCCAGCACGTAGCGCATCAGCTCCTCGTCCACGCCGGGGATCCGGTGCATCGCGGCGAGTTCGGCGACGATCTCCCGCCCGGCGGGGCTCTCGACGCCGTGGCCGATCAGGGCGAACATCATCGCGCCGGTGGCCTTCGCGCGGGCTTTCGGAGTGGCGGCCAACTTGCCGGTGCCGGACAGGACTTCGGCGATCTCGGGGACGGCGAAGGTGCGGACGAAGCCGAGCGAGAGGCCGACCCGGGCGCGTTGCGGGCGGCGGTGCAGGACGAGTGCGGCGAAGGCGTCCCGGGGTGGCGGGGGGTTCACGCGAGGGGTTCCAGGGCCCGTTCCAGCAGTGGGGAGCGCAGGTAGGCGGCGACCAGGACGAGGTGGGCGCGCTCCTCGGCGGGGGCGGTGTCCAGGCCGGGCAGGGCGGCCTGTTCCTCGCGCGGGCGGGGCACCGCGCCGGTGCCGAGGGCGGTGACGGCGGAGCGCAGCGCGGCGGCGACGACCAGGGCGTCCCGGTGGCCGGGGGCGAGCGAGGCGCGGCCGGCCAGGCGTTCGGCGGCGTGCACGGCGGCGGGGTCGACGAACGGCCGGAGGGTCAGCTGGCCGTCCCGGATCTCCAGCCCGCGCCGGGTGGTGCGCCATTCGAGGTCGCGCAGGGCGATGCGTTCGCGCCAGGCGGGGGAGGGCGGGCCCTCCAGGGCGAGGCGGCGGTCGGCCCGGTAGACCAGGTCCCAGAGCGGGCGCAGCGCGCGGAAGTCGCGGCGGCGGACGGCCCAGGCGGCGCCGGCCGGTCCGGCGAAGCCGCAGGTGATGCCGATCGCGCCGAGGGCGGCGAAGGCCGGGCCGAGGGCGGTGCTGAGCCATTCGGCGCCGTCGACGCCCGCGTGGGCGAGGGCGATGGCGGCGATCTTGCACAGCACGTAGCCGCAGGCGGTGAGCGCGCCGAGGGCGATCAGCCGGATGCCGCGGCGCAGCCAGCCGTCGGGGAGCCGGGCGGCGTGGCCGAGGCAGACCCGGCCGATGTCGACCAGCGCGTAGGCGAACAGGCCCTGGTAGAGCATCAGGAACAGGGCGGTGGCGGTGCGCGGGGCGAAGGTGGTGTCGAAGGTGAGCGGGGTCTCCGGCCGGTACGGGCCGCCGGCCAGGAACAGGGCGGCGAGGACGGGGACGAGGGCGGCGAAGACGGCGGTGCGGCGGCGCACCCGCTGCCGCAGCCGGTCGTCCAGCGGGGCCCAGACCTGGGTGCCGGCGCGCTCCTCGGGCGGGGTCCAGACCAGGGCGAGGACCACGGCGGCGGCCGAGAAGCCGACGATGCCGAGGTAGACGAACAGAGTGGCGAGGTTCCCGACGCCGGTGAGGCGGCCGACCGTCCGGTACAGCAGCGGGGAGGCGAGCAGGAAGGCGGTGGCCGGGGAGGCGACGGCCAGGGCGACCACCAGCAGGCCGAAGGACGGGTCGCGCCGCCAGGCCCTGAGCTTCAGCGCGGCGACCAGCCAGGCGGCGCTGCCGATGCCCAGGTAGACCAGGTCGTACGGCAGTTCAGACATGCTGTCCCTTGCGGTGCTCCAGCGCGGGGGCGAGCTGGGAGGTGGTGCCGGCGCCGGGGGCGAGGACCAGCAGGCGCATCAACTCGGCGCCGAGGACCTCGGCCTCCTCTTCGGCGGCGTCGTCGTAGTGCGAGCGGCCGAGCACCAGCCGGACCATGTCCGGGTCGATGGTGGGCAGTTCGACGAGTTCGGCGTCCTGCCCGGGGGGCGCGGGCGCGCTCAGGTGGCCGCAGAGCAGGTGGGCGAGCTCGTGGCAGACGATGTGCGCCCGGTGCAGTCCGGAGGTCTCCTGCTCGACGTGGACGACGTCCTCGGCGGGGAGGCGTTCGACGAAGCCGGAGGGCTCGCCGACCCGCATCCGGCGCGGGGCGATCCGGATCGGCCGGTCCAGGTGCGCGGAGACCGCGTCGCACAGTTCCTCGACGGTGCTCAGCGGTGGCAGGCGCAGGTCGCGCGCGACCGCCCGCATCCTCCGGCGGGTCCGCCCCAGTCCGCTCCCCACACCCCGCACGTCGACCCCTTCCGGTAGCCGCCAGTGTCCCAGCGGCACCTGCTGGCGCTCCGTCACGTCACCGGGCCGGCCTCGTCCGGCTGCCCGTCGGTCAGGCCCACGGCCCGCCGCAACTGCTCCACAATAGTGAGTGCGGCGTCCTGCATCTCGGGGGGCAGCCCGGCCGCGCGCATCGCGATCCGCTCGACCCGGGCGTCCCGCAGGGCCTCGATCTTGCGCAGGTCCTGCTCCACGGCGTGGGCGGTCCCGGAATCGGAGAAGTAGTCCAGCGGGACGCCGAAGAACTTCGCGATCCGGACGGCGTTCTCCAGGCTCGGTTTCTGGGTTCCCTTGCGGAGGTTGCCGATGTACGTGCCGCTCAGGCCGGTGCCTTCGGCGATTTCGGTGTCCCGCCAGGGGCGGCCGAGGTCCTTGGGGTAGATCACCGCTATCAGGCGCCGGAAGCGGCTGGCGAAGTCCGGGGCTTCGGCGCGGGATGAGTCCTGGGGCATGTGCCGGATCATAGAGGGTCCTTACCCCCGGGCGTATCCTCCGTCCAGCCCTTTCTGCACGATCGTTGGCGGAATCGTGGCGGAAACGTGGTGGACGATCACCAGGGGGCCCGGATCGTGGCGGAGGAATCCACGATAGTTGACACACCGTGGAGCCGGTCGGCAGGATCGGTGTCCGGAAGCTCGGGCGCCGTTGCCCCACGGGGGTGGGCAGCGGCGCTCGGTCGTTCCCGGAGCCCGCCGCGGCGCCCTTTTCCCGCGGCCGGCGCCCACCGGAATTCGGAGGACGGAACTCCGCTACTTTCTTTCCATCTTCCGTTCCCTGCAAGGTCGTTCAGGCCGGATATGCTGCGCGCGTCCGCGCCCGGCGGCATTTCCGCCCGCCTATTCGGGCGCCCAGCCCGAAAGGCCCGCGCAGCCGATGGCACCCCGTCTCTCCGTCGTCGTCCCGGTGTACAACGTCGAGCGCTACCTCGCCGCCTGCCTGGAGTCGATCGCCGCCCAGGCGTTCACCGACCTGGAGTGCGTCATGGTCGACGACGGCTCCACCGACGGCAGCGCGGCCATCGCCGAGCGGTACGCCGCGATCGACCCCCGCTTCCGGCTGGTCCGGCAGGAGAACCAGGGCCTCGGCGCGGCCCGCAACACCGGCGTGCGCCACCTCGCCCCCGGCACCGAGTACCTGGCCTTCGTCGACAGCGACGACGTGGTGCCGCCGCACGCCTACCGGCTGATGGTCGACACCCTGGACGGCACCGGCTCGGACTTCGCCACCGGCAACGTCCTGCGGCTGCGCACCGCCGGGCTGGAACCCTCGCACGTGCACGTCCGCCCGTTCGCCGAGACCCGGCTGCGCACCCACGTCAGCGAACTGCCCGCGCTGGTCACCGACCGCACCGCCTGGAACAAGGTCTACCGGCGCTCCTTCTACGCCGCGGCCGGCCTGGACTACCCCGAGGGCATGCTCTACGAGGACGCCCCGGTCAGCGTCCCGCACCACTTCCTGGCGGAGCGCGTCGACGTGCTGTCCGAGCCGGTCTACCACTGGCGGATCCGCGAGGACGGCGACAGCTCGATCACCCAGCGCCGCACCGACCCGCGCGGCCTGGCCGACCGGGTCCGCTCCATCGAACTCGTCCGCGGCTGGCTGCTCGACCGGCCCGAGCCCGTCTTCCGCGAGCACCTGCGGGCCTACGACCACAACACCCTGGTCGAGGAGATCCCGATGTTCTTCTGGACGATCCCCGACGGCGACCACGACTACCGGTACGCCTACCACCGGCACGTCACCCGGCTGGTCAGCGCCATCGGGGACGACCGGATCGACGCCCTGCCGCGCTTCCTGCGCCTCAAGTACCGCCTCACCGTGGCCGGTCGGGTGCACACCCTGGCGAACGTCCAGCGCCTGCACCGCCGGGTGCGCAACACCCGCAAGGCGCTGCGCCGGAAGTAGCGCCTGCCGCTCAGCGCCGCCCGCGGGACTCGACCTCGGCGCGGGCCAGCCACTCCAGGTACCAGGTGCGGAAGTCCGGGGCCTGCTGCGCCATCAGCCCGTCCGCGGCGAACGCGTCGTCCCAGACGCTGCCCCGGTGCGGGCCGGAGACCACCAGCCAGGACGAGTAGCCGCAGCCCTGCTCGCCGATCTGCACCGAGCCCGCCGTCATCCGGCGGCGCAGCGCCCCCCACTCGTCGTCCCAGACCCGGAACGCGGCCAGGTGGGCCTCCGGGTCGGGGAAGTCCTCCTCCCGTGGCTCGCGGGCGGTGAACTCCGCGTCCAGCCGGGCGCGTTCCGCCACCGAGAGGAACTCCGCCGCCAGGTCCCCCGGCCCGTCGTACTGCCCCGGCCAGCCCCAGCCGTCCGGGGAGTCGGTCAGCGGGAACAGGCCGTAGTACGGGCCGGCGCCGCCCGCGCCGACCTCGGCCAGGAAGGTGCGGTACTCGGCGGGCAGGGTGATCCGCAACTGCTCTTCGGCCCGCGCGAGTTGGTATTCGGTCAGCGGGGCGGCCAGGGTGAAGCGGTGCCGTCCGGAGCCGAACGCCCGCCCGCGGTACGGCCGGAGGGCGGCCAGCCGGGCCCGGACCCCGGCCCAGTTCGTCGTCATGCGGCGGACCCTACGCGGTCGCCCGGCCGGGCGGCAGCTCAGTTTCCGGGGCAGGCCGGGGCCGCCGAACCGCCCTGCACGTCGGTCGACTTGAGGTAGGCCAGCCGGTGGCCGTAGCGGATCGGGTAGTAGGTGTCGCAGCCGACCACCAGGGTGCGGTCCTCCGGGGCGTCGCCATTGATGTTCCGCGCGTAGTAGAAGTCGCCCCGCACCGGTTCGGCGTCCGCGGCCGGGTACGCCTGCCCGGCCGGGACGGTCGCCGACAGCGGCACCACCTGCTGGACCGGGATCGACGGGTGGCCCCGGTAGGCCGCGGCCTCCGGGTAGGCGCGGCCGTACACCGGGACCGAGGCCGCGCCGGGGCGCGGGGTGAGCACCGTCCGGCCGGAGCGGGTGTCGGGGGCGCTGACCGATCCGGCGGGGTCGGCGAACCACGCCTTCTGCCCGTCGTACCAGATCGCCGTCCAGCCGTCGGCGGTGTCCGCGACCACGTAGTGGGTGCCGGTGACGGCCTTGTCGCGCCAGTCGGCGGCGTCCCGGGTGCCGCCGTTCAGCAGCGGGGCGTCGGCGGACGGGCCGGTGTGCAGCGGGACGAAGTTCTCCGGCCGGTCCGGAGTGCCGTTCACCGCGGGGCGGTTGGTGTCGAACGCGGGGGCGACGGTGATCACCGCGCCGACCGCGGGCGGCCCGGTGTGCGCGGGCAGCGGGGCGCCCAGCAGGTCGAGGTAGTGCGCCCAGTCCCAGAAGGTGCCCGGGTCCCAGTGCATGCCGGCCACGTTCGCCTGCACCGGGCCCGGCACGTCGTCGTGCCCGAGGACGTGCTCCCGGTCCAGCGGGATGCCGTAGCGCGCGGCCAGGTGGCGCACCAGCGCGGCGGAGGACCGGTACAGCTGCTCCGAGTACCAGGTCGGCCGGTCCTTGGGGAAGGCGTAGCCCTCGTGCTCGATGCCGATGCCGTGCATGTTGAAGGTCTTGTTGCCCGCGTGCCAGGCCACGTCCCGGTTGCTCACCAGCTGGGCGACGTGCCCGTCCGAGGAGCGCACCAGGTAGTGCGCGCTGGCCTGGCTCTTCGGGTTGCGGAAGGTGGCGAGCGAGCCGTCGTAGCCGCCCTCGGTGTCGTGCAGCACGACGTACTGGATCCGCTGGCCGTCGTCCGGGCGGTTCGCCTTGGTGTAGTTGCCGTACGAGGAAGGGTCCGCGGGGTCGGTCAGCGCGTACGCGGCCGGGCGCGGCTCGCAGTCCAGCCCGGCCGGGCAGTCGGCGGCGGCGTCGCCGGAGCGGGGCGCCGGGCGGGCCGGGCGGTCGACCCGCAGGGCGGGGGCGCCGGCCAGCCGGACGTGCCGGCCGTCGGCGGTGGTGCGTTCGGCGCCGGTGCGCAGGGTGTCGAACACCCGGTCCGCGAACGGGCTCTCGTCGCTGCCGCCGTACCGGGCCACCGCCCGGTACCAGTCGCCCGGGTCGGCGCTCGCGGCCCGGCCGGACTCCCGCTGGTACTGCGCCAGCAGCGCGGCGGCGGCCCGCAGGTTCTGCGCCGGGTCGGCCGCGACCTGCTCGGCGGGACGGCCGATCAGCCGGGCGGCGGCGTCCAGGGTGTGCAGTCGCGGGCCGTCCGCGCCGGGCGGGACGGCGGCCGGGTCGACCCGGGTCAGCCCCGCCACCCCGTAGTTGCCGGTGGTGCTGGGCGCGCCGTCGTGCGACTCCCACCTGGTCTGCTGGTAGGCCACCGCCAGCAGCAGCCCCTCCGGAACGCCGAACTCGGCCGCGGCGGAGGCGAACCGGCGCTGCAGCGACTCCGCGGCGGGCTGCCGGTCGGCGGCGGGCCGCTGTCCGGTGGCGGCGGCCGGGGCCGCACCCAGGACGGCGGCGACCAGGGCCGTCGCGGCGGCCGCGGCGGCGGCCCGGGGCATCCGGATCACCGGGGACCTCCCTGCTGGTGGGCACGCCCGTGGACGTCCCCGGGCGGTCGCGACGCTACCGGCCGGGCCCGGCCGGACGGCGCTGCGACCCGCTGCCGGAAGGGTGGCCGGCCGCGGGCCTCAGCCCCGGCGGCGCAGCAGGGCGGCCCGGGCTCGCAGCAGCGCGGGCACCAGCAGGTAGACCACGGTGGGGACGACCAGGCCGGTGATGACCAGCACCCGCAGCGGCACGGACAGGCCGGCCAGCTCCGGGCCGAGCAGGAGTTGGGCCAGCGTGATCGCCGGATAGACGGCCAGCCAGGTGAGCAGGGCGCGGACGTGCACGGACGGCGCGGCGGCGGCTTCCGGGGTGGTGGCGGCGGTGGGGGCGGTCGGGGCGGTGGCGGTGACGGCGGTGGCGGTGACGGCGGTGGTCGACACGGGTTCCTCCTGGTCGGTCGGCTGGGAGGGGCGGCGGCAGGGTGCGGTAGTGGGGTGCGGTAGTGGGGTGCGGCAGGCCCCGCGGTGGTGGCTCGAAGCTAACCAACCAACCAGTTGGGTGTCAACTATCCAGTTGGTTGGCAGGTCCGCCCCTCCCGCCCTACGCTGACCGCATGACCCAGGACCCGACCTCCACCAAGCAACGGCTGCTCTCCGCCGCCAGGGAAGAGTTCGCCGCGCACGGGATCGCGGGCGCCCGCGTGGACCGCATCGCCGAACTGGCCGGCGTCAACAAGGAGCGCATCTACGGCTACTTCGGCAGCAAGCAGAAGCTCTTCGACCAGGTGGTCGCGCTGGCCCTGGACGAACTCGCCGAAGCCGTCCCGCTGCGCCCCGGCGACGACCCCGCCGAGTACGTGGGCCGGGTGTACGACTTCCACCGGGCCAACCCCGTCCTGCTGCGGCTCTCGCTCTGGGAGGGCCTGCACCACCGGGACGGCGCGCTGTCCAACGAGGAGCACCGGGCCACCCACTACGAACGGAAGGTCGCCGCGCTCGCCGAGACCTTCGGCACCGAGGTCTCCCCGCAGGTCACCTCCTGCCTGCTGAGCCTGATCGCGCTGGCCGCCTGGCCGCACGCGGTGCCCCAGATGTCCCGGCTGATCCTGGGCGCCGGGCCGCAGGCCGACCTGCGCGCCCAACTGGTGGCGTTCGCCCGGCAGGCGGTCGCGGACGCGCTCCCGGCCGGGAGGGCCGGCGCGCAGGCGTAGCGGGGGCGCCCGTGCGGACGTGCCGGTGCCCCCGGAGCGGGAACCCGCTCCGGGGGCACCGCGCCGTCCCCCGCTACGCCTGCGCGCCGACCCCCTCCCCGATCCCCTGCTCGGCCCCCTCCGGGGTCAGCCACTGGACGAACTGCACGACGATCCCGTTCGGGTCGGTGACCTGGAACAGCCGCTCGCCCCACGGCTCGTCCAGCAGCGGCATGGTGATCGCCACCCCCGCCGCCTTCAGCCGGGCCTCGGTGGCGGCCGCGTCGCCCACGGTGAAGGCCAGGATCAGCCCGGCCGCGTGCTGCTCGCGGAGGCCCTCCGGCAGCACCTCCAGGCCGCGGCGGAGCAGGACGACGTTCATCCCGGCGCTCGGGTGGCCGAGCGAGACGAAGCCGTCGGCGGACATCTCCTCGCGGAAGCCGAGGTGGGTGGAGAGGAAGGCGGCGGAGGCCGCGACGTCCTCGACGTTCAGGGACACGGCGGAGCGGTTGATCTTCAAGGGGGGTCCTTCCGGATCAGGAGGGTCGGGCTGCACCAGAATCTCCGTACGCCGTACACTATACACAGTACGGAGATTTTTGCGTGGAAGAATCCCCCGCATGGCCAGCAACCGGAGCAGCGCCGGAGACCCGGCGCAGACCCTCGCCCTGCTCTGGGGCGTCCCCACCGCCCCCGCCGCCGGACGGCGCGGGCCCCGGCAGGCCCAGTCACCCGCCGCGATCGCCGCCGCCGCGATCCGGGTCGCCGACGCCGAAGGGCTGGACGCCGTCACCATGCGCCGGGTCGCCCAGGAACTCGGCCTCTCCCCGATGGCGCTCTACACCTACGTCCCGGGCAAGGCCGAACTGCTCGACCTGATGCTCGACACCCTCTACGCCGCGATGCCCCGCAGCACCCCCGCCGACCCGGGCTGGCGCGCCCGCGCCGCCGCCGTCGCCGACGACAACCGCGCCCTCTACGCAGCCCACCCCTGGACCGCCGCCGTCCCCACCACCCGCCCGCCGCTCGGCCCCGGCCTGATGGCCAAGTACGAGTACGAGCTGCGCGCCCTGGAGGACACCGGCCTCGACGACGTCCGCCTCGACGCCGCCCTCACCCACCTGCTCGGCTTCGTCCACACCTGCGCCCGGATGGCCGCCGACGCCCGCGCCGCCCAGCAGGACAGCGCCATGAACGACCAGCAGTGGTGGGAAGCCAACGCCGACCTCCTCGCCCGCGTCCTCGACCCCGCCCGCTACCCCGTCGCCACCCGCGTGGGCACCGCCGCCGGCCAGGCCCAGGGCGCCGCCCACGACGCCGACCACGCCTACGAGTTCGGCCTCCCCCGCATCCTCGACGGCCTCGCCGCCCTGATCGAGCGGACCCCGCCGCGGTGAACTAGTACGGCAGCAACCCGGTCGTCACCAGCTCGAATCCGAACGGCTCGGGAATCCGCAGCGTCTCACCGAAGTCGACGTCCTCGCGCCGGTGGTACCGGCTGCCGTCCGGCCGGCTGAACAGCGTGACCGTCCGCTGCCGGGCGTCGACCAGCAGGTACAGCGGAATGCCCATCAGCGGGTAGTCGCGGACCTTGCCCACCCAGTCGTTCTCCGGGTTCGACGGGGAAACCAACTCGACGGCGACGGCGGCGAGTTCGGCCGGCACCTGGTTGGCCGCCGTCTCCAGCGCATCGCCCGGCAGGTAGGTCAGGTCCGGATTGCGGCTCTTGCCGACGTGCGGCGATACCAGGTCGGTGTTCTCGCTGGGCAGCAGCTCCAGCGGCGCATGGGCGTCGAACTGCCGCCGGACCACCAGCAGGTTGCGCTGGTGGATGCCCGAAGGGCCGACCATCACCACGATGGTGTCGCCCGAGATCTCCACCTTGAAGCCCTCCGGAAGGCTCCGGCGTGCCTCCTCCAGGAGAGCGAAGTGCTCCGGGGTCACGAGGACTCCTCCCGCCGCAGGCCGACCGACAGCCCAGGGTAAGCCCGGGTGTGTCGGCAGCCACGGAGTCGAGCCCGGACCGGTGGCGCCCGGACACGAGGAAGGCCCCGGAGCTGCTGCTCCGGGGCCTTCCTCACCAGCTGTGGCCAGGGCCGGGGTCGAACCGGCGACCTTCCGCTTTTCAGGCCAAGCCGGGGCGGTGGGATGCCCTGGTTTGGGCGATTCTGCCGTCCGTAGAAGGCTGCCATCGGACGCCGTCGTTTGGGTCGGTTGGCGTCAGCGTTGGCGTCAACCGGGGCGGGCTGGAAGTGTCACCAGGTAACAGACTGCTCCTTGATTCACACGATTCTCCGTGCCGGTTCCGCCGAAGAGGCGAGACTGAGCCTGCATCTCTCGGGAGGGGACTGATGGGGATCAAGATCGTGCCGGCGTCCGGTACGCAGGCGGACATGATCGAAGCGGCGATCGCGCTAGGAAATCGTTACACCAAGACGCTGGGCCTGTTGACTCCACCCGTCTACCAGAACGCCGCGGACGAGGGCGGCCTGCTGATCGCAGTCGACGGTGATGAGGTGATCGGCTACGCGCTCTGCGGACTTCCCAAGCGGAGCCCACATGTCCGCTTGACTCACCTTTGTGTCGCCGAGGAACGCCGGGGTGAAGGCGTTGCTCGCCTGCTGGTGGAGACCATCCGGACCAGGTACTCGCAGCGGCTCGGGATCAAGGTCAAGTGTCGGCGTGACTATGGGCTCACGGAAATGTGGACGAGTCTCGGTTTCGTCCCGCGTGGTGAGGTGCGGGGCCGTAGCAAGAATGGCGACGACCTGGACGGCTGGTGGCATGATCACAGTCATCCAGACCTCTTCACCGACGTCGAGAGCGATGCGCTGACCATCGTCGTCGACCACGGAGTGTTCGCGGACCTGCGCGGGCTGACTCCTTCACCCGGAGCGCTGGAGTCGGAGGCACTGGAGGCCGGCTGGCTGGCCGATCTCGTGGAGTTGGCCTTCACCCCTCAACTGTTCCGTGACGTCCGTGAGATCGCTGATGCGGCGGAGCGCAAGCATCAGCGGGCTGCCCTCTCTGGACTGCGCCAGATCACTCCTGCTTCGGAACCCGTGGCTGCCAGAAGCCGCGAGTTGCTCGAGGCGGCCCGTGGCGTCGGGGTCGACCTGTCCGAAGGGTCCGAACTGGAGCGGCGCGTAAGGTACGTGGCCGAGACCTCGTGTGCGGGGCTCCAGGTACTCGTCACACGTGATCCGCTGCTCGCCGGGTTGGCGGACGTAGCATGGGACATCGCCGGAGTACGGGTCGTCCATCCGTCGGTCGTCACCCTTCACGTGGACGAACTGCACCAGGCCCAGGTCTACAGGCCGGCCGATCTTATGGGCACCGAGTTTCGGGTCGGGGAGGTCGCTCCGGGCACCGAGGGCGAACTCGTCGCCTTCTTCGACCAGTCGAGCAGCGACAACGGCTCGGCCTTCGCACGACGACTCCGGGGGCTTGCGGAGGACGCCGTCGTGTGGCGTCGGGAGCTCCTCCGTGACGGGGACGGCCGACCGGTCGCTCTGTACGTATGGGCGATGGACGGCCGGACGTTGACTGTGCCCCTCCTGCGTACGGCTACACACCGGTTGGAGCAGACCCTGGCCCGGCAGTTGCTCTTCGGGTTGAAGCGCCTGGGTCGTGAGCGGGGCGCTCGAGCGGTACATATCTCGGACGCATTCATCTCGCCCGTCGCAAGGGCAGCTGCTGGCAGTGATGGATTCTTCGAGCATCAAGGCGGTCAAGCGGCCTTGCTTGTCGACGTGATTGGGACGGCCGATGCAGTCACGCAGTCCGCTGCGGAGGCCGCTCGTGGCCTGGGGTGTACGGCGACAGTCCTCCATACAGGACTGCCAGCCGAGGTGACGGGAGCCGTGGAGCGGGCCTGGTGGCCGGCCAAGGTCATGGACTCTCTGATGCCCTCCTTCATGGCGCCCATCAAACCGCGTTGGTCCACGGAGCTGTTCAACGTTCCCGCGATGCTGCTGCCGCGGAGCAGCGAGCTGGGAATCAGTCGCGAGCACGTCTACTACCGGTCACCCGGGCACCGGAACGAGAGCGTCCCGGGCCGCCTGCTCTGGTACGTCAGCGAGGGATTGCCCGGCCAGGACGGGCAGATGGTGATCGGTTGTTCGCGCTTGGACGAGGTGGTGATCGACACAGCTGACACCCTGTTCGCTAGATTCGAACACCTGGGCGTATATGGTCGAGCCGAGGTCCGCGAGATCGCCCACGAGGGCTCAGGTCGAGCGATGGCCTTGCGATTCTCGGACACTGAGATCTTCCCCAAACCGGTGACGCTGCGACAGCTGAAGTCGTTTGCCGGTGACCTGGGCCTACCGTTGTCCCTGATCTCGCTGACGAAGATCGACAACAGGCTGTTCCAAGCGATCTACGAAGAAGGGCATCGAAGGACGTGAACGAGCCGGAGCGCGCGATGCTGCTGTCCGTCCACCCCCGTTTCGCCACCGCGATTCTCGCCGGCAGTAAGACCGTGGAGGTGCGTCGACAGCGCGTCGCCGTCCCGCCGGGCACGCCCGTCGTGCTCTACGCCACTGCTCCCACAATGGCCCTGGTCGGAGCGGCTCTGGTCGCTGCCGTCCATGTCGGCTCTCCTCGGGAGGTCTGGGCGGCACACCGGGCGCAAACGGGCATCAGCAGGCGCGAGTTTGACGAATACATGAGCGGTGCTTCGCAGGCAAGCGGTCTCACACTTACGGAACCGGTTACTTTCGAGGAACCGGTTCCGCTCAGCGCGCTTCGGGCTGCCGGACCGTTCCACCCGCCGCAGAGCTACCGCTACCTCCACGGTGAGTCGCTCCGGCAGATGGTGGAAGCATCGTCTGCCGCAGGGGCTGTCCTGCAGGGCGTTTTGGGTACCCCGGTCCCTGTGTAACTCAAGCCTAAGCACTAGTGACGTGCACGATTCGGCGAGACCGGCGGATCAAACGCGCTCGTAGAGCTGGTCTTCGACCCGATAAATCGCTCGCTCGACGGACTCGGTCAGATTGGGGTTGTCGATGAGGACTCCGAACTCGACGTTGCCGTACTCCGCGCTCCAGGAGAAGTTGGCGCTGGTGACCAGGAGGAACCGGTGGTCGATAGCGAGGAACTTAGCGTGGTTGCGCACTGGTCCTCCATCGAACTCCCTCGTGCGTAGGACGATCCCTGGGCGAAGGTGCGCGGCCACCTCTGCTGTGGTCGGGGACCCGGGTTTGGAGTGCCGGTCGGCTGCTTGGGAATCGAGATAGACCCGCACATCGATCTCTGGACGGGTGGCCGCTCGGCGTAGTGCTCCCCAGAGCTCTGAGGACCGTTGGAAGTTGAAGGTCGAACAGGTGACGGATTGGCGGGCGCTGTCGACGAGGTGTGCGACGGAACTGGTCAGCGGACCGGACTGCGCGAGATGGCCGGGCATGGTCCAGAGCGGGTCGAGGGCGGTAGTGATCGACCGCGCTCCCTCCACGGCTCGGAGCACGGCCACGACCTGGCCTGTGCCGAGCGATCTTGGTCCAGAACCCCGTTCCAGCAGCGCTCGTATCTCGGGCCGGCGTCCGGCGGCGATCACCTTGAGGGCCGCCGTCAGGGTGTCGCCGTCGGTGAGCCGGTCGGCGAGCTCCCGGGCTTCGGTGCCGGTTAGGAGCCGCCCGAGCTGCCTTGCTGCTGCCGGGTCAATCGGCGTGGTCGAAGAAGCCAAGGTTGCTCCCAGGTAGGTCGACGAGGAAGCGCCGATCAAGAAAGCGGTTGGCCCGTTCGCAGGAGGTCTCGGAGGCCATGCCGCAGCAGTGGCAAGCGGCGCCGTGGAGGAAGTCCTCGGGGTCCTGCGGCGTGCGCGTGGCGCAGATCGGGTCGGAGGAGCACCGGGTGGCTCGATAAAGGGCGCGGGAGACGACCCCCTGCAGGCGCATGGGCTCGCTCAGCTGCACCAAGCCGCCGAGCGTGCCGTCGCTGTCCGAGGCGGTGGTGCAGATCAGCAGGCCAGCGGCGGCAGCCCGTCCCTCGGATGCCGGCCAGGCGTACAGGCGCTCGCTCAGGCTGGCTGCGGAGTAACCGCAGGTCATGGCCAGTTCGCGGATCAGCACGTGGGCGAGGGTGTGGACGAGCCAGTAGCGCGGCGGCCTCAGCCGGGTGTCGGGGTCGACCTCGACGGCCGTCTCGGAGAAACGACGGTGGAAGTTGCGCCGATGGGCGTCACGGTGCGCCCGCCAGATATCGCTGGTCGCGATCCGCTCCTCCCACGCAGCGACCGCTTGGTCGTCCAACTGCAGGAAGATGCCCTCCCCGCGGTCCTCGGTGGCGACGGTCCAGGCCGGATGGGCACTACGGGTCAATGGGACGAGCCGACGCGGCAGGTCCCCGACCCGGTCCATGGCGTCGATCCGGGTGAAGCCGATCAGGGCGTTGACCTTGCGCAGCTTTTCGACCGCGAGCACGCGGGCGATCTGCGGCGGCAGGCTGGGATCGCACTCTCGTTTCGAGAGCGTCAGCCCGCTGGCCGGGTCCTCAACCCCGGGTCCGAGCACGTCCTTTTGCAGGTAGAGCCATTCGGGAACGAGGAGGTCTACGGGATCCCAGCTGCGGATGCGCTCTTCCTGCTCCGCCTCGGAGGCCGCCGGCGCGTCAGCCGCCGCCACCGCCTCCGCCAGTTCGGCGTCCGACAGGTCGGTGACGTCGACCTTGCCGTCCAGCACGTCCCGCAGGGTCTCCAGGTCGTCGCGGTACTTCGCGAGCTTCTCGCCCAGAGCAGTGCGGACCTGGTCGGCGAGGTCGCTCTTACGCTCTTCCGAGGACTCCGGCATCACGATGATCGAGTGCGTCGCCGGGAACCACAGGTTGGAGGCACCGACGAGCATCAGCCGGGTGTCGTTTCCGCATCCGCTCGGCTCGAACGCGTCCAGGTGCGGGTGGCGCCCGCGGCAGCGCGGCAGCTTGGACCGTCCGGCTTCGCCCTGGGCCTCGTTCATCGGCCGCCGTGCGCCACAGGACTCGCAGTGGATCACGGCCGAGGCACCCTTGCCGGCCGTGCGGTCTACCATCTTCAGCGCCGGGAACTCTGCCTTGTCGCATTGCTGGCCCTGATGGACCCAACGCTCGTAGGGGAACTCGTCGAGATGACCGTCGACGCAGGCAAGCAGGTAGCGGGCCGGCACCGCCGGGCGCCGGGTCGGCCTGCGCATGCGGTCACCAGCTCGGCCGGTGCACCGGGTGTGCTCGAAGCAGGCCAGGTCGGTGCGGTAGGGGTGGGTGTTGCGGTAGTCGAACTGCGCGAGGCTGCCGAGCATGTCGCAGCCGGTGCATCGCAGCCACTGCGGGAACACGCGGGCTGGCACACCCAGGTCGTTGCCCTCGGTGGACAGGCTCATCTTCTTCGCCTGCCAGGGGAAGGGCCGCAGCTGGATATCCCGTGAGCGCAACAGCATCGCCACGGCCTGACGCAGCCGAGGTGCACGGATCTGCGGGACGCCGTCGCGGCGACGCCAGATCCGGTCCCAGTCGTCGAGTCCGGAAGGCATGACCGTGAACTGGGGAAGGTCCATGATCGCGCCCGGACCGTACGTGTACAGCAGGGAGGACGGGCGGCCCGAGCCGACCTTGGCCCTGTTGTGCTTGCGGCCCTCGTCCGACTCCCGCTCGGCGTCGCCCAGCGGATCGACGGCGTTGGACGCGTCGTAGAGGAACCGTGTCTCGGCAAGGGGTGCGGTGGTCACGAGTCCTCCTTGGGCGGAGCGAAGTTCCAGCTTGGGCTGCCGGGCGGTTCCACGAAGATCAGGTTCTCCTTGATCGGGCTCACCAAGAGGTTGATCTCCGGCTGCACCTCGCGCATCGAGTTGGCCACGACGAATGGTGGAGCGTCCTTCTTGTCCGCCCCGGAGCGGGCGTTCTCGGCACTGATCATGAGTGGTCCGAAGTGGGCTTCGTCCGAAGTCCGCTCGTAGACCAGGCCCTTGCGCAAGCGCGCCAGCTGCGTGCGCCGGTTTTCCCACTGGTCGAGCCGGTTGCGCAGACGCTGACGCGCCCGTTCGGCTGCGTTCTCGTCGGATGCGCGCTGCACCCGCGCCACCAGCGCGTCGATCAGCGCCTCCGCGAAGTCGCGCTCGGCCGCGATCCGGCCCGCGTGTTGCTCGGGCGACAAGCCGTCAGGTCGGACGGCGTCGAGGACCCGGGCCGCACTGACCAGAACGCCGTCCAGTCCGCGCTCCAGTGAGGTGACCGAGAACGGTGTGACCGACAGCGCCTCCACCCGGGCGTAGAAGGTCTCGTGGTAGTGCCGGAACTGCTCGAAGTGCGCGAGATCGCGCGGCCGGGCCCAGTTGCCCAGCGTAACCACAAGCCCCGGCTTGTCTCCGGAACGTCCCACGCGCGAGGACGCCTGGATGTACTCCGCCGTGTTCTTCGGCTGTCCGACCACGAGCATCAGCCCGAGCCGGGTCACGTCCACGCCCACCTGCAGCATCGAGGTGGCCAGGATCGCGTCGTACGGGCTTACCTCGCGGGTAGGCATCGGCTTGCCCGCCTCGCGCAGCGCGCGCAACTCCCGCTTACCGGAGACGGAGTCGAAGGCCGGGTCGAACGGCACTGCCATCTGGTCCAGCGTGGTGGTGATGTCGGCACTGGCCACACGGGAGGTGAGCTCCGCGGTGTTGAGCGTTCCGTAGGCCGTGCCGGTGCGGCGGGGCAGCTTCGACCATGGTCGCCGCTTGAAGAGAGCGGTTTGGATGTCGTCGCCCATGTAGCGGGCCATGCCGGCCAGTTCGCGGGTGGCGCTGAAGTAGCCGACTAGGGTCATGTAGGGATCGGCGGCCGGTCCGGACCGGTCGAGCAGCAGCTGCGCGCCGGCCATGAGGACCTCGGCGACCCGGATCTCCGCCGTGGTCAACCGAACCCCGGTGGTGCTGATCCCCACGTAGCGCCGGCCGGGGAAGTGCTCCGAGACGGGCTCCTCCTTGGAGAAGAACGTCTTCCCGGCGTCGAGCACCTGTGGCGGGAAGATCGTCACATCCCGCCCGTAGAGGGCGCGCACCTGATCGGCCGCGTTGCGGGCAGTGGCGGTGGAGGCGACCAACAGCGGCCGGACCGCCCGGCCCTGCGCGTCTCGCCAGCCCGCCATGACGTCGATTGCCACCTCGAACAGGCCCACCGTGGTGCCGAGCGCCCCGGTGATCAGGTGCAGCTCGTCCTGGATGATCAGGTCCGGCGGGCGCAGCCGCCCCGCCGGGCGGAGCCCTGCGGCAGGCAGACCGTCCTTGGCCGGATGCCTGCCGTTGTCGGTCAGCTCGCAGTACCGGGAGTCCGGGTGCACGTAACCATGCCGCCCACAGAACCGGGATACGTAGCCGAACAGGGAGGCGGCCTCCCCTTCCCGTGCGAGCCGGGCGAACTTGTCTACGGTGGCGATGACGAATGCCGGGGTGAGCCGGTAGATCTCCTCATCCACGGTCAGCACCGGCAGCCCCTCGGTCACCTCACCACCCTCGGCGAACGGGCAACCCGCAAGCTCGTCCCCGCAGTACACGTGTACCCGACGGGACGCCTTGACCGCCTTGACCTCCCGTGCATCGATCTTGCTTCCGCACCAGGGGCACCGCTGGATCTGCAACACCGTCAGCCGGTAGCCCGACCGGTTGTTGGCCTTCTCCAGCTGCGTCGCCGCCTCCTCGAACCGCTTCGGGCTCACATCCGTGCCCACCCACAGCCCAATCCGGAACGGCTCCTCCCCCCACGTCTGCGGCTCCGCCTTGCGCGCCAACTCAGCCGCGCACACCAACGCCGTCGCCCGCTGGAACTGCTGCGCCGTCAGCAGCCGCAGCGTGTAACGCATCAGCACGGACACACCTGTACCACCGTCCAGCGCGCCGTCCGGAGTCACGACGGCGCCCTGGCGCCGCCGGATCGCGAAGGTGTAGGCAGCCAGACCCAAATACGCCTCGGTCTTGCCACCACCGGTCGGGAAGAACAGCAGCTGCGCCTTCGCCAGATCGCCGGAGCGCTTCTCCGCCGCCGGATCGGTGAGCAACGGCAGCTGCATGAGAATGAAGGCCAGCTGGAAAGTGCGCCACGAGTGCGCCTTTGCTCCCTTGTCCGCCAGCACGGCGGCGCGAGCCTGCTCGATGCTCACCTGCGGGTGCTTGGCTCGGTGCTCGGCCACCTGAGTATGGATGCGCTGGTTCGCCATCACTCGGTTCATGAACTGGAAGCAGCGCAACGCCTCGTCGTCGCCGAGGAGGTGCTCCAAGCCATCGGCGAGCTGGCGCTGGACCTTGCGCGCCTCGCTGACCGCATCGAGACCCTCGCCCCGCAGGTGCTCCGGCAGAGCCTCGGCACGACGCTCCTCGCCATCCAGCCAGGCCGCGTACTCGCGGACGATCGGCTCCAGGCCGGCCCGCAGCTCCTCCCCGCTCGCCGCGGCGAGCGCGGTCATGTCCAGCAGCGCCTTGCCGATCTCCTCTGCCGTGGTCTGTGGCGTCTGACAGGTCGGCAGCCAGGTCGTCCACACTTCGCTGGCCCGGCGCGCACCCGCCGCCATCTGCCAATCCACCGAACATGTACGCCCGACGGCGAACTCCAGCCTGTCCCGGTATTGGAGATTCAGCCGCCGCAGCTCGTCGTCCCGCTCGTGACGGGTGTCCTCCACGGGATCCGCGACTGGGAGGAACACCTCGGCGCCACCGGCGTCCACGATCAGCTTGGTCTGGTAAAGCCACGCCTCGACCGGGATCTTGCGCGGCGTCTCCCGGTCATTGCACAACGCCACCTCGACGATCAGGCAGCCCCGCGCCTCGTCATCGTGCCGGTCGACGCGCAGCACGACCTTGTCCTTCAGCGGGAACTCCGTCGTTGCCGCTGCTTTGAGGTCGGCGACGGCGACCTTCGTGACGATCTCGATGGGCGTGCGCTTGTAGCGGCGGACGCGCCCGCCATCAGTGGCCTCGGACTCCACCTTGACCGGCTCGTACAGCCCCCAGGAGGCGGTGACCGTGAACGAGTCGAGATCGGACGGGACCTGGCAGCGCAGACCCATTGACGCGGGGATCATCAGTCCGCGCTGCTGCGGCTGGTCCTCGACGCCGGCGTCCTCGTCGGCGCCCGAGCCGCTCTCATCGACGGCCGTGACGGGCACACCGCGGCCCTGGTCCGCGTCCACGGCGTCACCGACATCGGTGGCCGCCTCGTTCGCGTCGACGTCCTGCGGGTCGTCGCGGCTGACGGTCAGCTTGAATGGGGCGATCCGGCCGATGAGGTACGCAGCGTCCGGCGCCGCGTCCAGCACCTCCTCCGGACCGCCTGCTGGGCCGAGCAGCTCCCGTTCGAGGATGTCGACCAGGTTCTCCCGCGCAGTCCACGACCGTCCGTCAGGCTCACGCACGAGCCGGTACTCCGCCTGGTCCTCGGCCTTGGCAGCGGGTGGCGTCGCGGCCGGCTTCGAGCTGGGCTTGCTCACTCGTCCTCACCCTCGATCTCATCCTCGCCCTCAGACGGGGACGGTGTCTCACTCTGTCCAGCAGCGCGGCGGTGATTTTCCTCCAGCAACCGATCCAAAATCTCCAACCGCGCTGCCGGGCTGACCGTCCAGCGCTCCATCTGCCGGTACGTATGGAACCCATGGTTCAGCGGAATATCACCCCAGCCGTAGGCCTCCATGACTGCCTCGTCCAGCGCAACGTGGATTTGTCGCAGCTGCGCCACGTCTGGGTCCGCCGAATCGGCGATATCCGGGTCATTGACGCGGTTGTACAGTTTAGTCAGTCCGAGATTGCGGCGCACCATGATTTCCCGCCGCCTAATGTCGAGATCCGCGCCTACCTTGGCGAGGCGGTCTGTGAACTTTGGCTGCGGCAACGTCACGAACGAGTCCGATGGCGTATAGCTCAGGTCTTTGCGTAGAGATGAAGAGTACCTACGTGCCCACAAATAATGAACGGAAGAACTGAGAATAGCATGCAGGGCGAATGAATCGGTTGCGAAGACCACGGTCTTCTGGTCGAAGATTTGTCGAGCGGGCACAAGAACTGGCTGCAGAGTATTGCTGGTCTGGGCCATGGCGATTACCTTGTCAAGCCCAAAAATTGCCTTGCGCATGGCCGGGCGAGGGCGCAGGAAGAGCCACCACGGAGCCTCTCGCACTGCTTTCGCTTTCGTTGCGCGTTCGGGCTTTACCCGCTCAAGCAAACGCCTGTATGGCAGCTCGTAATTCTCGGCCTGGTATTCCGATCGATTATAAAAGTCGATGATCCATCGGGATGGCGTGGAGTCGGGGCGAGAGTTAAGATCTTCGCCGTTGAGATAGGGGAAGAGCACCTCTGAATTCCTGGGATCAGCCTTAAGCCAGGCATCGGCCTCTTCGATCCCTAGTACAAAGCCCATGCCTTGAACGAAGCATCCCTTGAAGGCGATACCCGAATTCTCGGCGAGGCGCACTGGAGGCCCATCCACGCGACCAGCAGGCTCCAAGAGCGTGAGTACTTGCTGCGCTTCGACGCCATCGGCCACTCGCGGCACATCCGAGGCGATCGCGCTGCGAGTTCCCCACACGGCGGCATATTCAAGATTTGCACTAGTTGCGGGCCAGGGTCGGCTCTGAATCGACCGTGCGATGGTAAAGTTGTTGGCGACCATCTGGTCCAGGCCGACTTCCCGAGTGTCGCCTTGGGCAACGGTGTTCGTCGCGATGAGGCCAAGATTTCCCGTCCCTGCCAGCAGGGACATAGCGCGCAGGAAGAAGAAGGCAACGAGGTCGGCATTTCCCCGTCGCCCGGAGGCAAGAACGTTGACGAACCAGTCACGCACATTGGTGCCCATTGCGCCGGTAATCTTCGAACCACCCAAAAACGGCGGGTTGCCGATGATCGCGTCGAAGCCACCTCGTTCCATCACATCTGGTACGGCGAGGATCCAGTGCAGCGGCTTCCATCGCGCGTAATCAGTCTCAACCGAAGGCGTAAGCCCAGTCGTGAGGATGCCGTCGAACATGGCCCGGTTGGGCCTGGCGCCGTCTGCGGGGTAGGCCAGGCCGACTGCGATGCGAAGCTTCTCGTAGGCCTCGGTCAGCACCTTGCCGGGCTTGCCGCCGAGTCGCAGTCCGGCGGCGATCACGCCGTCGGCGACTTCCGCGAGTTGGCGGGTCAAGTCCTGGTACTCGCGCCACTGTCGCCGCTTCGTGGCCGCCGAGCGCTGCGGGTCGTCGTCGTTGACCTCGCTCGCCAGGCTTCGACGCAGCCTCGTAGCGCGCGTGAGGACGCCCTCGATGTCGAGGTGGCGGATCGTTGTGGTTCCTTCGCCGATGTCGAAAAGCGGTGTCGCGGCTGCCTTGACCGGGGTGATGTGGAGCGCGCGGAGCTGCTCGGCATCGGTAAGGCCAAGTAGGGAGTTGCCGTGCAGCACCTTGTCGTCGACGAAGGAAAACGGCAGTTTGGGGTCGAGGGAGACCAGCCACAGCGAAAGCTTGCACATCTCCACGGCCATGGCGTTGATGTCCGCGCCATAGAGACACCTCGCGACCACCGTCCTTATCGCATGGACGTATAGGTCATGGGCGGTCCCGGTCGCCACGCCCTCTCGGCGCCATGCCTCAACCAGCCGGGCGGCCAGGTACCGCGCGGCAGCGACGAGGAACGCGCCCGAGCCGCAGGCGATATCGGCGATCTTGAGATCGAGGATGTCGTCGGACGACGCTGGTCGCCAGGCGTCGTGGTCGGCGGTCTGGTATGGCCCAGGGTTGAAGACCAGCGGCTCCAGGGCGTGCTGGACGACCTCTTCCGCCAGTTTGCGCGGAGTGTAATGGGCGCCTGCCGTGGCGCGGGACGGGGTTTCGATGAGCAGGACGCCGCCGGGCTCGACGACGAAGGGCCGGTTGCGCAGGTCCCGTCGGATGATGCCGATGAGGGGCCGCAGCCGGTCGCGTAGTGTCCCGTCGGTGGTGACGGCGCGCAGGGCGCGTTCGGCGTCCTCGACTTCTCCGCTGCCGCGGATCGCCTTGGCCAGCGCGGCCTTGGACGGCGGTTTGGCCGCGGGCTGGTCGTCCTTCACCCAGGCCAGGATGGCGTCGGCCAGCTTCGTGGGGTCACGGTACCGGGCGGCCATGTCCTCCAGCTCGGCCAGTGGCATCTCCGGCTCCTCACCGGACTTGCCGATGAGGCCGACGGTGACCTCGTTCGTCTCCTCGCTGGAGTAGCCGAGCAGGCCCTCGTAGATGTAGCCGATCTGCTCGACGTCGATGTCGCGGAAGGAGATTCGCCGTGCTGGTTCGCCACGCAGCTCGGCCATCTGTACTGCGCGCAGCACCTCCAGCATGACCCGATCGCTGACCGTGATGGCCAGGGTGCCGCGCGGGCTGTGGGCGGTGAGGAACGGGAACCGGTCGGGGTCGAACAGCGAGCCACCGTACGAGGGCAGTCGCAAGTCCTCGAACGACGCGCCGCGCGATAGTGCCTGAGATGTCGCCAGCAGCCGGTGCCAGGTCAGGTGGGTTCCGTCGAGGGTTTCGCTGCCCTCTTCGCGCTCGCGACGGTCGAGGGCGTCCACCTCGTCGCTGATGCCGTAGCCCATGGCGAACAGCCGGCTCTGCGGAAGCAGGCCGCGTTCCTCGGCGAAGAGCAGGAAGACCACGCGCATCATCACCGTCACGGCGGCCTCGTAGACCTCCTCGCGGTCCGCCGGCAGAGGGTCGGGCTCGCCGTGGCGGACGGCGTCCAGGCCGGCCTCGGACAGGGCCTGGACGAGCAGCTCGACCGCGCGCCGCACCTGGACGCCGAGCGCTTCGGTGATCTCCTCGGCGGCGGCGACCGACTCGCCGAACAGCTCGGTCAGGCGGTCCTCTGGGCGTCCGCCGAGTAGCCGCCGTAGCCGGAGCAGTTCGACGAAGGCGTTGCGAGTCTGGGGTTCCTCGATCCAGGTCTGGGCGTCGATGATGCCGGAGGCGACCATGGTGTCCTTGCGGGCGCTAACGACGGCCCACCAGCGTCCGTCGGTGACGACGCCGATGGGGACCTTTCCGTGCCGCAGCAGTTCTTCCATGCGGTCGATCGGGCTGGTCGCCCAACCGTCGTCCAGCGGATCGCGTAGCGAGTCCACCGGGTCGACGACGAGGACGAGCGCGCCGATCGTCTCGCCGTGGGCGATCGCTCCGGTGGGCGTCACCGTCACGGTGTAGTTGGGCGACCGCACGCCGCCGGCGGCCTCGGCGAACAGCGCCCCAGTCAGATCGCTGGTGTAGTGGTCGCCCCAGCCGAGGATGTTCCGCAGAACCAGTTCGACCCAGGCGTCGCGGGCCTCGCGGTAGCGGTCGAGCGCGGACGGGTCGTCTCGGCGCAGGTCCCAGCCTTCCCATGCCTTCTCGAATGCCGGCTTGGCGTCCTTGAGCAGGGCCGCCTGGTCGGCACCGAGCTGGGGCATCCCCTGCTGCCAGACGCGCTTGAGGGCGGGAACGGACAGGAACGGCCCGTCGGCGTCCACCAGCTCCAGCCACGCGCGGTGGAGGTCGGCGGTGGAACGTGCTGACCCGGCGGACTTGCGCCTCATGACTGCGCCCTTCCTGCTTCAGCGTCGGCCGGGGTCAGTGCGAAGACCACGGCTGCGGCGGACACGTGCGGTTTGACATCGGCATACCGTTCACCGATCGCGGCGATCTCGCGCTGCTCCTCCTCATGGAGGTTTGCCAGCCGGTCCTCCATGGCCAGCAGGTCACGGCGGCGCTGTGCCTGCTGGTCGTCGGTGAACAGCAGTTCCTCCTGGGCCTGGATCTCCAGAGCCAGCCGCTGGCGGGACTCCTCCAGGTTGATCCGGAAGGCCCCGAAGATCTCCCGGGCACGGGAGACGTCGGACTCCTGGCGGGTGCGCAGCGCCTCCGTGACTCGCTCCTGGTGGGACTCGGCCCTGCGCGCCACGGCATTGAGTAGGCGGGTTCGCAGCCGGGAGTCCTCCGCGTCCCACAGCTGGGCGAGCGTGGCGCGCACGCCCTCGTCGGCCAGGATCAGGTGCTCCGCGTCGAGGGCCTGGTCGAGCACCTCCTCCACCTTGGCCTCGGCCATGGCCTGGCCCCGCAGACGCACGCCGGTGAGGAAGACCTCCTCGTGCAGCCGCAAGCCCCCGCGCCCGACGAGGACCAGCCGGGACACGGCGGCCACGCACGACTGCGGCAGGTCCTCGACCACGACTGCGGTAACCCGGTGCACTGGGGAGTCGACGCTGAACAGTGCGCTGCGCAGCAGCCGGGCCGAGCGTTGCATCAGCGCGTGGCCGAGGTGCACGTGCACCAGATCGGTGCGGTCCTGAGCAGCCTTGTCATCGAAGGTGATCAGGCGCAGGGCACCAGGGTTCAGGCGGGTGTCGAGCCCTTCGAGGGCGTGCTGCCACGCAGACCCGAGCGAGGGGATCTCGAACACCTTGGCGTCGGTGCGGTCGTCGCCGATCTCGATCAGCGGTGGCTGTGCAGTGAGCGCCAGAGCCGTGTCCACCACGCGACGGGCATTGCCTGGCGTCAGGTGCATCTCCAGCTTGCGCTGGTCGTAGGTGCGGGACAGCTCGGTGAGGCGGCGGTTTAGCTCGATGCCGCCCGCCAGTGCTCGGGTGATGATCGCGTCGCCGCTTTCGCGGTCGGTGGACCGGCTCTTGCGGGTGGCCGTGGTCGGGCTGAAATGCTCCTGCAGTTCGCCGTCGATGATCTGGTTGACCGAGCCGAGATCGTGGGCGACGTTGCCGACCTTCTCCGCGATGCGGCGCATGAAGTCCATGTCCGCGGCGTAGGTCGCCGAGGTCGAGTCGGGCGCGAAGTGGTAGATCTCGGGCGTGTGGTGCTGGCCGTAGCGGTCGATGCGCCCGATTCGCTGCTCCAACCGGGAGGGGTTGAACGGGACGTCGAAGTTGACCAGTCGGTGGCAGTACGTCTGCAGGTCGATGCCCTCGCCAGCCGAGTCGGTGGCGACGAGCACCCGCACGCGCTCCTTGCTCGGGTCCTCGGTGAAGCGGGCGCGGATCTCCTCCCGCTCCTCAGTGGGCGTGGATCCCTGGATAGTGGCCAGCACTTCGCCGTAGCCGCGTTGCGTGAGCACGTCGGCGATCCAGTCCAAGGTGGCGGCGTACTCGGTGAACACCACCACCCGCTCATTCGTCCAGGTCCTGCCGTCCGGACGGCAGATCGCGTCGAGGAAGCCGATCAGCGCCTTCAGACGCGAGTCCGGCCGGTGCTCGAAGCGCCGGCCCCATGAGACCAGGGCGGAAATCTCCTGGGGGCTCGCGGCTACCAGCGGATCGGAGCCCTTGCTCTGCCGCAGTGCGGTGAACTCCGGATGGTCTTCCCGGCCCTCCTCCTCGTCCGACTGCTGGCTGCCGAGGATCTCCTCGTAGTAGTCGTCCTCGTCATCCAGATCCGGCAGGCGACCCGTTGCGGCGGCCTGCTCGTAGAGCTCCAGCGTGCGGGCGAACGACCAGGGGCTGGACAGGAACCGCTTCTTCAGCAGCATCGCCACGATGTCGCCCGAGCGTTTCTTGCCGTTGGCGCGGGCGCTCTCGGCGAGGAGGCGCTCCAGAACCGCGAACTGCTGCTGCTCGTCGTCGTCCGGCGTGAACGGGATGGTCTTCAGCTGCCGGGTCTTGAAGCCCTTGTCCTTCAGCTCAGTCTTCAGCCGACGCACCGTCACCTCGCGCAGCGCTCGCTCGTCAAGGAGGGCGCCGCGGCTGAACCGCCGACCGTCGATCATCTCCAGTAGCGCGGTGAACGACTCCGGGTAGCCGTTGTGCGGGGTAGCGGACAGGAACAGGCGGTGCTCGCACCGCTCCGCCAGCTCGCGGGTGGCCACCGTGCGCTGGCTGTCCACGGCGTACCCGCGGTGGCCGTCCGCTGCGCTCGGGCCGGCGGGCGCAACATGGTGGGCTTCATCGACGACGAGCACATCGAACGCGAACCGCCGGGCAGTGGCCGTGTCCCGGGCGTCGGCGTAGATCGAGCGCAGCAGACGCTGTGCGCGCACCGTCGGCAGCCACGACAGGCTCACGATGACCCGCGGGAAGAGCCGGAACGGATTCGCGTTCAGCCCGTGGCTGCGCCGCACCTGCGACATCAGCTCGCTGTTGACGATCACGAAGTCCAGGCCGAACTTCTCCCGCATCTCGTCCTGCCACTTCAGTGCAAGGCTCGGCGGGCAGACGATGACGACCGAGCGCGCCCGGTGCCGCAGCAGCAGCTCCTGGATTACCAGGCCGGCCTCGATGGTCTTGCCCAGGCCCACGTCGTCGGCAAGCAGCAGGTTGGTGCGGGAAGACTGCAGGGCGCGGCGCAGTGGCTCCAGCTGGTATGCCTCGACGTTGGCGCCGCTACGGAACGGTGCCTGGTACGAGTCGGCGTCAGCGGAGGTGACCGCACCCCAACGTACGGCGTCAACGAATGCCGCGAGCGTGTTCGGGTCGTCGAAGCCATCCACTGCGATGGTCTCTGGCAGCCCCTGATCGGGCGCGACGGTGTGCCCGACCTCCAGCTCCCAGACCACCGCGAGCTCCTCGCCCAGGCGGTCCTCTTCGAGGGACTGGAGACTGACCACGTGGGTGAGCTGCGCAGTGCCCTCGTCGGCGGGGCTGCGCGGCAAGCCCTGCTGGCGCACATCGGTCACAGCCCAGGTGGAGCCCCGGACATTGACGACCTGCCCCGGTTCGGGGACCTGCGGCAGGGCCGCAGGCTGCACGGTGCGCGGGCCCCGCTGCACCTGCTCGTCAGATACAACCGCCATCGGGTGCCCCTTCGCTACCACCGCTGCTTGCCACCTGATCATGCCCGAGCCGGGACCATCTCTGGAGCAAACCAGCGGAAGAGTACGACGGCCCATGTGTCCCATCATCCTCGCGCTGTTTTTCGATTTTCGCAAACGGCCCTGCTAGCATGGCTTGCATGCCGAACACCCCCGACCGCGTACGCGAGCTGATCCAGGCATCGGGGCTGAGTCAACGCGATTTCGGCCTCCGAATCGGGCTCGACGACTCCAAGCTGTCCAAGTCCCTGAGCGGCAGTCGCCGCTTCTCGTCGCTTGACCTGGCGCGTATCGCCGAGCTGTGCACCGTGACAGTCGACTGGCTGATCACCGGGGAGGAGCCTCCGCTGGCTCTGGCAGCGCGGACCACCGGCGGTAGCGCCGGCGAGGCGATCCGCGCCGCGAGGCGATACAGCACGCTCAGATCAGACATGGCAGCTGTTGGTTTCCCGCAGCCGTGGCAGCCTGTGCTCCAGGGGCCCGCTGCAGGGAACTGGACGGAGCGGGGTCGCCGTCTGGCCACGAACGCACTGGGTGCTGTAGCTCGCCGCGGCCTGTCTGTACAACAGGAGGACCTCCCGAAGCTGGTGGAGGAGGTGTTCGGAGTCGACGTGGCGGTCGTCGAGGTGGGCCCCGACTTCGACGGGCTTGCTGCCGCGTCAAGCGAGGCGAAGATCATTGTGCTCGCTACCTGCCACCTCCCCTCTCGGCAGCGGTTCACTCTGGCCCACGAACTTGGTCACTTGCTGGCAGGTGACAACCAAGAGCTGCACCTCGACAACGACGTATTCGACAAGGCGTACGCGAAGGAGCCGAGCGAGATCCAAGCCAACGCCTTCGCTGCAGCCTTCCTCACGCCAGAAGAGGACATGCGCCAGGCTGTCGGCACGACCGGTCTCACCGAGGCATCTTTTGCCGCTCTAGCCTGCGACTGGATGGTGACCCCTTCGGCTCTCGCGTATCGGTTGCTGAACCTTCGTCTGATCGACGCCGGCGCCTGCGAGCGCTACAAGGCCATCACCTCGGCCAATGCGGCAGCCCTGGCTGGCCGTGGTGAGGAGCTCGCCCGACGGACCGTCATCACAAGCAGCTCTCGACCCCCAGGACTCCTCGTGCGCGACACCTATGCAGCCTACGAGGCGGGCGAGGCCACGCTCCGCCCGTACGCTGGCCTTCTTGGCAGGGACGTTGACGCGCTGAGGCGCGATCTGGAAACGGGAAGCGAGGCTTCCAGCTCCTCGTGAACGCCTACTTCTTCCCTGACAACACGGTGCTGTGCAATTTTGCCTCGGTGGAGCGACTCGATCTGCTCAAGGCAGTACTCGACGATCGCGGACGGTGGACCGCCGCAGTCGCCTACGAAGCGCACCGGTCAGCATCCGTCCTGCCCTCCCTCGGCAACGTCGCAGCTGACGGCTGGCTCGGCGAGCCAATCGAGATCACCAGTGACGTCGATGTCCAACAGATCAACCGCATCCGCCGCACGGTCTTCGGCGGCACCGACGACGAGCCGCTGAAGCACCTCGGCGAAGCGGAGACCTGCCACGTCATTCTGAACCTCGGGGAGTTCGCGGGCTCGTGGTGGATCTCGGATGACAACGAGGCGCTCAGATACGCACGACTCAAGGGCATCACCACCCGCGAGACAATTGATCTCATGGCCATCGCGGCTGTGAACGGGGATATCAGTGCACAGGACGCCTACGCGTTAATGCGGGCAATGGCCGCCCAGGGGCGGCATTTGCGGCTGCCCTCGTCCGCGGCTGACCTTCTGAACTGACGACCGGCACGTGTACCTGGCTCGTATGCGGGCCTGGCCCAGCGGGTGGTGGCGTGGCCAGCGGGTCCTGGGACGCCACTCTTGGCATCGTGGTGTTCGGGGCCGCACTTGCGTTTCGCGTGGCGCTTCGGCGGAGCAGCGCTGTACTTGTCAGGTGCGGGTCGGTAGCCAGGGCGCTCAAGAAGTGTTCGCCAGGAGAAGTCAGGCTGTTGGAGGCCGAGTTGGGCATTCTGAGGACGCCCCGGGCACCTGGTCAGAGGCGAGGCGTTCCGTGCTCCAGGTAGGAGGTCGCCGAGCGAGATCGGGCGTCAAGGCCGGCGTGGACCCGCCGGGCCAGACGAGGGATGAGGAGCTCGTCGATCTGGTCGGCGGTGTGGAAGGCGTACTCGCCGATCTCCACCCCGTCCAGGTTGATCTGAGCTCGCTCTTCTGCGGGGAGGATGCCCCCGTCGAAGACGAAGAGCAGCTTGTCGCCCTCGGTCGGGTGGGGTGCCCAGTCCGCGACGAGGAGGCGGCCGATGGGCGGGGTGATGCCGAGCTCCTCCTTGACCTCTCGGGCCGCGCCCTCGCTCGGGGTCTCGCCGGGGTGGAGGTAGCCGCCCGGGATCTCCCAGCCCGGCTTGTATGTGGGCTTCACCAGGAGCACGCGGTCAGCTTCGTCGAAGAACAGCACGCCGGCGGCGGTGCGCGGCTGGGCAACGGCCTCGGGTGCGTCGGAGTCGCTCATGCCATGACTGTAGCCGTCCCCGCCGGACTACCCCACGATGCGCAGCCGCTGGGCCACGCCCGCAAGCTGGTGGCTCGGCTTGCCGCGCTGCTGCCGGACCCAGGTGGTCACCAAGTGCCGTGGGATGAAGTGGTAGCGGACTTGTTCCGGGGCCAGTTCCTCGGCGTCCAGTACCAGGGCGAGTGCCTCGTCCATCCGGTTCTGCGCGCTGTAGGCGCGGGCCACTTCGAGGGTGTGCCGGACACGCCGCTCGAGCGGCAGGGTGGAGGAGTCCACGCGCGGCCCCTGGTCCGCGGCGACCTGGACATCGCCCAGTTCCATGGCCGTCGAGATGCGGTGGATGGCGACGTTGGTCGGCCCGAAGGCCGTCCACATGTGGTTGGCGTCGTGGCCGAGGCGCTGTGCGGCCTGGTCCGCCTCGGCGAGGAACGCGCTCACCGTGGCCCGGTCGTCGAGCCGGGCGGCGGTCACCGCGCCGACGAGGAAGAGCGTCCCGTAGATCGACAGGTAGGTCGGCGAGGCGTCGGCGAGGCCGCTCTCCAGATAGCCCGCCGAGTCCGCCACCAAGTCCCGCGCTGCGGTGAGGCGGCCGCTGGAAAGGAGGCAGTGGGAGACCGATCGGAACAGGGAACCGGTGACGACGAGGTCGCCCGACTCCTGCGCGGCAGCAAGACCGCGGTCGGCGGCCATCCAGGCGAGATCGGCTTCCCCTATCTTCGTCAGCACCATGGCCGCGCCCTGGTAGGCCATCGCGAGCAGGGCCTTGGCCTTCAGCTGCTCCTCGCCGTCGTAGGCACGGACAGCACGCTGGGCGTCGGAGAGGATCTCCGGGATGAGACGAGTGGCTCTGGCGTACCGGGCGTCCTGGTAGGCCGACCATGCGGATCCGACCTCCGCTCGCAGGATCTCCAAGTCGGGTGGCGGATCCGTGGACTCGGACGCCAGTAACGGCGACATGTGCTTGTAGTCCGTGAGTGCTTCGCGCAGTTTCGGCACTGCGCCGCCCCGGCCGTCGGTACTCCAGTCGATGAGGGACGGTTCGACCAGCAGGTCGCCCAGTTGGACGTCGAGCGCAGCGGCCAGCGCCTTGATTACCGAGAGCCGGTCGAGTTCGATGCGGCCGTTCTCGACCTTGCTCAGCCAGTCGGCGGTCCGCCCGACGAGGCCGGCCAATACCTCCTGCGGTATGCCTCGTCGGCGGCGGTACCAGGCGACGCGCTCCCCGATGGTCAGCGTCTCGGTCATCCCTCGCATGCCCCCAGCCTGGCGCTGCTTGGCTTCCTTACCCCGGAAGAATTTTCCGGGTTCCGCTGCATCCATCCTCCTAGCGTTCTGACGTGCCATCAAGCAGTGCTGATGAGCCGCCTGTTACGAGACGAGGAGGGGCACATGGCGATGGAACGTCGCGGCCGACAGGCCGCTGCACCCGCCCCGGAGGAGACGGTCACCCTCCACCCGGACTCTGAGCGTCCTCACACCCGTCAGGCACTGGGCAGCCTCGTCCTGGGCGACAGCAGCGTGCCCACGCGAAGCACACAGACCGAAGAAGTCCGGTGCGTCTCGGTGCAGATGAGGTTCGTCCTGTCCGCCCGTTCCGTGCCCTTGATCCGGACCTCGGTGAGGCGGATCGCTGACGCCTGGGGATTCGACGCCTTGCTGATCGACGATGCCGAGCTGATTGCTTCCGAACTCTCGGCCAACGTCGTGTTGCACAGTGACGCGGCGGGCTGCACTTGCTTCGATGTCCGCCTCGTTCCTTGCCCCTGCGGGCTGAGGATCGAGGTCTCGGACGGAAGCCCGCAGTTGCCCAGCGTCGAACACTCCAAGTCGACCTCGGAGCACGGCCGTGGGCTCTTCCTGGTCGAGGCGGTGTGCCGGCGCTGGGGCGTCGAGGAGGGTGGCAGCGGCAAGGTCGTCTGGGCCGAAGTCGGAGCTGATGCAGCGTGACCGCCCACCACGCGCCGCCGGCCCGACACCGGGGCGCGCACCACGACCCGTTGGGTGCCGCGCTCGCCTGGCTGTGGGCACTCGGACACCTGATCGTTCTGACGCTCCTCGGAGTCACGGCACACCACCAGCTCAGCGCTGATCACTCGGGCCCCGCCCTGGCGGCCGACCACGAGCCCGACCGCGAGCCACTACGTGAGCCCGCGGTCGAAACCGGGGCCTGACAACGATGCCAGGCCCGGCACCATCGCGCACCGCTGATCAGAAGGGAACACAGCCATGACGTTCACCAGCGTTCGCCTGGAGGCGCCGCAGCCTCCGCCGCCACCTCCCCCGCCGCCGCCGGCACCGCCGACCCCGCAGCCGCCCTACCCGGGGCGGTAGGCGGAAGAGAGACCGTGCGGGCCTGCCGGACGGAACCCGGCAGGCCCGCACGGGCTGATCCTCCCAGATAGCGGTGGGGAGGACGGCATGTCCAGCACGGCGCACAGGCGGACGACTCATCCCAGGCCGGGTCCAGACACCGACGGAGAACGGATCATGACGGCAGTCCTTGGAGACTCATCAACAGCAGCGCTCACCCTCCCGCACGTCGAACGCCTGGCGGACCGCTTCGGCGTGCCGGTCGAGGACGCACTACTCATGGCGATCAACCTATTCGGCATTTCCTCCGTCCACGCCCGCCACCGGGCCCGAGTCGCAGTGCGCATGGCCACCCGGCCCGAGGTCTCGTGGATGGTGATCGTCCCGCTCAACGCCGAGGCATCGCCGTTCAGGCTGGAGGGCGACGACCTCATGCTGGCCGGCAGCCCGATCGCCACCGTCGAGCGGGTCGCCGCCGACGAGGCGGTCGGCGGGTACTTCCGGGATGACGGTCGCGCCGCCACGCTCAACCCCAACGCCCGCAGCCGCTGCGTGGGGTGCGCGTTCTGCCCGAACACGCTGGAGGCGGCAGCAGACCCCCGGCTCGCCGAGGAACGGGAGCTGACCGAGTTGCTCGCCACCATGGTCGAACAGCACCCCCACCGGGACCTGACCGAACTACGCGAAGTCACCGTGTCGACCGGCTGTTTCGAGCGCGAGCGGGCTGCCGTCGACCACCTGATCGGACTGCGTCAGGTGCTCAGCGCCCACGGAATCGGCGCCCGGATCGGCTTCCTCACCTCGGTGATCCGGAGCGCCAGCGCTTTCGAGGAACTGGCCCAGCGCGTGACGCCGTTCGTGCTCCGGCTGACCGCCGAGTGCTTCAGCCGGCGGGACCTGCTGCTCAAGGCCAGCAAGGCGGTGCTGACGGCCGAGGAGATGCCCGAGGTCCTCCGGCGGGCGATGGCGGCCGGTCATGCCACGTCGTTCACCTACATAGTCGGTCTGGACAGCCTCGCGGAACTCAGCGACGGGGTGTCCAAGTTGATGCCGTTCGTCACCGAGTTCCCGAACTTCCAGGTCTACCAGGCGCACAACTCGATCATGGCTGGCCTGCGGGCCGGTGGGTCGGACTCACTGGAGTTCTACCTTCGAGCGCGTCGCGAGATCGAGCGGATCGTGAGCCCGATCGGGCTCCGTCCGGCAGCCTGGGAGTGCTACCGGCCGCTGTGGTACTTCACCTTCGACGGCGAGAGCCTGGTGCCCCCGTGCTGAGCCGGGCTGATGCGCTCTGGAGGGCCGCCGTGTACGTGTCGGTGGTGCTCCTGCACCTCGATAAGAACGTTCTCCTGGCGGAGCCCTTGCGAGCCCACCACATCAAGCGCCGGCCGGCGGGCCACTGGGGAACGGTGCCAGGGACTGCGTGGGCCCTTGCCCACACGGCGCTCGCAACGGGGGAGGCGGCTCCTGACCGGACGCTCGTCCCCGTGCTTGGCGCCGGCCATGCGGGTGTGGTGCAGCTGGCCTTCGCGTGGTTGTCGGGAGAGCTCGCCTCTGTACGTCCGCAGTACTCCCGGGACGCTGCGGGCCTGGCGCGTCTGGCCCACGACTTTCCGGAGGTGGACGGCCTGGGGTCAGAGGTTCATCCCCTGCTCACAGCGGGGACGGCTCCCGGGGGCTGTCTCGGTGGCGCCTTGGCGTTCGGCCACGGGCTCGCACTGGACGCGCCTGACCGCGTCGTTCTCCCGATCATCGGGGACGGCGAGTGCGAAACGCCCACCACGGCGGCCTCCTGGCTCGCGGCACGGGCGTTGCCCGCGAGTGCGGTGGTCCCGATCGTCCACGTCAACGGCTTCCGCATGGGCGACCGGTCCCTGCTGGGAGCGATGACGGACGGGGAAGTCGCCGGATACGCGGCCGGGCTGGGCTGGCAGAGCCGCGTGGTGCACGTGTCCGCTGCCTCCCGCGAAGAGCATGAGTCCTTCCGGCAGGCTCTCCTGGAGTCCGTGGGGCAGGCCGTGGACGGTGTGCGCGCCGCCGTCTTCCTGCGGTGCGTGAAGGGCTGGAGCGGGCCAGAGCGGATTGGTGAACGGCCCGTACTCGGCACACCTGGCGCCCACAAGACACCGCTCGGCCTGGCACACGAAGACGGCCGCCAGCGAGAGCTCCTGGGGAAGTGGCTCGCCTCGTACCGGCCGGCAGAGTTGTTCGACACCGACGGGCGCCCGACCGGAGAGCTGGCCGGCGCACTCGAAACGGCAGGGCGGCGCCCGGCAGCCCCGCTCTCTCAGCCGACCGCGATCCAGCCCGTATCCCGTCGGGCCCGGGGTGGCGACGACTTCGGGCACGCCGTGAGCCAAGTTCTTCGCAACCACGCCGTCGCAGGGGGTTTCCGCCTCTTCAGCCCTGACGAGCTCGCCTCGAACCGCCTCGGTGCGCTTCAGGATGAGCCGTGGGTGTCCGAGGTCCTGGCGGAGGAGGTCCTGCTGGGATGGCTGTGCGGCTGGCTCGCCGGTGGCCGACGCGGTGTCCTGGTGTCCTACGAGGCTTTCGCGCCGCTCCTGACCTCCGGAGTCGTCGGCCACCTCAAGCACCGCCGGCTCACCGCCGGAGCCCCCGCACCGAGTCTCAACCTGCTGCTGACCTCGTACGGGTGGCACAACGTCTACACGCACGGCGATCCTTCCCTGGCGACTGCTCTGCTGGCCACATGCGATCCGGTCGTGCGGGTGCTGACCCCGGCGGACCCTGCGAGGGCGGCCCTCGTTCTGGACGAGGCGCTGGGGTCGACCGGCCGCGTCAACGTGGTGGTCGCCGGCAAGCATGCGACGACACGGCAGCCGGACGAGACCATCGAGCAGGAACTGGCACGGGGCTTGGCGGTCTGGCCCCACCTGAGCGATCAAGGCGAGCCCGAGCTCACCATCCTGGTTGCAGGCGATCTTCCTGCGGAGGCCACCACAGCGGCGGTTCCCGTGATCCGAGCCCAGTTGGGCTGCCGGATCCGCGTCGTGGGCGTACTGGACCTGACGGTCCTCGGAGATCCGCAGATCTGGCCAAGGGGTCTGTCGGCGGCCGAGACAGCGACGTACCTCGGCGAGAACGCTGCGGTCCTCGTGGCCACGCTGGGCCATCCGGCTGCCGTCTGGGGACTGCTCGCCGGACGGCTCGGCCGTCCCGTCGAAGTCATCGGCTGGCGCGAGCCCCCTGGGCCGATGCCCCAGGCAGCGCTCGCTGGTGAACTCGGCCTCGACCCGGCTGGTCTGCTCCAGGCCGCCTGCAAGCTGACCGCCTCGCGGAAGGTGGCGTGCTGATGGACGTCACTATCGACAAGGTCGAAACTATGCTGGTCGGAGCAGGCGCCGCTGCCGGGGACGACACCGTCTTCGTCACCGTGCACGGCGGTGGTCAGACAGGTTGGTACGGCCCAGTCAGCGAGCCCGTCGGCCGCGCTGTCGACGTGCTGTCCCACGCTGCGATCGGTCACCTCGTGACCGACCACGACGGCCACCGAGCACGACTGCAGGTCGCGGCCGGCGGACTGGTCGGCAGCGTGGCCGAGTGGGCCGTCGGAGCAGTGGACTGTGCTCTGTGGGATCTCCACGGACGTCTGGCCGATCAGCCAGTGGCCGACCTGTTGGCCCCGGCAGCGAGCCGCACGTCCGTACCGGCGTACGCCTCGTGGCTCCGCCTTGATCTCAGCGGCCCTCCCGCGCCGGGTGCCCTGACCCAAGTCGCCGACGAGGGCTGGGCCTTCACCAAGTGGGGTCTCCGGCGACGACCGGATTCCACCACCGCCACCGAAGCGAGTCACCTTCTCCAGTCCGTGGACCGGGCAGCCGAGATCCTCGGCAACGGCTTCGCCGTCGACGCGGTCGGAACGTGGAGTCCCGAGCTCGCCGCTGCGTTCGCGAAGCGATTCGACAATCCGGCACTCACCTGGCTGGAAGACCCCTTGCCGGAGCACTACCTGCGGATCTACCACCGCCTTGCCAATGCCGGCCTGCCCGTGGCCGTAGGGGAGCGACTGCGGCCGGACGAGGACCTGCCCATGCTGTTCGACCAGGTGAGGCCGAAGGCGCTCACCATCGACGTCGTCGGGTGTGGCGGGCTCACCCGAGCTGTCGAGATCGTTGCGGCGGCTCGCAAGGTCGGCATCCCCGTCTACCCCCACGGCCGTTCGATGGTGCCGGGGATCCACCTGGCGGCGGCCTTCCCCGACGCCGTACCTGCCGTCGAGTACCGCCGTCAGTGGGAGCCCCGCCGCCAGACCCTCTACGCCGAACCCTGGACACCCGAGCACGGCCATCTCCCCTCGCCCCGAACCCCCGGCCTCGGCACCCAACCACGGAGACCCCAATGACCCGGAGCAGCGAGAGCCTTCCCGTCCGTGGCACAACCCGGCACGACGAACAGGGCCCCCTCCTCGTGCTCGACCACCGCCTCGATGGCCACGACACCTTCCTGTCCGGCGAACTCGACCTCGGCGATGGGCGCGCGCCAGTGCGCATCATCAGCCTCGACGACGTCACCGTCCTGCGGCCGATGCATCGGGTGCCGGTGCCAGCGCCCGTCTGGTCGGGCATGCTTCACCTGCCGCACGGGCTGCGTCCGCGCACCATCCCGACGGACCTTGCGGAGGCGGCCCAGAGGCACGGACGCGACCTGGACGCGCTCGATCAGGCAGAGACGCGGTATGCGCTCACCTTCCTCGGAGAGGCCACAACGGAGTCGATCCGTACGGCGCGTATCGAGGCGATCGTCTCCGCCTTGCCCGTCACCGGAATGGAGACCGCCTGATGGAGCCCGTCCGATCGCTGATCAGCCTCGACATCGGAGGCACGCTGGGGAACGCGCAGGGACCAGGTCTCGCCGCCCACCTGGCCGCCGCCTCGCCGCTCGGCCCGAAGCAAGCCCGACGCATCATGCGCGACGTCCTGCACACCGCGCCCGAGATCACCGATGCGGTGGTCGACCGGGTGTGCCGTGCCCTGAGCATCGAGCCCTCGGCCTTCCCCCGAGACCTTCCGGTGACGCCGCTCGTGCTGTTCCCGGGGACGGTCGATGCGCTGCAGGAACTCAGCCGGGAGGCGACCGTCGTGACCCTGTCGAACGTCACATGCACGGAGGCCGACCCCGAGCGACTCCTCAAGCTCCTGTCCCCTTGGGTCAGTGGCCACTTCCCCTCGTGCCGTACCGGCTACGCCAAGCCGGACCGCCGGGCCTTCTGGGCGGTCGCCGACTCGCACCAGGTGTCGCCCTCGCAGATCATCCACGTCGGCGACGACTGGGAGTGCGACATTCGAGGAGCCACGGACGCAGGACTGCGCGCCGTGTGGGTGTCCCACGGGCGTACGGTTCCTGACGAAACGTCACTCGTTGGACATGGCGTGCTGGTGGCCAACGATCTCGCTGATGCTGTGCAGCACGTACGTCATCTACTCGCACGGAGGCTTCCATGAGCTTGTTCACCGGCACCGTCGGCTACTACCGCCAGTACCGCCCGGGTATCCCGGAGGAGGTCGCCGCTGTCCTGGACCAGGCCGCACCGAAGAGCAGCCCTCGCCGGCTCCTGGACGTCGGCACCGGCACCGGCCTGGTTGCCGAGGCCCTGCTGGACCGGTTCGACGACATCATCGCGATCGACAACGACGCCGAGATGCTCGCGGCGGCGGAGTCGGCTCTCCGCCCCGCGCTGCCGGACGGGACCGCCCTGGCATTCGTCGAGTCCACGGCCGAGGACTTCACGCCTCCGACGGGCTGGCTCGCCGACCTCGTCACGATCTGCCGGGCCTTCCACTGGCTCGACCAGGCCACCGTCCTCTCACTCCTCGACGACCAGGTCGCGCCGGACGGCGCGGTCGCGATCTTCGGGGACAACAGCTTCTGGGCCGCGGACAGCCCCTGGAAGCAGTCCGTGCGTGCGGTCGTCCAGGAGTTCCTCGGAGAGGAACGCCGGGCCGGCAGCAGCACCTTCAAGCACCACAACCGGCCCTACAGCGAAATCATGGAGGAATCCCCGTTCAACCAGGTCGAAGAGGTCCGGGTGCCGGTCCAGCGCACCTGGACCACCGAGGGCATCCTCGGCTATCTCTACTCGACCAGCTTCGCCGCACCCCACCTCTTCGGCGATCGACTCGCCGAGTTCGAGACCGCCGTCCGGGCCGCCCTCGCCGAGCACAGCAGCGACGACACGTTCCTCGAGGACAACGAGTTCCTCATCCGGATCGGCCGCCGGAGCAAGACGTGACGCCAGCCGCAGCGACGGCTCGGCAGTACGGTCGGCTTGCCGCCCCGGACGTCGCTGCCGAGCTCGGTGCCGGATCTGTGCTGTGCCTGCCGATCGGCTCCGTCGAACAGCACGGCCCCCACCTGCCGTTGAACACGGACACGGTCATCGCGGAGCAGTTCACCACTCGGCTGGTCGAGCGCTACGGCGACCACCACGACCTGTGGGCGCTGCCGGCGATCCCGTACGGCCTGTCGCTGGAACACATCTGGTCGCCCGGGACGGTCTCGCTCCGGGTGGCGAGCTTCATGTCGCTGCTCGATGCGGTGGTCGGCGGCTACGTCCGATCCACCCCTGCCCGGACCCTCCTGATCGTCAACGGCCACGGCGGCAACCGCGGCGTCCTGGAGGCCGCACTCTACGAGTTGCAGGACCGGTACGCGCTCGCCGCCTGTGTGATCCACCCGAGTTCGCTGTCGGCCTTCCGAAACGAGGGCGAGCTGCCGGAGATCCACGCCGGCCACCGCGAGACCTCGCTCATGCTCGCCCTCGCTCCCGAGGACGTCCGTCTCGACCGTTTCCCCGTGGACTTCAGTGCCGACGGAGGGCGGCGCAGGGAGATCGACCGTCGGGTGCTCGACCGTGGGGCGACGTGGCCGTGGAACTCCGGTGACAGCGCCATCGCGGCCTGCGGGGTGATCGGCGGCGACCCGCGAGCAGCATCCCCCGACGTCGGCCACGCGATCGTCGAGAGCGCCCTGGACTCGGCTGCCGGAGTCCTCACCCAGCTTCTCCCTCACCGCCCGCAGCGGCCCGCCTTCGTCAGGAGTTCCCATGGCCCTCACCCCTGCTGAGAAGAGCGCCTTCATACGTGACGGCCTGCTCATCAAGCGCGGCGCCGTTGGCTCCGATCTCGTCGCTCGCGCTCGTGCGCTCGTCGACGACTGGCTCCGAGAGTCGATGGACCCTGCCCTCATCCACTCCTACACCCAGCGCACCTTCGCCCCTGAACTCGGCGGCCACCCCGATCTGCTGGGCCTCTTCTCCAGCTCCGGGGCAGCCGCTCTCGCCGGTGCGCTGCTCGGAGACTTCCTGCCCGTCTCAACCACGCAGATCCAGGTCCGCATCCCCGAGTCGCAGCTCCCCGAGTCGCAACCCGAGAAGGCGATGCACGTCGACGGCGTCGCCTGCCCCCACCTCGATCCCGACGAACTGCGGACCTTCTCGCTCCTCGTCGGCGTAGTGCTCTCCGACATCACGGACCCGACCGGCGGAGCGTTGCGCTACCAGTCCGGCGGACACCTGACCATGTCCGAGTGGTTCCGCGACCAGTGGTCCCTCGGCATCACCGACCAGGTCCCCCCGGACGTCGACGCCCGGACCGGCACACCGTTCCTCGGGGCACCCGGAGACGTCCTGCTCATGCACCACCTCGTGCCGCACGCTGTGGGCCGCAACCTCAGCCGCGAACCCCGGACCATGGCGTACTACCGCGTGTCGCACGTCGCCCATGCCGAACACCGACTCCAGTCACTGCGGGACCCATGGCTGGACTACCCGGGTCTCGCCGGGCTGCACCAGGCCGCGGCGTCCTCGTAGGAACCTCCCGCAGCGCCCCCGTGCACGACAGCCGCTGGAAGCACTACTGCCGAGCCAGACCTGATCCAACTCGCCGATCTTGAAAGCGGAGTGTTCATGCAGCAGATCCCAACCGACCAGCTCGACCGAGCCGCCAGCGCCCTCGAAGCCGGCGAGCTGGTCATCGTCCCCACCTCGCGGTGGTACATGATCTGTGCCGACGCCACCAACGCGCCCGCCTGCCGGAGCATCTTCGAAGGCAAGCGGCGGCCCGCCGCCAAGTCCCTCGTCCTCGTCACCCCGTCCCTGGCGGACTGCGAACAACGCTTCGTGATCTCCGACGAGGCCCGCAGGCTGGCGGAGGCATTCTGGCCGGGCGATCTGGCCCTCCTCCTGCCGTGGCGTGACGCCGACGAGGGCGCTCGGCACTCTGCCGTCGGTACTCCGGCCCTCGTCACCAACTCCCCGGGCCCACTCGGGATGCTGGCCTCGCTGACCCGCACGCCCATCGCCGCGACCACTGTCAACATCTCCGGGGATGCGGGCATCGACGCGCGCGGGCCAGCGATCTCGCCCGAGGAGGTCGCCGACTTCCTGAGCCTCACGGGCGTCAAGGCGACCGTGATCCTGGACGGCGGTGTCTGCCCGGCCGCCAACCACCTGACGATCATCGACTGCTCGACCGCTGACGCACGCCTCGTCCGGGCCGGGCTCGTTCACGAACGCGCGGTCGAAGCGGTACTCGGACGCGAGATCCTTTCCTGAAAGGAGCCACCGATGCTCCGATCTCGGCGCCACCTCTCGCGGAAGGAGTAGGCGTGACGCAGACGTCCGACAGGGTGCCCGGTATCGCCGCTGCGATCGTGGTTCACAAGGGCCGCGTGCTGATGGTGCGGCGCCTGGTCAGCGAGGGGGAGCTGTCCTGGCAGTTCCCGGCCGGCAAGATCGAGGCCGGGGAGACGCCGTTGCAGGCCGCCGTCCGTGAGACCCGGGAGGAAACGGGCCTGAGCGTGGTAGCCGTCAGGCTCCTGGGCGACCGTATCCACCCGAAGACCGGGCGGCGGCTGTTCTACGTAGCCTGCGCGGCCCAGACCGGGGAGGCGCAGGTAGCGGCTCCCGACGAAGTAGCCGAGCTTGCCTGGGTCTCTCCTGCTGAGATCCCCGCGTACGTGCCCTACGGGATCTTCGAGCCCGTGCAGGCATACCTGGACGGCGCGTCCCTCGGTTGATCTCGCCGCCGGACATGCTCGCCGCGGGGGCGCCACCGGTTCGGTGGCGTCCCCGCACCAGTTCGGCCTACTCGTTCCAGATCGCTCCGGCCATCATCCCGTCGAAGGCGAGGGCTCTCATGGCGGTGTCGAAGTCGTCCCACTCGTGCTCGGGTTCGGTGTAGTGCTCGTCGAAGTCGGCGCGGGTGAGGTCGGGCTCGCGCCATTCGTGGGCGCAGCGGCAGCGGACGAAGATCTGGTCGTGGACGGCGAGGAGGAGCCAGTCGCGGCGGGCGCCGCAGCCGGTGCAGGTGATGCTGAAGCCGCGCGGGTTGAGCTCGGCGGGGTGCGGGACGGCGCGGATGACGGCACGCGCGGGTTCGGGGGTGGGGTTGTAGAAGTCGTGGTCGTAGTCGGTCATGCGGTCCCTTCGGGTTGGCAGCGGGGCAGCAAGGGACCATACGACGTGCGCTGTCGGAATGGATCCCTCCCAGCGAGAAGGACATCGAATCGACACCGTCACCTTGCTACAGGTCAGTTGTGGCGCTCCGGCCACGCCGGATTCCTCGCGGCGGTCCGCTTCGTTGGCTGGTCCTGCTTTCGCCAGCGGCTGGCGGGTGACGTCCGTGCTGGGCGGGATTGGGGGGGTGGTGGGCGGGTGCGGAGGCTCCGTACCCGCCCACCTGGGTGGTCAGCGCGTTCGGCGCACCTGGTCGGGTGCGACCGGCGTCGGCGGTGTGATGGCCGTGGTAGCCGGTGTGCCGTTGGTGCGGTTGGTCGTGCGGGCGCGGGCTGCCCTGGTGCGCAGTTCGTCGGGGGTGGCGGCCGGTGCGGGGGCGGGGAGGTTGGCGTCGCGGCGGATGCGCCAGGTGAGGACGGCGGCGGGTGAGTCGGCGGTGGCGAGTTCGCGGCGCCCGGCGGCGTTGGTGAGCAGGGTGGCCGGGTTGTGGCCGGCGGCTTCGGCCTGGGCGAGGGTGGCGGCGAGGGCTGCCCAGTTCTCCTCGGCGAGGAGGCGGGTGGCCTGGTCGGCGGGCAGGGTGCGGCGGACGGCGTCGGCCTGCCGGTCGTGGTCGGGCTTTGGGAGGAGTCGGCCTTCGAGGGTGAGGTGGGCGATCGGCTTGGCCGCGTGCCGGGTGTAGGCGGCGCGAAGGTGGTCGGCCGCCGTGCGGGCGGCGTCGGCCTGGTGGCGGTGGCCTTGGGCGGCGTGCCACTTGGCGATCATGATGGCGAGCAGGACGAGGCTGGTCAGGGCCGTGGCGGCAGCCGTGCCGTCCTCGCCCCGGCCGGTGGCGGGTCCGGCGTAGAGGAGTTCGCGGGCGGCGGAGCGCATCGCGCGCAGGTCGGCACCGGCGGCGCGGGTGTGGGCGGTGCGGGTGTACTCCAGGGCCCGTGCTGCCTGGTGGAGTTCCTTCCTGCTGAGGGTTGGGCTGGTGGCGGCGAGCGTGTCGAGGACTTCGAGGCCGCCTCGGATTACTGCCTCCGCGCGGGCGGCGTCCTGGTCGTCCTCGAAGGCCGGGTAGGCGCGTTCGATGGTGGTGCTGGCCCGGTGGCGGCCGTCAGCGGGCCAGGTGCGGGGGTCGGGCGTGGGGAAGGCGGGTTCGTCGACGCCGAGCGCGAAGCGGGCCTGGATCTTCGGCTGGGTGAGGTCGGAGGCGAGCTTGCTGCCGGAGAACCAGATCGGCGCGCTCTCGTCGCCGGTGGGGAGGGCGAACTTGTAGCCGGTCACGTCGCCGGACGGCGCGCGGCGCACGGCAAGGAGCACACCCTTGGCAGCGAGCCGGGCAGTGAACTCCTCCTCGTCCGCGCCCCCGGCCAGGGCCTGGCGTACGGCGGTTCGCAGCCGGTCGCGGTCGGTGCCTTCCCGGCCGAGGCGCTGGGCCTTGTGCAACTCCGCGCCCTTGGCGCGCTTGGGGATCGCGTCCCGGTATTCGCGGGTGCGGGTGTCGGAGAGGTTCTTGAGCCCGTACTCGCGTTCGATCTTCGTGAGTTCGGTCTCGACGCGGTACTGGTCACCGCGCAGGCGGGCCTGCGTGAGGTCCGCCCGCACAACGGTCGCGAGGATGTGGATGTGGTCGTCGGCGTGGCGCACGGCGATCCAGCGGCAGCCGTTCCGGTCGCCGTCCGGTGCGATCCCGGAGGCGGCCACGATCCGGCGGGCGATGGTGCCCCACTCCTCGTCGCTGAGGATGCGGTCGGTCGGGTCCGCCCGCACGGGCCGGTGGTAGACGTGCTGGGTGACCGGCTTGCCGTAGCGGACCACGTGCAGGTCGAGCGCGTCGCGCAGCTGGACGAGGATGGCATCGGGGTCGCCCGGGTCGCGGCCGGGATCGGGCGCGAAGCCGCCCCAGGAAGCGACGATATGCGCATCGGTGTGCTCGTTGGCCTTGCCTGGACCGAAGAGGTACTTGAGCGCGCCGTGCGTCTTGGACCCGCGTATGGGCTTGCTGATCATCGGTGCTTCGCCTTCGCCAGGCGCATGGCCGACGAGTCGACCTCCGCGACGGCCGCCCGGACCTCGACGACCAGGGCCAGGGCCCTGTCGAGGACGGCTGCCGCAGGGCCCGGTTCGACGCCGATGCCGGCGTTGAGCCGGTAGGCGATCTGGTTAGCGTTGTTGCCGACCGGCGCCAGCTGGCCGCGTGCCGCGTCGAGCGCCACGATGGCCCGCTCCAGACGCTCGTCGCGGGTGGTGATGCCGACGAAGTCATCGGCCAGAGCCCGGCGCTCCAGGTAGGCGGCAACGTTCAGTTCGGCTGCGGCGGCCAACTGCTCGATACGCGCCTTCTGGGCTTCGGTGCAGCGGAAGCCGACCTTCTTCGGCAAGGGGTTATCGGGGTCACGGCGGCGACGCTTCGGGGCGCGCTGTGCGCGGCGGGCGGCGCTCGCGGAAGGGCTGGCAACGGGGGGCGTCAGCACGTCGGCGGCGTCGGCGGCGGGCTCGGACGGCGTGTCGGTGGGCTTCTCCTGCTTCGCCGCGCCCTCGCGGTGAAGCTCCGGTGCTGCCGCCCTCGGCAGCACCGGCCCGTCCACGCCCTCCTGGGCGGGGACGTCCGCGTACGGGGCCCCGTAGGGGCCCCGTACGCACTCGCTTGCTCCGCCAGGGGCAGGGAGGCGGTCAACTCCGGTGCGGTCCTGGGAGCTTACAGGCTTCCCGAGCAGGCTGTGCAGGGTTCGTCGGACGGCGTTCACGCGTGTCGTTCCTCGGTGGCGGCTGGCGATTCGGGCTGGTGGGAGTACGGGTGGGCAGTGTCCGGGTGGTTGCCGGTTTGGCCGCGCCGGAGTTCGCAGGTATGGGCGACGTGTCAGGCGCGGCCTTCCCGGGACCGACTGCCGCATGGGACTGGTGTCCGCGGTGCGAGTCGAGTCCGGCCGGGTGCAGTGACCGGGCGGAGGTGGCCTTCTGCTGAGTGCGGCCGTGGGTCGGCAGAAGTCGGTGTCCGGCTGACCGACCGGGCCGGACAACCGGACACCAGGACCGGTCAGCCGACCTCGGGGTGCGGAGGGTTCTGTTCGTCGGGTTGCTCCTCGCGGAGCTTTCGCATCAGCTCGGTGAGGCGGGTACTGCCGAGCGGAAGGCCGGCTTCGCGCACGGCCTTTTCGACGATCGCGCGGGTGAGACGGCCCTCAGCGGCGACCGCCGCGCGGCCCACCTCCAGCAGCCGCTCCATCGGCGCGCCCGGCGGACGCCCGATCGGCTTGCTCTCCGCCCCGGCGGCGCCTTCGGCGGCTTCGGCCCGGGTGTCCGGGGCATCGGCCGGTCGGTCGTCGGCTTCTGCCGGTTCGGGATCGGGCAGCGCGTCGCGCCACTCTGCGGGCAGAAGTCCAGCTGCGGACATGAGCGTCAGGAGCGCGTTCTCGTCGCTGCGGTCCTCCGCCCGTTCCGGCTGGAACTCCGGCTCGGGGTCGGCGGTCACCAGGTCGGCAGAAGTCTCGGTGTGCGGAAGGGCGTTCTGCTCAGCGGGACCGGTTGGGGTGTCGTGGCCGTGGCGGGCGATGAGGATGTAGAGGTGGACGGCGCCGCCGAGGGCGAGCGGGGCGAGGGTGGACAGAACACCGACGACGGTGTCGGTGAGCCTCAGCCCGCTGCCGGTGGTGGGCAGTTGGTTGAGGCGGACGGCGTGCAGGGCGTTGGCCCAGACGCTGGTGGCGGTCGCTCCGGCGAAGAGCGTCCAGGCGTAGGCGCGGGCGGGCCAGCGGGCCTCGCGTAGGACGAGCAGGGCTCGGACGCCGTAGGCGATGAAGCCGTCGATGATGATCGGGAAGAGGTAGGTGAGCGGTCCGCGCACGTGGGTCGCGCCGGCCATCTGCCGCAGGGCGTCGTAGGACAGGACGAAGCCGAGGACGCCGAGCAGGGCGACGGCGAGGCGGTCCCAGAGGGTGACCCGGACGGTCGGAGTGTGGGCAGGGGGTATTGCGATGCTGGTCAACGGTGGTGCTCCAGGGGTGGCCTCGCCGCAGGCGGGCGTGCCGAAGCGGCAAGGCGGTGGTGGGGTTCAGTTCGGGGAGGCCGGGGTGCGCGGGGAACCGGCGCCGGTCAGGCTGCGCTTCGCCTGCGGCGGTCGGCGCCGGTGAGAATCGCGCGTTCGCACATCTCCGCGAGGCGGGAGGCGGTGCGGTCGCCGAGGGCGTTCTTGATGTCGCCGGGCGCCAGGTTGGTGGTGAAGATCGTCGGGAGCAGGTGCTCGTAGCGGTGGTCGACCAGCCGCAGCGTGAGCTCCTCGGTCCACTCGGACGCCTTGGCGGCGCCGAGGTCGTCGAGGACCAGCAGCGAGCAGGCCATCAGATCGCGCATCTCCCGCTCGAGGTCCGCGCCCTGGCGGGGCCGCTGGGAGGCGTACAGCTCGGTGGCGGTGAGCTTGGTCCAGCGCAGACGCACACCGGCCTTCAGCAGGCTGCGGATTGCGCCGTACGCCTGGTGGGTCTTGCCCGAGCCGGTGGGTCCGGCGATCAGGAGCGAGGGCCCCTGGGCGATGCCCGGGGTGCCGCCGGGGCCGGGTCGGCAGGCCAGGGTGACCTGCTGGACCCAGGTGGTGACCTCCGGGTGGTCGGCTTCGGCGAGGCGGTAGCGCGGGGGGATGCGGCGGTCGGCGAGCTCCAGCGCCGTGGAGGGCTGGTCGGCGTCGGCCAGTGGCCGGTCAGGGTCGATGCCCTTGGCGGCCAGCATCCGCTCCAGGCGCAGGACAGCGCCGGAGGCCGGCTGCGGGTCGCGACGCTCGTCCGCGCGGCGGGGGTTGGGCAGGCTGGTCACAGGTCCCCCTCGTAGTAGTCGCGGGCGTCGGCCGGGTTGGCGAAGGGCCGGTACGGGGACCGGGCAGCGCTCTGCCCGGCGTGGGAGGGCGCGGCGGGCTGGGCGTTGATCGCCTCGTGGACCATGCTCGGCAGCACGCTCGGGCTCATCGGCTTCGCCGCGTACAGCCGCAGCCCGGCACGGATGTCGTCGTCGCCGGTGCCGCCGTCGAGCAGCTCCTTGATGACCTTGCCGAGGTGCCCCCGCACCTTGGCCGGTACCGGCTTCGGGCAGCCGGCGACGTACTCGGCCACCAGGTCGCCCGCGTTCACTGACGGCTTGCCGGTGGGCACGGCGACCAGGACCGGGCCGACCCGGTCAGGTGCTGCCGACGAGGGTGCCGGGATGGGCGCGGCGAAGCCGCCCCCTTCAGGGGTAGATCCATGGTCCAAGGTCCATGGTCCAGGCACGACGTTCTCCAGAGCCCTCCGAAGGGACTCCGGACAAGCCGTCTGACCTGCACTTTCGCTCGGATCTGCCACATTGGGCACTGGCCGGGCCGCTGCGGGGGTGGGATCGACGTCGGCCGAGAAGGGCCGTTGGGCGGGGACGGTCTCCGCGAGCGCCGCGAGCGGTTCCGGAAGGCTCCGGAAGTTCTCCGGAGCCGGGCGCGCGCAGCCCTTGCCCTTGGCCTTGCACTTTCCGCACCAGCCCGCGGGCTCGTGGACGGGGCAGGCGGGCAGGCGCGAGGGGGTGGGGTGGGAGATCTTCTGGTGCTCGTGCCACTTGGTGGCGTGCAGGTACTGGCGCCCGTCGCAGCCGGTGTACCGGCAGATGAGGCCGGTCTCGGCGAGTTGGCGAAGCTCGTCCTCGGTGTCGAGCGCGGTGTGCTCGGGCCGCAGCGACCACAGGGCGCCGTTGAGGACGGCCGCGTTGTCGCGGTGGCGTCCCTCGTCGTCGGCCTGGGTGAGCAGGCAGACGAACGTGCGCTCGGCGGTCAGGGAGACCGAGGCGAGGTCTTCGGAGACGGGGTACTCGGGCTTGATGGTGCGGATGCGCGCCATGGCCTACCACCCCGCCTTCGGGGAGAAGGCGTGCGAGACAAGGCGTGCGCTGGCGGCACGCGGCGTCGTACGCTTGGGCACGGAGATTCCTTCCCCGGTGACATTTCGGACGGCAATCCGGTCACCGCGGTCGATCGTCGTGGATGGGCGGTTAGGGGATCCGTGGAGGCCCTCGGTGTTGGTAGCACCGAGGGCCTCGGTGTAGGTGGGTGGCCTCTTCGGTGAGGCCGCAGCAGATCTGGTCAACTGCCAGCCGCGCAGAGGATGTTGAAGCGACCGTCCGCTTGGCGGCGCGAGCTCGACACTATGTCGAGCCCCCTCGAAGATCCAACGCGAAGTGGCCCCATCCGCTCACGGCAGACAGGGCGGTCCGCCCGGTGTCGCGAGGCTGCTCGACACGGTCTCCCGGCAGCGCTTGGGCGCGAGCCCGCTCGGCTACGCGCCGGCGCGACGGAAGGCGCCACCGCGCGAAGGTCTGGGGAACTCGGCTTCGGCTTGCAACACAGCAGGCCGGTCTTCCTGTGTAGTCATGGGATCACCTCGTCCGGCAGGTCAGGAGTCGATGCCCCAATCCCTACCACGGACTTGCGGCGACACACAATCGGAGCTAATTTTGCATCCATGACACAGACCGACTGGCCGTCCAAGGTGACAGCCCGCGTCGCCGATGCTCTTCGAGCTCGGCGCAAGGAGCTCGGCCTGAGCGCCCAGGACGTCACCGACGCTTGCGCCGCGCTCGGGTACCCGATCCCACGCACTGTGATCGCCAACCTCGAGAGCGGCCGGCGGGCGAGTGTCGATGTGGCCGAGCTTCTCGTCCTTGCAGAGGTCCTCGGCGTGCCCCCGATCACCATGCTCTTCCCCCTCGGCACCGCGCCCACCATCGAGGTGCTGCCGGGGCGGGAAGTGTCGATGTGGGACGCGGTGGCCTGGGTGACTGGTGAGTCGCGGGAGGAGGCGATGAAGGCGCCCACGCAGACCGTGCTCAACATGTTCCGCGAACACGGCATCCTCGTCTCGGTCGCGATGCTCAGCCGCGAGCTGGGCGAGGAGAAGCGCCGCGAGGCGGCCCTGGCCAGAGATCCCGAGCACCGGGCGAAGTTCCTCGACATGGTCGCCGAGCTCGACAGGATTCACGCACGAGACATCCAGTCGCTCCGCAACTGGCGTGCTCGCATGCGCGAACTGGAGGTCGTGCCCCCCGCGCTGCCTGATGAATTCGCCTACCTGGAGTCCTCGGAGACCGCCCAGTAACGAGCCCGTTCCGGGCCGACCGCCCGAGCACCCCTCGGCCGTCGCCGTGCCATTTGGTGCGGCCGGAATCCAGAGCTACTGTCACACCCCACTGCGGCTACCAACCGCGTGAAACGCCCATCCACGACGATCAACCACGGTGCCGGGTTGCCGCCCACCAACCACCGGGGAAGGAACCGCGTGCTGTCCACGCGTCGCCATGCCGTCGGCCAGACTGCCACTGGCCCGGCGCAGGCCGAGGTCATCCTCGGCCGTCTCGCCGTACCTGCCATGCCCGCCGCGAGTGCGGCCCTCAGACCGATCTGACGGTCCATCCACGCTGTCGCCGGTGACCACTTCCCGGTGCTGCCTTCGGGCCGACAGCTTCTTCCCAGTCACCCGCCGCCCCGCATCGGGCCGGTCGGGACTTCTCTCCTGTTCCCGGCAGAGGCGTCCAGTCGCCAAACCTTCGCCCCTGCCGGGCCAGATCCCTCCGCACCTGGGCGCTCGCGCGCCCGCCAACTGAAGGGTCCTGTCCCTAGCATGGCACTCTCGATCGTTGCTTCGCCGAAGGTCTCAGCGCCGCCGTCGCTCACCTCCGCCGAAGCCGCTGGCTCGCTCGGCGGTCCGGTCCTCGTCTCGGTACCTGTCGCCGCTCCGGCCGGCGCGGCCGACCCCACGGCCCCGCACGAGCAGCTCCTGCTCACCATCCCGGACGTCATGGCCCAGCTCCAGCTCGGCCGCTCCACCGTCTACGACCTCATCCGCACCCGCCGTCTGCCCTCGGTGACCATCGGCCGTTCCCGCCGCGTCCCGGTTGCCGCCGTGCGTACGTTCGTCGCCGAGCTCGCGGAGGTGGCGGCCTGATGGCCAAGCGCAACCCCAACGGCGCGGGCAGCATCACCCTTCGCAAGGACGGCCGCTACCACGGCCGCGCGTACGTGATCACCACCTCCGGCCTCCGCAAGCGGGTCTCCATCTACGGCAAGACCTGGGACGAGGTCCACAACGCCCTCGTCGAGCTGCAGGCCGACGCTATCAACGGCATCCCGCTGCCCGACACCGACTCCAACGTCGGCCAGTACCTCAACTACTGGCTCGCCGAGGAGGTCCTGCCCAACCGCCGGCCCAAGACCTACCAGGGCTACGAGAGCGTGGTCCGCGTCCACCTCATACCCGGCCTCGGCACCAAGCGGCTGCGCGACCTGCGGGCCCAGGAGGTCCGGGTCTGGCTGAACCGGGTGCGCGCCGAGTGCCAGTGCTGCAAGGGCGGCTGGGACGCGCAGCGGCCCAAGCCGATCTGCTGTGCCGCAGGTGAGTGCTGCAAGCGGCTGCTGTCCGCGCGGATGATCCAGTCCGTGCACGCCGTGCTCCGCAACGCGCTGGAGCATGCCGTCCGAGAGGAGCTGATCCACAAGAACGTGGCCAAGCTCGTGAAGGTCCCCACGCCCGACTATCGGATCGGAAAGGGCCTGACCACCGCTCAGGCCAAGCTTGTGCTCAAGGAGCTGAGCGGCCACCGCCTGCACACCCTCTACGTGTTCGCGCTGATGCTCGGCATGCGCCGGGGCGAGCTGCTCGGTCTGCGCTGGAGTTCGGTCGACCTGGAGCGCGGCACCCTCACGGTGAGCACCAACCTCCAGCGGGTCGACGGCGAGCTGCGACTCGTCCTGCCCAAGACGCTGTCCTCCGAGCGCACCCTGCCGCTGCCCGCGCCGGTCCTCGCCGCCCTGGTGGACCACCGGGAGCGTCAGGCCGTCGAGCGCGCCGCCGCCGGCATGGACTGGCAGGAGAACGACCTCGTCTTCCCGTCCCGGATCGGCACCCCGTACGAGCCGGACAACCTGCGCCGCAGCTGGCACGCGGTCCGCGGTCGCCTGGGCCTGGACGACCTCCGCTTCCACGACCTCCGCCACACCTGCATCACCCTGCTGCTCGACCTCGGCGTGCCCCCGCACATCGTTCGGGAGATCGCCGGCCACAGCGACGTCGGCGTGACCATGAAGGTCTACGCGCACGCCTCCCTCGCCGAGCGCCTCAAGGCCCTGAGCCGCCTCGGGGAGGCGCTCTCCTAGACATACCCTGTGCCCGGCAGGACCCGTCAGCAGACGGGTCCTGCCGGGCACAGGTCGGTCACGACCACTCCGGTGCAGGTCGGAGCGACTCCGTCACGGCCCCGCAAGAGCCCGTTCGACAGTGCTGATCGGGATGCGCTCCTGTTCGAGGCGAAGGCGCGGCTGGTAGGTGCCCATTCGCAGATCCCGTTCCAGTTCGCTCTCGTCCGGCGTGAGATGGTCGGGCGTTTCGATGGTCTGGGTCTTCTCCTCGCCCCAGTGCGACTTGTGGGTCAACAGAGTGCTCCGATCCATGAGTAGCGATCGGGTGTGCGGGAAATGGCGGCGGACCTGGCTCAGGATGGCGAAGCCGTGCGTGTCGATGTCCCCCCAGTACCTGAGATCGACGTCGGCAAGCCACGGCAGATGGCGCAGGAGTGTGGCGGCGTAGCCGGAGCCGAGGATGGCGATGGCATTCGGCACGGGAGGAAGCGACAGGTAGGTGATCTCGTTTTCGAGCACGAAGACGCGGCGGACGCCGGAGGGCTGGGCGGTCAGCTCATCGGCCCGAACGATGAGTTCGCTGAATGGGCCCGGCTGGTCGGCTAGGTAGCGCAGCCGTACATAGACGGGCTTGCTGAGGAAGCCGTAGCGCGCGGCGAAATCCGTCCTTGGCGCGTCGGCATTGATCCGGCTCGCGGGCAGGACGACGTCGAGGATCTCGCTGAGGAGCCCCTTGTTGGTCTCGATGAACTTGGTGTCGACGCCCGGGATGTCGATCTGCCGCAAGTAGATCGGGTTGGTGACGTGGTCGCGGATCCAGCAGACAGTGTCGACGACGCGCTGCCAGTGGGCATGGGCTTGGAGGACCTTCATGGGATGAGAAGCGATTCCCAAACCGAAGGTAGGGTCACGTTTTCGCAGGTGAGGTGTGTGGCCGTCGCTCGGTAGGCATGCTCGGACCGTCATGTCGGT
>NZ_BAAANS010000038.1:0-85632 GCF_039529925.1 Kitasatospora saccharophila | reverse complement strand
CGCCGTGCCCGGGCCGCCCGCGCCGCCGCGCGCCGCCCGGTCCGCCGCCGCGCACCGCACCGGCCGGGACCGGCCCCGCCGGCGGTGCGCGGCGGCCGGGCCGACCCCGGAAACCCGGCCCGGCCGGTACTACTCGGCCCCCGCCGCCGCGGCCATCCTGGAGGCACGGCCCCGGCGCTGGTCCGCCGGTCCGGCCCCTCCCTCCCGAGCCCGATCCGTGCGGAGTGTGTCCCCATGCCCGAGAACCGCCCCTCCACGCCCCTGATCAGCGCCGAACGGCGCGAACTCGTCCTGCGCGCGGCCGTCCGGCAGGGCCTGCTCGACCCGGAGCGGGCCCCGCTGGCCGCCTTCCTCGACCTGGACGCGGTCGCCGGGACAGTCACCGCCCTGCACGCCGCGTTCCCCGCCGAACTGGGGGTGCGGCACGCCTTCGCCGCCAAGGCCAACCCGCTCGGGCCGGTGCTGCGCCGGCTGCGCGAGCTGGGCATGGGGTGCGAGGTGGCCAGCCCCGGCGAGTTCGCGCAGGCGCTGGCCGCGGGCTTCCCCCCGGAGCTGATCGTGCTGGACTCCCCCGCCAAGACCCGTGCCGAACTGGCCCTCGCGCTGGACCTCGGCGTCAGCGTCAACATCGACAACTGGCAGGAACTCGCCCGCGTCGACGCCCTGCTGGCCGACCGGGTCAGCTCCTCCCGGATCGGCGTCCGGATCAACCCGCAGGTCGGCGGCGGCCGGATCGCCGCGATGAGCACCGCCACCGCCACCTCCAAGTTCGGCGTCCCGCTCGCCGACACCGGCAACGCGGCCCGCCTGGTCGAAGCCTTCCGGGCCCGCCCCTGGCTCACCGAACTGCACTGCCACGTCGGCTCCCAGGGCATCGACCTCGGCCTGATGGCCACCGGCATCGCCACCACCGCCGCGTTCGCCGAACGGATCAACCGGGAGCTGGGCCGCCGCCAGGTCACCGGCATCGACCTCGGCGGCGGTCTCCCGGTCAACTTCGCCGACGACCGCACCGCCCCCGGCTGGGACGCCTACGTGGAGCGGCTGCGCGCGCACGCCCCCGTGCTGTTCGACGGCCGCTACCGGCTGACCACCGAGTTCGGCCGCTCCGTGCTCGCCAAGTCCGGCTTCGTCGCCTCGTACGTCGAGTACACCAAGGTGGCCGGCGGCCGCCCGATCGCCATCGGCCACGCCGGGGCCCAGGTCGCCACCCGCACCGTCTTCATGCCCGACAGCTGGCCGCTGCGGATCAGCACCCACCACCCCTCCGGCGCCGCCAAGCACGGCGCCCCCGTCCCCCAGGACGTGGCCGGCCCGTGCTGCTTCGCCGGCGACCTGGTCGCCCGCGCCCGCCCGCTCCCCCTGCTGGCCCCCGGCGACCTGTACTGCCTGCTCGACTGCGGGGCCTACTACCCGAGCAACCACTTCGCGTACAACTCGCTGCCCGAGCCCGCCGTCCACGGCGCGAGCACCGCCCCCGACGGCACCGTCCGCTTCGAGACCCTGCGCCCCGCCCAGAGCATCGACGACCTGGTCGCCCGCACCGGCGCCTGACCCTCCGACGAAGGACCGCCCATGTCCCGCACCCGCCCCGCCCGCCCCGCCCGCCGCTTCCCGCCCGCCGACCGCACCCTGCTGGTCGTCATCGTCATCCTCCTCGCCCGCACCCCCGACGCGGCCCACCTCCTCCCCGCCGCCACCCTCCTCACCACCCGCCTCGCCCCGCTCCTGCGCACCCCCTGACGACGAACGGCCCTCCCCCGCAGCACGCGGAGGAGGGCCGTTCGCGGGTGGGGCGTCAGAGCAGGCCGAGGGCCGGCATCAGGTAGTAGAAGGCGAAGACGGCGGCGACGCCGTACAGCGCGACCGGGACGGTGCGGGCGCGGCCGGCGGCGACGCGCAGGAGACAGAAGGCGATGAAGCCGAAGCCGATGCCGTTGGTGATGGAGTAGGTGAACGGCATCATCACGATGGTGAGGAAGGCCGGCATCGCGATGGTGAAGTCGGACCAGTCGATCTCCTTGATGGAGTTCGCCAGGATCAGGAAACCGACGGTGACCAGGGCGGGGGTCGCGGCCTGGGCGGGGACCATGGTCGCGAGGGGGGTGAGGAAGAGCGCGAGCATGAAGAGCGCGCCGGTGACGATCGAGGCGAAGCCGGTGCGGGCGCCCTCGCCGACGCCGGCGGTGGACTCGACGAAGCAGGTGTTCGCGGAGGCGGAGGTGGCGCCGCCGGCGGCGGTGGCGATGCCGTCGACCATCAGGATCTTGTTGATGCCGGGCAGGTCGCCCTTCTCGTCGAGCAGGTGGGCCTCGTCGGCGACGCCGAGGATGGTGCCCATCGCGTCGAAGAAGCAGCTCATCAGCACGGTGAAGACGAACAGGATGCCGGTGAGGATGCCGACGTGCGAGAAGCCGCCGAACAGGCTGAAGTGGCCGACCAGCCCGAAGTCGGGGGTGGAGACCGGGTTGCCGGGCCAGGTGGGGACGGTCAGGCCCCAGGCCTCGGCGGAGAGGTCGGCGACCTGCTGGATGATCACCGCGGCGACGGTCATCACGGCGATGGAGATCAGGATCGCGCCGGGCACCTTGCGGATGACCAGGGCCATGGTGAGCAGCAGGCCGACGATGAAGATCAGCACCGGCCAGCCGTGCAGGTGGCCGCCGACGCCGAGCTGGAGCGGGACGGTGGTGTGGGCGGCGTCCGGGATCCGGGTGACGAAACCGGAGTCGACCAGGCCGACCAGGGTGATGAACAGGCCGATGCCGATCGCGATCGCCTTGCGCAGGCCGAGCGGGACGGCGTTCATGACGCGTTCGCGCAGGCCGGTGGCGACCAGCAGCATGATCGCGAAGCCGGCCAGCACGACCATGCCCATGGCGTCGGGCCAGGTCATCTTGGGGGCGAGCTGGAGCGCCACGATGGTGTTGACGCCCAGGCCGGCCGCGAGGCCGATCGGGACGTTGCCGATGACGCCCATCAGCAGGGTGGTCAGGCCGGCGGTGAGCGCGGTCGCGGTGACCAGCTGCCCGCCGGCGAGGTGGGCGCCGTTCATGTCCGTGGCCGAGGCCAGGATGATCGGGTTGAGCACCAGGATGTACGCCATCGTGAAGAAGGTGGCGACACCACCGCGGATCTCGCGGGGCAGGGTGGAGCCCCGCTCGGAGATCCTGAAGAAGCGGTCCAGGGCGCCGGACGGGGGCTGCGGCGCGTTCTGGGAGGGCTCGGGCGACGCGGTGGTCGACTGGGCCTGCGGAGACATGTCGGGGGTCCTCGATCGGGGGGAGGCCGGGGGAGACCGGGCGAAGCAAGGTTGGGGGGTTTGTTGGGGAAATATCAGTATGTCGATTCCGGTCGTGCACGCGCCATCTTCGCGCGTAGATTCGACCCATTGCGGTCATGATCAGTCACGTTCGGGCCTCCCGGGTTGCGTGCGCACCGGCCCCGCGGAGCCGACCGCCGCTGCCGGAGTGCCGGGCCCGCCCCTTAGGCTAGGGCCCATGCCCAAGACCGCACTGCGCACCGCTCCCCCGCCCCTGGAGGGGAACGACGTCGCCATCGTCGGCACCGGCACGGTGCTCTGGTTCGTCGGCTTCGTGGCGCTGGTGCCGTTCCAGGGGTGGCTCTCCGACCACGGGCACGGCACCTGGCCGTGGATCTGCCTGTCCGGCGGGCTGCTCGGCCTGATCGGCCTCAAGTACTGCACGGCCCGCCGCGCCGCGATCCGCCGCGCCCGCGCCGCCGAGGCCGCCGGGGAACCCGCGCTCTAGCCCCGCCCGGACCCCGCCACCCGTCCGGCCGGAATCCGCCCCGAGGCGGGACGCACCGGACAAAACGCCCACCTAGAGTCGGTGCCATGACGCACTCAGCGGAAGGCACCGCCCCGCACGGCCCCGGCGCGCACCCCACCGGGGCCGGCGGTGCGTACCAGCCCGGGCTGAGCGCGGCCGAGGTCGCCGAGCGGGTCGCCCGCGGGCAGCTGAACGACGTCCCGGTGCGTTCCAGCCGCTCGGTGCGGGAGATCGTCCGGGCCAACGTGTTCACCCGGTTCAACGCGATCATCGGGGTGATGTTCGGCATCATCCTGGTCGTCGGCCCGATCCAGGACGGCCTGTTCGGCCTGGTCATCGTCGCCAACACGGCGATCGGCATCGTCCAGGAGATGCGCGCCAAGAAGACCCTGGACAGCCTCGCGCTGATCGGCGAGGCCCGCCCCCAGGTCCGCCGGGACGGCGCCGCCGTGCAGGTCACCGCCGGCGGGATCGTGCTGGACGACACCGTGCTGCTCGGCATCGGCGACAAGGTCGTGGTGGACGGCACGGTCACCGAGGCGGACGGCCTGGAGATCGACGAGTCGCTGCTGACCGGCGAGCCCGACCCCGTCCTCAAGCACCCCGGCGACCACGTGATGTCCGGCTCCTTCGTGGTGGCGGGCGCGGGCGCGTTCACCGCCACCAAGGTCGGCCGGGAGGCGTACGCCGCCAAGCTCGCCGAGGAGGCCAGCCGGTTCACCCTGGTCAAGTCCGAGCTGCGCACCGGCATCGACCAGATCCTGCGCTTCATCACCTACCTGCTGGTCCCCACCGCGATCGGCCTGATCATCAGCCAGCTCGCGGTGCAGCGCAACGACTGGAAGGAGGCCGTGCGCCGGATGGTGGCGGGCATCGTGCCGATGGTCCCCGAGGGCCTGGTGCTGCTCACCTCGGTGGCCTTCGCGATCGGCGTGATCCGGCTCGGCCGCAAGCAGTGCCTGGTCCAGGAGCTCCCGGCGATCGAGGGCCTGGCCCGGGTCGACACCGTCTGCCTCGACAAGACCGGCACCCTCACCGAGGGCGGCATGGACCTGGTCGACCTCCGCCCGCTCGCCGGGTCCGACGGGACGCCGTCGACCGACAAGACCGACAGGGCCGACAAGGCCGTCCTGGCCGAGGCGCTCGGCGCGATCGGCGCCGCCGACACCCGCCCCAACCCCAGCATGCAGGCCGTCATCGACGCGTACGGGCCCCCGCCGGAGGGCCGCTGGCGGCTGCTGGAGGCCGTCCCGTTCTCCTCCGCCCGCAAGTGGAGCGGCGTCCAGCTGCTGGAGCCCGGCGGCACCGAGGGCAGCTGGCTGCTCGGCGCCCCCGACGTGCTGCTCCCGGCCGGCTCCCCCGCGCTCGCCGAGGTGGACGAGCTCGGCGCCAAGGGCCTGCGGGTCCTGCTGCTCGGCCGCAGCCCGCTCCCGCTGGACGACCCCGACCCGGCCGCCGGACTGGAGCCGCTCGCCCTGCTGGTCCTCCAGCAGCGGCTGCGCGAGGACGCCGCGGACACCCTGCGCTACTTCCGCTCCCAGGACGTCCGGGCCAAGGTCATCTCCGGCGACAGCGCCGTCTCGGTCGGCGCGGTCGCCGCCCACCTCGGCCTGCCCGGCGCCGAGACCGCGACCGACGCCCGCACCCTGCCCACCGACCCCGAGCAGCTCGCCGAGGCCGCCGACCGCACCGCCGTCTTCGGCCGGGTCACCCCGCAGCAGAAGCGCGCCCTGGTCGGCGCCCTGCAGTCGAAGGGCCACACCGTCGCGATGACCGGCGACGGCGTCAACGACGTCCTCGCCCTCAAGGACGCCGACATCGGCGTCGCGATGGGCACCGGCTCGGACGCCACCCGGGCCGTCGCCCAGATCGTGCTGCTGGACGACCGCTTCGCCACCCTGCCCTCGGTGGTCGCCGAGGGCCGCCGGGTGATCGGCAACATCGAACGCGTCGCCGGGCTGTTCCTGGTCAAGACCGTCTACTCGGTGCTGCTGGCCCTGCTGGTGGTGTTCACCCAGGTCCCGTACCCGTTCCTGCCCCGGCACTCGACGGTGCTGTCCTCGCTGACCATCGGCATCCCGGCGTTCTTCCTCGCCCTCGCCCCCAACAACGAGCGCGCCCGCACCGGCTTCGTCCGCCGCGTCCTGCGACTGGCCGTCCCCGGCGGCCTGGTCTGCGGCGCCGCGACCTTCACCGCGTACGCGCTGGCCCGCGGCGACGACGAGACCACCCTGAAGGCCGACACCTCGGTCGCCACCCTGACCCTGTTCATCACCGCCATCTGGGTCCTCGCCATCGTCGCCCGCCCCTACACCTGGTGGCGCCTGCTGCTGATCGGTACCATGTCGGGCGCGTTCGCCCTGGTCCTGGTGGTCCCCTGGCTCGCCGACTTCTTCCAGCTCCAACTCGTCGGCTGGCGCGACCCACTGACCGGCGTCGCGATCGCCCTGATCGCGGGCTGCCTGCTGGAGGTCACCTCGCGGATCTTCGTCGAACGGAACCCCTGACAGAGAGCCCCTGGCGGGGCTCTCGCCGTTCCCCGAGCCCCTGAATGCGCGCACTCGTGAGCCCCCGGCAGGGGTTATTCGTAGTCGCGCGCCGCCAGCAGCTCGTACGCCCGGTCCGGTTCGGTGAGGGCGGCGAGGATCTCGAAGCGGCGGTGCCACTGGTGGACGGACCAGGCGAGGCCGGCGGCGAGGCCCTCGGGGGTGGCGGCGTGCAGCAGGCCGGGGACCGGGGGGACGTCGAACTCGTCGTCCTCGTCGGCGGCTTCGGCCTCCTCGGGGTCGTAGGGCAGTTCGGGGGCGGTCGCGCCCGTGTCCCAGCGCCAGGCCACGTGGGCCTCCTCGCCGTCGGGGCCGACGACCAGGAGTTCGTCGTGCTCCTCGTAGACGGCGGGGCAGCCGGGGAGGAGTTCGCGGACCACCGCGGGGGTGCGGTGCAGGGTGCCCTCGGAGAGCACCCGGCCGCCGGCCACCTCGCTGGCCAGCGAGACGTGCAGGCGCTCGGCGAGGGCGGGGGCGAGCAGCGGGTGGACGGGCAGCACGGCGTGGTCGTGGAGGAGTTCGACCAGGTCGGGGGCGTCGGCGACGACCGCGTTCGCGGCGTCCACGATGACGGTGCGGTCGTCCCGGCGGCCGCTCTCGGAGTCCAGCGGGGCGAGGGCCCGCACCACGTCCAGGGGTTCGACGCGCTCGGCCGGGAGGGCCGCCAACAGGCTGTAGATGCCGTGCAGTTGGCGGTGGCTGACCTCGGAGAGCGGGTCGGTGAGCCGGTCGATCAGCTCGTCGGGGCCGTGCGGTTCGGCGAGCAGCGCGTTCAGCGTGGTGCGCACGCCGAGGGCGTGCAGGAACTGCGGGTCGAGGTCGGTGCGGGCCTCGTCGTAGAGGCCGCGCAGCAGCGGGTCGGCCCCGGCGGCGCGCAGGCCGGCGGGTTCGCGGCCGTCCAGGACGGGGTGGTCGCGCAGCCACCAGGCGGTGTACGGGGGGAGGTCGGTGTAGCTGCCGTCGGGCAGCAGGGTGCGCACGGGCGTCACCACGGCGTCCCGGTACGGGGGCCGGGCGAGCAGGGCGAGGGCTTCGGGCCAGGCGTCGTCGGCGACCAGGTCGAGGTCGCGGACGGCGAGCAGTTCGGCGGCGACCGGCGGGACGCCCAACTCCCCTGCGTCGTCGGCGTGCAGGGCTTCGAGGGCGTCCTCGCACCATTCGGCGAGGCCGTCGGGGGCCTCGTCGAGCAGGCCGGTGGGGGCGCCGCCGGCGGCCCGGTCGGCGGGGGCGGTGGGGTCGAGGCGTTCCAGGTCGTCGGGGTCGAGGACGACGTCCTCGGCGCGGACCAGGGTGAAGGAGGTGAGGGCGCCGGCCGCGGCCAGCACCTCGGGGCCCCAGCGCTCCAGCAGGTCGTCGTCGACGAAGGCGGCCTCGTCCTCGTCCACCAGGTGGGCCAGCGGGCTGTCGGGGAGCAGGAGTTCGCCGGCGCGGGCGAGTTCGCCCTCGTCGTCGGGCAGGGCGAGGCGGGCCAGCCAGGGGTGTTCGCCGACGGCCGGGGCGGCGGCCCTGACCAGGGCCAGGACGGCGTCGGCGAGGTCGACGGCGGCGTCGTAGTCGTCCTCGCCGAGTTCCAGCGAGCGGGCGACGGCGGCGCGCACCTCGGGGGTGTCCAGGACGCCGGCGGGGGTGGCGGTGGCGGCGCCGAGCTTGGCCAGCAGCGGGTGCGCGGCCTCGGGGTGGGCCAGCCGCAGGTCGAGCAGGTCGAGGGCCTCGGCGAGCGCGTCGGGGTAGCCCTCGTAGCCGGCCCAGTCGGCGGCGTCGGAGGGCAGCAGGACCCGGCGCGGGCCGGTGACGGTGCGGCCGTCGGCGAGCGGGACGGGCAGCGCGCCGAGCGCCTCCGGGTCGGCGCCGCCGAGGGCCGCGTACAGGCTCCGCCACCAGGCGGGTTCGCGTTCCAGGCCGCCGAGTTGGTCGACCACCTCGGCGAGCGGGGTGCGGCGCACGCCGAGGGTGCGCAGTTCGGTGCGGCGTTCCAGGCCGGCCGGGAGCAGGCCGGGGAAGATCGGGGCGAGCGCCTCGACCACCGACCGGTCGGCGCCCTCCAGCACGACGGCGTCGCGCGGGCGGAGCGCGGGGGTGCCCTCCTCGGTGCCGTCCGGGTGCGGCAGGAAGGGCGTCTCGGGCAGGCGGGCCAGCACGGCGGTGCGCAGCGCGTTGTCGAGCGCGCCCTGGCCGAGCGGGGCGGGGACGAGGTCCAGCGAGCCGAGGTCGGCGCCGCGGGCGCGCAGCAGGTCGGCGTAGGCGTCGGCGGCGCGCTCGGTGAGGAAGTCGGTGAGCGGGCCGGGCGCGACGTGCCGCCGGGTCGGGTCGAGCGGGTAGGAGGCGATCAGCAGGGCGGGGACGCCGAGCGGTTCGTCGCTGGGAGTGGGCGCGTGCAGCACGGGGGTGGTGCGCGGGCGCTGCGGGCGGCCGGCCCCGTCGACCGGGACGGCCCAGGTGAGCGTCCAGTGGGGGCGGGCCCGCTCCTCGGTGGTGCGGTCGGCGAGCAGTTCGGGGGCGGCGGTGCCGGCGGCGCTGACGGTCTGCCAGGTGGTGCTGCGCTCCCCGTCGGTGATGGTGACGGTGGGCAGCTGTTCGGGGCGCGGCGGGTGCGCGGTGCGGGTCAGGGTGCGGACGCCCTCGGGGGTGTCGACGACCACCTCGGCGAGGCCGGGCAGGGTCAGCAGCAGGGCGTCGTCGACCTCGGCGAGCAGCCGCCGGGTGAGGTCCTCGGCGGCGGCGTCGCGCAGCGGCAGGACGACCACCGTGTGGTAGCCCTCGGGGGCTTCGCCCTCGGCCGCGAACGGCACCCGGAGCACCGGCAGGTGGCCCTCGCGCCGGGTCAACTCCTCGGTGAGCTGCGGGATTCCGGAGACCAGCGCGCGGGCGTCGGTGAGCGACCAGCGGACGCCGCCGGTGTGCCCGAGCACCGCGGGCTCGTCGCTGACGGCCAGCACGGCGGCGAAGCCGACGCCGAACCGGCCGACCACCTCCCGCTCGTCGCCGCGCTTGGCGGAGGCCCGCAGGGTGGAGAGCGACTCGACCGCGGCGGCGTCCAGCGGGGCGCCGGTGTTGGCGGCGGCCAGCACGCCGTCGCGCAGGGTCAGCCGGAGCCGGCCGGGGACGCCCGCCCGGGCGGCCGCGTCGGCCGCGTTCTGGGCGAGTTCGACGATCAGCCGGTCCCGGTAGCCGCCGAGGGCGAGCTCCTCCTCGGCGTTGGCGTCCTCCCGGAATCTGGCGGGCGCGGCCGTCCAGGCGGTGAGCACGGTGTGCCGCAGCCGGGCCGTGTCGAAGACGTCCGACTCCTCGGGGGACGCCGCGCTGCCGATGATCCGAGACTCCACGTGCCGAGCCGCCCTTCGCGTGGTCTGCGTACGAGTCGGCATTCTGCCAGTCGTCCCCGACGGGCCACGCGCGCTGGGCGCGGAACCGGAGGCGCGGGGAACCGCGGGCGGCGGGGACGGGCGTCAGCGGGATCGCGGCACGGACGGTGGGTTGCCGCCGCTCCGCGATCCCGCTGTGCGCGCGCCTGCCGGAGCGCGGCGCCTACGCGTGGCCGAGTTCCTCGGCCGGGGCGTCCGGTTCGACCGAGCCGGAGGTGCGGTCGGGGTGCAGCGGGAGGGGTTCGACGACGGTCTCGTCGAGGATGAGTTCGCTGGGGACGGGCGGGGCGGGCAGCACGGCGGCCTCGGAGTGCGCGCCGCAGCCGTAGGCGAGCGAGACGACCTGGCCGTCGGCGGGCCCGAACTCGTTGCCGCAGACGCCGAACGCCTGGCCGAGCGAGCCGCCGATCGGGACCAGGAAGCCGCAGGTGTCGCAGGAGGCGGGGGCGGACTGCGCCATCGGGGTCTGCGGGCCGTACGCGGTCTCCCAGCGTTCGGCGGCCTGGTGCAGGCCGCGCCGGGACAGCACGCGGGGGCGGCCGAGTCCGAGCTCCTCGGCGATCGCGCCGATCGCGGCGCGGGCGGGCGCCGGCTGGACGTCCTCGGCGGTGGCGTCCTCGTCCTCGGCGGCCTCGGCGAGCGCCGAGTTGGGGGCGATCTCGTCCTCGCCGGTCCAGCCGGGTTCGAGGCGCAGGTCGTCGGCGCCGGTGGGCAGCAGGTCGCCGGGGCCGAGGTCGCCGGGGCGCAGGCGCTCGCTCCACGGGACCCACTGCGGGGCGAGGACGGCGTCCGCTCCGGGGAGCAGGGCGACCTCGTCCAGGGTGACGTTCTTGGCGCGCGGGGCGCGGGCGACGGTCACCGCCCAGTGCCAGCCGCGGTAGGCCGGGTCGAGGCATTCGAAGGTGTGGGTGACGACGCGCTCGGCGTCCGCGCCCGCCTTCACGTGGGGGCCGACGACGGCCTCTCCGACGCTGTCCACCACTGCCTGACGGGCGAGGCCGACGGCCTCCGCACAGAGCCGGTCAGGGGTACGGCTTCGCATCGCAGCACTCACGGCGTCGGTTCTCTCCCAGTCCTGTCGTCCTGCGGCTCGCGGCGGCACCCGGTGGGCGGGGGCCCGCTCGGCCGCCGCTGCACCTCTCCGGGGCGGCCCCCGCGAGCACGGGGCCGGTCCATTCTGCTAGACCCGGGGCCGCTCCGTGGCCGGGCCGCGCCGCCCAGGTCGGCCACCCCCCTGCGGGAGGCCGGGCACGCGCGTAGTGCAGGCTACCCGCCGGTCGGCGGTACAGCACAGTCCGGGCCGTGGGGGCGGGCGCGCCGACGCCCGGACAATCACTCGTTAGGTCGGCGATTCTCGGGCAGGATGGGTGTGTGGCGGAGGAGAAACCGCCGCAGCACGGACCGCGTCCCGGGCCGTCCGAAGGCCGTTCCGGGGCGTCCGCCGTGTCGCGGCCGCACCCTGTGGCCCCCGGCGAGCCGGAGGCGGGCGAGGTGCGCCCGACGGACGGTCAGGAGCGTTCCGGGGAGCCGCCGACGGTGCGGGCCCGCGGCTTCTGGGCCCGCGGCGCGTCGGCGGTGGGGGCGCGCACCGGCCGGGTCGTGCACGGGACGGGCCGCCGGATCCGGCGGGCGACGTCGGCGGAGGGCGCGGGCGAGTCGGGCCTGGCGAAGCTGATCGAGCTGCACGCGCTGAACTCGTTCGGCGACATGCTGATCACGGTGGCGCTGGCGTCCACCATCTTCTTCTCGGTGCCGACCGGCGAGGCCCGCGGCCGGGTCGCGCTGTACCTGCTGATCACGATGGCGCCGTTCGCGGTGCTCGCCCCGGTGATCGGCCCGCTGCTGGACCGGCTGCCCAACGGCCGCCGCTCGGCGATGGCGATGTCGATGCTGGCGCGGGCGGCGCTGGCCTGGGTGATGGCGGCGACGGTGACCGGCGGCGGGCTGGCGCTGTACCCGGAGGCGCTGGGCGTGCTGGTGGCGTCGAAGGCGTACGGGGTGGTGCGCAGCGTGGTGGTGCCGCGGCTGCTGCCCGCCCAGTTGTCGCTGGTGAAGGCGAACTCGCGGGTGACGCTGGCGGGTCTGCTGACCACGCTGGTGGCGGGCGGGGTGGGCGGACTGCTGCACCTGATCGGGCCGGGGTGGCCGCTGCGCGGGGCGTTCGTGGTGTTCGTGATCGGGACGCTGATGGCCTTCCACCTGCCGCACCAGGTGGATTCGGCGAAGGGCGAGCAGCGGGCGGAGCTGCTCTCGGAGCCGCAGGAGGCGCGCCCCAAGGGGGTGTTGCGGGCGGTCGGCCCCTCGGTGGTGATGGCGCTGCGCGGGGTGGCGGCGCTGCGCTGGCTGGTCGGGTTCCTGGTGATGTTCCTGGCGTTCCTGATCCGCCGGGAGCCGCCGGGCGGCCTGCCGGGGACGGTGGCGCTGGGGCTGGTCGCGGCGGCGGCGGGGCTGGGCAACGCGCTGGGGTCGGTGCTGGGGTCGTGGCTGCGCACCCGCGGCTCGGAGGTGCTGGTGACCTCGGTGCTGGCGCTGGCGACGGTGGCGGCGGCCGCGGCGGCGCTCTGGTACGGGGTGGTGACGGTGACGGCGGTGGCGGCCGTCGCCGGGATGGCGGCGTCGCTGGGCAAGCTGGCGCTGGACGCGCTGATCCAGCGGGACGTGCCGGAGGCGGTGCGGACCTCGGCGTTCGCCCGGTCGGAGACGGTGCTGCAGCTGAGCTGGGTGGCGGGCGGCGCGGTGGGCATCTCGCTGCCGCTGAACGCGGTGCTGGGGCTGACGGTGGCGGCGTCGGTGATGACGGTGATGCTGCTGTGGACGTTCCGCTCGCTGCTGCGGGTCGGGCCGCGCCGGTCGGCGGCCCGGCCCCGGGTGGCCTGAGCGGCGGTCGGCCCGGGGCGGGGTGCGCCGCGCGGCCGGGGCGGGGTGCCCGGCGCGCCCGCGCACGGCGTAACCTCGGGCGACTCGGGCACCCCGGCGTCGTGTGATCACGGAAGGCGAGTAGCCTCTTGCGCATGAGCCTCAGCACCCGTGCCATCGCCGGTATCGCCGGCGTCGTCGTCGTCGGCGCCGCCTCCCTCGGTACCGGTATCTACTGGGCGAACGACGCCGGCAAGCCCCGTGAGAACGTGGCGACGATGGTGGTCGGCACCTCCAGCACCACCGCGGCCCCCTTCTGCTACAACGACGGCAAGCCGCTCGACAACGACGCCCTCAGCGCCTGCCTGGAGGGGATCAAGCAGGCCCGCAAGGACGGCAAGCTCCCCGAGCTGGACGTCCGGGCCAGCGACCAGATCGGCGTCGGGGTGCCCAAGGACCTGGCGAAGAAGGGCTGGTTCGCGCTGACCAACGGCGGCTCCGGCGGCCAGACGGCGCTGGCCGGCGGTGCGCAGGGCGAGGTCGTCACCGGGGTCACCTACTCCGGTTCGAAGAGCGCCGGCCCGCTGATGTCCTCCAACGACGTGACCTCGGTGACGGTGGTCTCGCAGGACAAGACGTCCCAGGAGTACTACGCGGTCTGGGCCTTCGACCTGAAGAACAAGAACAGCTGACGCTCCGGTCGATGACCGTCGAGCGCACCGACGAGCAGTCCGGCCCCGCGGCCGGGCTGCTCGTCGTCGTCGCCGTGGAGGCGGAGGCCGAGGCGGTGCGGCGCGGGCTGGGCCCGGGCTCGGGGGCCGGGGTGCTGGCCGCCGGGGTCGGCCCGGCGGCCGCGGCGGCGGGGACGGCGGTGGCGCTGGCCCGCGGCCGGTACCGGCTGGTGCTGTCGGCGGGCATCGCGGGCGGTTTCGCGCCCGCCGCGCCGCTCGGCTCGCTGGTGGTGGCGGACGCCGTGGTGGCGGCCGACCTGGGCGCCGAGACGCCGGACGGCTTCGCGGACGTCACCGAGCTGGGCTTCGGCGCGGTGCGGCACCCGGTGCCGCCGGGCCTGGTCGCGGCCCTCGCGGGGGCCTGCGGCGGGGCGGTCGGCGAGGTGCTGACGGTGTCCACGGTGACCGGTTCGGCGGAGCGCGCCGGGGCGCTGAGGAAGCGTCACCCGCGGGCGCTGGCCGAGGCGATGGAGGGTTTCGGGACGGCCGAGGCGGCCGCCCGGTTCGGGCTCGCGGCCGGTGAGCTGCGGGCCGTGTCCAATGCCGTCGGGCCGCGCGACCGCGCGTCCTGGCGGATCGGCGAGGCGCTGGCGGCCCTGGAGCGGGCCTTCGCCGCGCTGCCGCCGCTGCCCCACCTGCTCAAGGAGGTCTGAGATGGCCGAGCCGCTCAGCGTCGCGTACTCGCCCTGCCCGAACGACACCTTCGTCTTCCACGCCTGGGCGCACGGCCTGGTGCCGGGCGCCGGCGCGCCCGAGGTCCGGTTCGCCGACATCGACGTCACCAACGGGCTGGCCGAGCGCGGCGAGCTGGACGTGCTGAAGATCTCCTACGGGCAGCTGCCCTGGGTGCTGGACGAGTACGCGCTGCTGCCCTGCGGCGGGGCGCTCGGCCGGGGCTGCGGGCCGCTGGTGCTGACGGCCGGGCCGCTGGAGGCGGCGGCGCTGTCCGGGCGGCGGGTCGCGGTGCCGAGCGAGCGCTCGACGGCGTACCTGCTGTTCCGGCTGTGGGCGGCGCGGGCGGTGCCGGGCGGGTTCGGCGAGATCGTGGTGCTGCCGTTCCACGAGATCATGCCGGCCGTGCGGGCGGGCGAGGTGGACGCCGGACTGGTGATCCACGAGGCCCGGTTCACGTACCGGCAGTACGGGCTGCACTGCCTGGCCGACATGGGCGAGGCGTGGGAGGCGGCCACCGGGCTGCCGATCCCGCTGGGCGCGATCGTGGCCCGGCGCTCGCTGGGCGCCGAGCGGCTGCGCGAACTGGCCGACACCGTGCGGCAGTCGGTGCGGGCGGCCTGGGCGGACCCGGCGGCCTCCCGGGAGTACGTGCTGGCGCACGCCCAGGAGATGGACCCGGCCGTCGCCGAGCAGCACATCGGGCTGTACGTCAACGAGTTCACCGCGGACCTCGGCGAGGACGGCTACGCGGCGGTGCGCGGCCTGCTCACCCGGGCCGCCGAGCAGGGACTCGTCCCCGCCGTCGACCCGGGCGCGCTGGCCTTCCCCTGAGCGGTCGTCAGGGCGGGGCTCAGACGTCGAACTGGTCCGCGATGGCGCGCAGCACCATCGCGATCTTCTGGCCCTCCGGCTTGCTCGGGTAGCGGCCGCGCTGCAGACCCGGCAGGACGCTGTCCAGCTTGGTGATCAGGTCCTGGACGATCGGGGCCATGTCGTCGGCGCTCTTGCGCTGGGCGGCGGCCACCGAGGGCAGCGCGTCGAGCAGTTGGACGCTCATCGCCTGGTCACCGCGGTGACCGGCGGCGACGCCGAACTCGACGCGCTGGCCCGGCCGCAGCGTGGTGACGCCCGCGGGCAGCGCCTTGGTGTGGACGAAGACCTCGCCGCCGTCGTCGCGCGACAGGAAGCCGTAACCCTTCGTCTCGTTGAACCACTTGACCTGGCCGGTGGGCATCTCGAACAGTCCTCGGTATCGGGTGCGTGCGGCCCCGTCGGGCCGCGGGTGGACGTGCGGACGGGCGCCCCGAGCGGGCGGCCGGTTTCGCTCAGTGGAGCAATGATCCCTCAGCGTTCAGCGGAACGGCGAAGGGATTCCGGACCGGGGCGCGGCCGTGCCTCGCGCCTGCTGCGCCGTCCACTGGCTCACACCCCCGATCGGTGACGGGCGGGCGTTCGTGGACCATCCGTCAGGTCCGCCCGCGCGATGGCTGCATACCCGGGGGCGGCGAGGGTCGAAACTCCTTGCGCGCACGGAGTTGCGCGCTGTGACGCGCGGCCGGTCAGGCGGGGTCGGTCAGGTGGTCGGAGAGCCAGCCGAGCGAGGCCGGGAGCATCCGGGACCAGGTGGTGAAGTTGTGCCCGCCGCTGTCCAGGGTGATCGCGGAGACCTTGGTCGCGGTGCCCCTGGCGGCGGCCCGGAACCGCTCGGTCTGCTCCTGGTAGTCGCCGTCGCCCTCCCGGCTGCCGCCGACCAGCAGCGCGGTGGCGGGGGCGGGCAGGTGGGTCAGGCGCCAGTCCAGGTCGGCCTGCTCGCGGCGCTGCCCGTCGCCGCCGAACAGGTCTCCGGTGGTCGGGTCCTCGGCGGCCCGGTAGTAGCCGGACAGCGACACCGCGGCGGCGAACACGTCGGGGTGACGCATCGCCAGCTTCAGCGCGCAGTAGCCGCCGGTGGAGTTGCCGATCACGCCGAGGGAGCCGGGCCCGGACGCGATCCGGTAGGAGGCGCGCAGCGCGGCGGGCACGTCGGCGCTGAAGTACCGGTCGGTCTGCGGGCCGCCCGGCACGTCCTCGCACTCGGTGTCCCGGGGCATCGCCGGGGAGGGCCGCATCAGCACCAACACGGTCGGCCGGGCCTTGCCCTGCTCGGTCAGCTTCAGCTGCACGGACGGGTAGTTGAGCTTGCCGACCAGGTTCTTCGCGTCGCCGGGGAAGCCGGTGATAGCGATCGCCGCCGGGAAGCGCTTGTCCTGGTAGCCGGGCTGGAAGTACTGCGGCGGCAGGTAGACGTAGCCCTCGGTGGACAGGCCGGTGGACGCCCCGGGCAGCCGGACCTTCTCCAGCCGGCCGACCTGCTCGGGGGCGCGGCCGGTGGCGCCGGTGTCGCGGACGTTCTCGGTGGACAGCCGCTGGACGCCCGGGTCGCGGCCGAGCAGCTGGTTCTGAATGGTCACCGGGCCGTCCTCGCCGGTGCCCAGCAGGTCGTCCCAGCTGCTGTAGAAGGCGAAGTAGTCGTTGGCCAGCAGGGCGAGCGTGCAGAGCACCGCCAGCTGGGTGCCGACGACGGTGCCGAGCCGGCCCAGCACCGGCCGCCAGCCGCGCCCGGCCAGTCGGGGCCAGAGCAGGACGGTGCCCGCCACCGTCAGCACCGACAGCAGTGCCGACAGCGCCAGCACCTTGTGACTGGTCAGTCCCATCCCGCCGCCCGCCCCGCTCGTCCGTCGCCGTTCCCGTTCCGGTCATCAGCATGCCTGAGTGATTCCTGGGAATCCTGAGCGTTCAGTCGGAGCGCGCGTCGCCGCGCCCCCGCCGATCGGAGGGGGCGGGCGGTGGGAGAATCGGGGGGAGCGACCCGCGCGAAGGAGTGGTGAGAGTGAGCGACCGGCCCGACAGCCCGGGAGACCTCCTGGTCCGCGTCGGCGGCATCGTGTTCGGACTGGGGATGCTGTCCGTCGTCGCGGTCTTCGTGCCGTACGTCTTCGACCTGACCCGGCTGCCGTCCTTCGCGTACTGGCTGGCGATGCTGATGCCGCTGGGCCTGCTGGTGGCGCTGTCCGGCCTGTTCGCCGACGCCCGGGCGGGCGCCCGGCGGCGGCGCGCGAAGCGGGCCGCCGCCGCGGGCTGAACCAGCGGCCCCGGCGGGCGCCGCCCGGCGGACGCTCGGCACAAGCCCTCAGCAGGCCCTCGGCGGGGGCTCAGCAGGCCCTCGGCGGGGGCTCAGCAGGCCCTCGGCGGGGGCTCAGCGGGCCATCGGCGGCGCTAGCGGGCCAGGTGCCCGGCCAGCCAGGCGGGGAACTCGGTGAGGTCGCGCAGCACGGCGTCCGCACCGGCTGCGGCGAGCTCGGCCGGGCCGTACGGGCCGGTGGCCACCCCGACCGCGACGGCGTCGGCCGCCCGGGCGCCGCGGATGTCGCCCAGGTGGTCGCCGACGTAGACGTCCGCGCCGTGCGCGCGCAGCGCCTCGCCCTTGGTCTCCGCCCACAGGTCGCCGACCAGCGCGTCCACCTCCAGGCCGAAGCCGTCCAGGTGGCGGCGGGCGTTCGGCTCCCACTTGCCGGTGATCACCAGCACCCGGCCGCCCGCCGCCCGGACGGCGGCCACCGCGGCCAGCGCCCCGGGCAGCTCCAGCGTCGGCGCGAGGGCGTGCTCGACGTACAGCTCGCGGTAGCGCTCCACGACGGCGTCCAGGCGCTCCGGCGGGAACCAGTTGGCGAGCTCCTGCGCCAGCGGCGGCCCGAGTCGGCTGACCACCAGGTCGGAGTCGATGACGGTGCCGGTCTCGGCGGCCAGCACGTCGTAGGTGGCCTTGATGCCGGGGCGGGTGTCGAGGAGCGTCATGTCGAGGTCGAAACCGACGGTGAGAGCCATGCCGCCAGCCTAGCCAGCGGGGTTTCCGGCCGGAAAAGCCGGGGGCAAAACCGCATTGCGGACATACTTGCCCGTACCGCCCGCCGCCACCGCCCCCACCGCCCCCACCGCCCGTCCGACCGCCGCCGGAGGTCCCAGGTGCCACCCCCGCTCTCCCGCCGGGCCGCCCTCGCCGGGCTCGGCGCCGTCCTGCTCACCGGCTGCGGACCGGAGGTGCTGCCCGCCGGGCCGCCGCCGTCCGGCACCGCCGCCGGGAGCCCGCAGCCCAGCCCCAGCCCCAGCCCGCGCCCGGACGTCACGGTGGCCTCGGCGGACGGGCCGGTCACCGTGCCCGGCGGGGTCCGGCGGGTGGTCGTGCTGGACACCGCCGAGCTGGACTCCGCGATGACGCTGGGCATCACCCCCGTCGGCGCCGCCAAGGCCCCGCTGGACGCCGGACCGCCCGCCTACTGGCCCGCCTCCCGGCTGGCCGAGGTCGCCGTGGTCGGCGACATCGGGGCCGCCCCCGACACGGCGGCGATCGCCGCCCTGCGCCCGCAGCTGATCCTCACCAACCTGGCCCGGGACGCCGACCACACCGGGGCGCTGCGCGCGGTCGCCCCGACCGTCGTCACCCGGACCACCGGCGCGCCCTGGAAGGAGGACTTCCAGCTGCACGCCGCCGCCCTGGACCGGCGCGAGCAGGCCGCCGCCGCGGTCGCCGCGTACGGGCGGCACGTCGACCAGGCCCGGGCCGCGCTGGCCTCGGCCGGGGCCGCCGGGCAGCGGATCAGCCTGGTCCGGTTCGTCGAGGGCTCGCCCGCCGTCCGGGTCTACGCCCGGCAGAACTTCCCCGGCAGCGTCCTGTCCGACCTCGGCCTGCCCCGCCCGGACGCGCAGAACGCCGACCGGTTCGACCTCGGGACCACCCCCGACCAGCTCGCCGCCGCCGACGGCGACCTGCTGCTGTACGCCGGCTACGGCGACCCGGGCCGCAACGGCCTGACCGCCACCCTCGCCTCCCCCGGCTGGCACGCCCTGGGCGCCGTCCGCGCGCACCGCGCCTTCCCGGTCGACGACCAGCTGTGGTTCCAGGGCATCGGCTACACCGGCGCGCACTTCCTGATCGCCGAACTCCTGTACGTCCTCGGCGCGGACTGAGCCCGGCCCGGTCAGTCCTTGCGGCGGCGCAGCGTCACCACCAGCACGAACAGCGCCGTCAGCAGCGCCGCCGCCCGCAGCACGCCCGGCGCGGCCGCCCAGGTGGTCGCGCCCGCGTCCGTGCCGGGGGTCAGCGGGCTGCCCCAACGGCCCTTCTCCCGGCCCCAGTTCCACACCGTCAGACCGGTCACCGTGATCAGCGGGATGCCCAGCACGGCGAACTTCTTCACCAGGTCGGTCCAGCCCCGGGACAGGTACGCCACCGCCCAGCCGAGCAGCATCACCAGCAGCGTGCCGGTCACCGCCCCGCCCAGCAGCAGCGCCGCCCCGAGCAGCAGCAGCGGCGCGGGCTTCCGGGACCCCGCCGCCGCGGGCACCGGCGCCGACGGGGCGTCAGCGGCCGTCTTCGGCTTGCCGAACAGCACCGCCCGGACGATCCGGCCCGCCCCCGGCCGCGGCTTCCCGGGGTCGGGCGCCGCCTCCTCCGCCTCCGGCTCGGGCTCGGGCTCGGGCTCGGCTTGCGGCTCCGGCGCGGGCTCGGCGCCGGGCAGGTCGAAGTACCTGGTGGTCCAGCCGGGTTGGTCACTGCCGAAGCCCGGGGCGTCCAGGTCCTCCGTGTACGCGAAGACCTGATCGACCTCGGCCGGGGAGGACATCGCCGGGGCGGGTGCCGCCGGGCCCGGGGCCGGGGCCGCCGGGGCGGACTTCTCCAGGGTGGGCTTCGCCGGTGGCGGCACCGCGGGGGGCGCCGCCGGGGCCGGAGGCTGTGCGGGGGGCGCGGGGGGCTGTGCGGGGGCCGGTGGCTGTGCGGGCGCCGGGGGCGCCGCCGGGCGTGCCGGGGCGCCGGGGGCGGTGTCCGGTGAGTCCACCGCCTGCCGGGGCAGGTACACGCTGTCCCCGCCCTCCGCACCGTCCGCCGGTCCGCCCTCGCGCCACCAGGAGCCGCCCGCCATCGCCCCGCCACCCGCCCTCACGTCCACGAACCCGCCCACCGAGACGGTACCCACCCGCACCCTCCCGAAGCGAGCCCCGTCCGGCTCCGGCAGAGTGCCCGCCATGCGAACGACTCCCTGGGACGAGGTCGGTCCGGGCCGCCTGTTCCCCCACCTCGACGACCCGTCAGCCCTGCTGCCGCCGCTGCGCGCCGCCGCCGGCTCCCTGCGCGACTTCGCCGAACGCTTCGGCGGCGACTGGCAGTTGAGCTGGCACGAACTGCCCGCCGGGCCCTGCGGGCCGGCCGGGTACGCGGAGGGGCCCGGCATGTGGTGCGAGGCCGAACTGGACGCCCCCCGCGACCCGCTCGAATGGCACCCGCTGCCCGGGCCGCCCTGGGAGCTCTCGGTCCGGACCGCCGTGCGCTGCGCGGCACCCGTCGACTGCGGGTCGCACCGCGTCCACGAACTCCCCGAGCGCGCCTTCGACGACCCGGTGGCCGCCGTCACCGCGCTCGCCGAGGGCGTCCGGTGGGCCGTGGAACGCGCCCTCGCCGCACCGCCCGACAGCTGGGCCCGGCACGCCCGGCGCTGCTGAGCGGACGCCCCCGGCACCGCCCGACGGCCTGCCCGACCCTGCCCGGCGGCACCCTCCGCACTGCCCGGCGGGCACCGGTTCACCCCGAGTTCCGCCGCCGTTCTGGGCCGCGACCGGAGGCGTTGACTAGTCTGGACCGGATGACCGCACCGCAGAGCGCGCCGCGCGCCACCCGCGCCACCGCCCCCCGCACCCTGGCCGAGGAACTCCGCGGCCGGGGGGACGAGGCCGTCGCCGCGCTGCTCCGGGCCCGCCCGGACCTGCTGAACCCGGTGCCGACCGACCTCACCCAGCTGTCCGCACGGCTCTCCAGCCGGGCGTCCGTGCTGCGCGCCCTGGAACGGCTCGACCGGTTCACCCTGCAGGTCGCCGAGGCGCTCGCCGCCGCCCCCGAGGGCGCCTCCGAGGCCGCGGTGCGCGGCCTGCTGACCGGGCCCGCCCGGGTCAAGCCGCACCCCGGCGCCGAGCCCGTCGACCGGGCCGCCGTCACCGCCGCCCTCCCCGCCGCGCTCGACCGGCTGCGCGAGCAGGCCCTGCTGTGGGGCCCGGACTCCGCGCTGCGCCTGGTGCTGGCCGTCCGCGAGGCGCTCGCCCCCAGCGCGCTCAACCCGGGCCGGACCGGTCTCGGCCCGACCTTCGCCGAGGCCACCGCCGGCATGTCGCCCGCCCGGCTGCAGCAGCTGCTGGCCGGCACCGGCCTGCCGCCCACCCCCGACCCGGTCACCGCCGTCGCCGCGCTCACCGCCCTGCTCGGCGACCGCAAGCGGCTGGGCGCGCTGCTCGACCAGGCCCCGCCCGCCGCCCTCGGCCTGCTGGAGCGCCTGGTCTGGGGGCCGCCCACCGGCACCGTGCCGGACGCCGCCCGGCAGGTCACCGCCGAGGAGGCCCGCAGCCCGGTCGAGTGGCTGCTCGCCCGCGGCCTGCTGCTGCCCTCCAGCCCCACCTCCGTGGTGCTGCCCCGCGAGCTCGCCCTGCACCTGCGCGGCGGCCGCACCCACCGCACCGTCGACCCGGCGCCGCCCGCCGTCGCCCCGGTCGTCGAACGCGACCCGGCCGGCACCGACCGCACCGCCGCCGGGCAGGCCGGCACCGCCGTCCGCACCGTCGAGGAACTGCTGGAGTCCTGGAGCCTCACCCCGCCGCCCACCCTGCGGGCCGGCGGCCTGGGCGTGCGCGACCTCAAGCGCGCCGCCGCCCTGCTGGAGGGCTCCGAGGCGGACGCCGCGTTCTGGATCGAACTCGCCCACACCGCGGGCCTGCTGGCCCCCGACGGCGAGGTCGACGAGGTCTGGGCCCCGACCCCCGCGTACGACGCCTGGCTCCAGCAGGACACCGCCGAACGCTGGACGCTGCTCGCCCGCGCCTGGCTCGCCGCCACCCGGATCGGCCGGCTCACCGGCACCCCCGACGGCAAGGGCCGCCCGCGCGCCGCGCTCGGCCCCGAGCTCGACCGCACCCTGGCCCCGTCCGTGCGCCGCGCCGCGCTGACCCGGCTGGCCGAGCTACCGCCCGGCACCGCCGCGTCCGCGGACGCCCTGCTGCCCGCCCTGCGCTGGCACCGACCGCTGCGCGGCGGGCCCGCCGGCCCCGACGGCCGCGACCTGCGCGACCAGCTCACCGACTGGACGCTGCACGAGGCCGAACTGCTCGGCGTCACCGGGCGCGGCGCCCTCGCCTCCCCCGCCCGCGCGCTGCTCGACGGCGCCGACCCGGCGCCCGTGCTGGCCCCGCTGCTGCCCGAGCCGCTCGACCACGTCATCCTGCAGCCGGACCTGACCGCGATCGCCCCCGGCCCGCTGCTCACCCCGCTCGCCCAGGCGCTCGCGCTGGCCGCCGACATCGAGTCCAAGGGCGGCGCGACCGTCTACCGCTTCACCCCCGACTCGGTCCGCCGCGCCCTCGACGCCGGGCGCACCGCCGCCGACCTGCAGGCGTTCCTGGCCCAGCACTCCCGCACGCCCGTCCCGCAGCCGCTCGCCTACCTGATCGACGACGTGGCCCGCCGGCACGGCATCCTGCGGGTCGGCGCGGCCTCCTCCTACCTGCGCTGCGACGACCCCCGGCTGCTCGGCGAGGTGCTCGCCGACCGGCGCGCCGCCGAACTGCGGCTGCGGCTGCTCGCCCCCACCGTGCTCGCCGCCCAGGCCGGGCCGGAGACGCTGCTCGCCGTGCTGCGCACCATGGGCTACGCGCCCGCCGCGGAGTCCGCCGAGGGCGACGTGGTCATCACCCGCCCCGACAGCCGCCGCACCCCGCCGCGCACCGCGCCGCTGCCCGTCCCCGACGGCCCGGCCCGCCCCGACGACGCCCTGCTGGCCGCCGCCGTCCGGGCCATCCGGGCCGGCGACCGGGCCGCGACCGCCGTCCGCAAGGACGCCGTGGCCGGGCCCGCCGCGCACAGCGCCGTGCCGCGCACGGCCGCCGCCGACACGCTGGCCGCCCTGCAGACCGCCGTGCTGCTCGGCGAGCGGATGTGGATCGGCTACATCAACGCGGAAGGGCTCTCCTCCCAGCGCGTCATCGACCCGGTGAAGGTCGAGGGCGGCTTCGTCACCGCCCACGACCACCTCTCCGACGGGGTGCGCACCTTCGCGCTGCACCGGATCACCGGCGTCGCCGAGGTCGAGGAGTAGCCGCCGGGGCGCGCCCCCTCGCCCCGGCCCCGCTCCGGCCTACTTGCCCGCGTGCTGCTTCGCGTCCTCTTCGGCCTTCTGCTTCTTCGCCTCGTCCACGATCGCGTGCGGGTCCGGCATCTTCGGCTCGACGCCCGTCAGCAGGCCGGTGCCGGTGAAGGCGACGGTGCCGATCAGGCCGCCGGGCTGGCCGATGTCGGCGACCTGGTCGAGGGCCATGGCCTCGGTGTCGGCGGCGTGGGCGGGCGCCGCCCCGAGGGCGGTGGCGAGGGCCGCGCCGGAGAGCGCCAGGCCGGCCAGGAATCGGTTGGGCTTGATCATGCCCTGCCCAACGAGCGAGCCCGGCCCGGGTCACTGCCGCGACGCCCCCGCTTCCGCCGCGCGCCCCCGCAGCCCCGGCCGCCCCGGACCACCGCCCCGACCGCCGGGCCGATGCGGCACACTGGAGGTTTGGCCCGCGCGGAAGGGGATGCACAGGCGTGGACGGACCGCTGATCGTGCAAGCGATCAAGCCTGATGCGCATATTAGCGGCTGATCTGCTGCCGGTGCGGCTGTCCCGCCCGACCGTCCGTCAGGTCGACGCCACCGGCGTGCCGCGTCCCCAGAGTTCTTCGGCGTGGTCGGTGAAGCGGGACCACATGCCGTCCTTCTCCTGCCCGCGCAGGTGCATCAGCGGGGAGTCGTGACCCACCAGCCGGGCCAGGTGCGGCGTGACCAGCGCGTCACGGTCGAACCGGAACACCGACAGGCTGACGTGGTTCATGGCGTCCTGCGGGGCCGAGAAGCGGGCTTCCAGGCCCTCCAGGGGTCCGAGTCGGGCCAGGTGCTCCAGGGTGATCCTGATGCGGGTGGAGACCGTCAGGGCCACGTCCTCGATCGTCTCCCGTTGCCGGGTCACCTCGCCGTCGGGGTCGCCCAGCAGGAACCGCACGCGGCACCCGGACTCCACCTTCCGCCGCAGGCCCTCGACCAGGTTGGGCTGTTCCAGCCACAGGAAGTAGTTGGTGTAACCGGCGAAGTAGAGGTCCGTCCGTGCGTCCTTGATCAGGTCCCCCCACACGGTGGAGGGGCAGGAGGACCGGTACGGGTAGCTGCGGATGATCTCCCGGTCCGGGCCGGTCTTGAGCGCGTCCCGAACTGCCTTCGGCCACAGCATCGTTGAGTCAACTCCCAGCGCCTCGGCGGCATCCTCGCGGTTGCGGGCGTGGGGGATCAGTCGGCTGTCGGACAGCCACCGCTCAACGGTCTTGCCCGACACCCCTACCCGGCCCGCCAACTGACGTGGTGAAAGGCCAGCGGCGGACATAGCCGATCGTAAGGCAGCGTTCAAGACTTCCCCCAGGGACGTTTGGACCTTTTCCGAACCTACTGCCGCGACGGCCCAACTGTCCTGCGTACGTGCCGGTTTCGTCCGATAGCGCACGCCAGTGTGGGCCCGGAAGCAGACCGAGCGGACGGAGGAGCGGCCCATGCCGACAGCATCCCGACAGCGTTACAGAGTGGTGCCCGTACCAGGAGAGCCCGGTGCGCCGGTCGTGGACCTCTGGGGCCTGGTCGACTGCGCCGATGCCGACAATCCCGTGGCCGGCACCGACGGCGAACCACTGGTGTTCCCGTTCTTCGGAGCCGCCGAGAGGTGGGCGGATGAGCACTCCTGAGCACTGGGAGCCCGGGGAGGGCAAGGAAGCCTACGACCGGCGCTCCGGACAGGCGGTGCGGGTGATCTCGGTGCACGCCTGCGGGGTGTTCGTCCGGCACCTGCGGGACGGGCGCGAAGGCATCACCGCACTGGAGGAGTTGGCCCCGCCGAAGCACACGGCGGAGGAGCGATGACGGAGGCGTACCGCCGGGCCTGGGAGGCGGCATCGCGGCTGGCAGTGCTGACGGGCGCGGAGGTACAGGTGACGGAAGTCCCCGAAGGGGTTCGCATCAGGCTTCCCGTGCACTCCGAAGACAGCGAGGTGGACCAACTCGAAGTGCTCTCCGTCCTGGGCCGGTCCGACCGCTACGGGCACCGGAGGTTCGCCGACGGCAGCGGGCACCTGTGGGCCCTATACCACCAGGACCACCCCTGACCGGCCGACCAAAAAACGGCGTGGCACCCAGGGGGCGTACGACGAGCCGGGGCCGGGATCGCGGAGCGGCATCGTGCCGAACTTCCGCAGTGCCCTTGCCTTCCTCACCCGGGTACGGGGAGAGCCGCCCACCCGCAGCAGGTGGACGGCTCTGTGTTGGCGCAGCGGTGCTACTCCCCGAGGTGGCGGTACAGGGTCGCACGGCTCACACCGAGCGCCTTGGCGATGGCCGTGACGCTCTCTCCGTTCGCCTGGCGGGCACGGGCGGCGGCGAGCTTGTCGGCGTCCAGCACGTTCGGCCGACCACCGGTACGGCCCTGCGCCTTGGCGGCGTCCAGACCGGCCCGGGTGCGATCCTTGATCAAGCTCCGCTCGAACTCCGCCATCGCGCCCACGACTTGGAGCATCAGGCGGCCGTCGGAGGTGTTCGGGTCGATGCTCGCCAGCGCACCTGTCAGCACCTTGAAACCGATGCCCCGGGCCGACAGCGCGTCCACCATCGTCACCAGGTCGATCAGCGACCGGGCGAAGCGGTCCAGCTTCCACACGCACAGGGTGTCGCCGGGGCGCAGGTAGTCCAGGACGGCCGACAGCTCCGGGCGGTCGGTGTTCTTCCCGCTGGCCTTGTCTGTGAAGATCCGGGAGCAGCCCGCTTCGGTCAGCGCGTCGTGCTGGAGCTGCGCCTCTTGGTCGTCGGTGGAGACTCGCGCGTAGCCGATCAGGTGTCCCGGGTTCTTCGCCATGACCCAACCGTCTCATAACTCGTCTCAAAACTGCAAGGGCTCTCAAGGGGTTTTGAGACGGGTTTTGGACGCCCTCAGGCCACCTCGGGGCCCGTTCGCCGACCGTCTCATAAACCATCGTTTCTGAGACGCCGGACCAGAGTGACCCTGCGTCACATGCTCACCGAAACAGTCCAATGGGCCACGTGAGAGTTTTCCCTCCCTGCCGCGCCACAGCGGAGCGCGAGGGAGGCACCCCCCTGGGGCCGCGCAAACGCCCGAGGTTGCGGGACCAGCGAACTCCCTCCCTGCCGATCACCCCCCAACGCGAAGGGGAGTACCCGCCTGCCCCGCGCCCCCGAAACCCGTACACAGCCCCACCTGCCATACGTCAGCGGTCACGGAGCCGGGACAGCGCGGGTACACCCCACCCGCCAGCCGGTCAGCGCTACGCCCCGCCAACCGTCATAGCCGCCGAGCTTGCGCCTGGCACCGAACCGCTTGTCCATCGCAGCGAACAGCAGGCGCTTGCCCGTCCGGCTCCCCAGCGCTCCGGCCAACACCGGTTCCGCCGCCGTGAACGCCTCCCACACCAGCGAGGTGCGCACGTGCTCGCTGCGCGGAGCGGGGACCAGGCGCGACACCCAGTCCGCCGGATCACGCATCGGAGCCCGGAAGGCATCGAACTGCGAAGCAAGCGACAGGAGTTGAGTCGCACGGGTATCCGTGGCCGACAGCATCTCGCCCGACACCGCCTCCATGGCCTCGATCTCCACCAGCTCCACGGTCATCGGCGGAACGTCGATCCCCGCAGCCTGACTGCGCAGCGCGGCGGCCTGGCGCAGCGCGTACGCATTCGCACCCGGGTCCGTGAAGGTGGTGCGCGCGTTCAGCTCGTAGTTCCTCGCGTCCCACTCCAGCTTGGCCTTCCGCTCGGCGAGCGTCATGGCTTCGTAGTTCTCGTACCGCAGCCATCCCGCCAGGTTCGCCAGCCACTCGCCCATGCCCCGGCGGATCAGCGGCAGGTCGCGCCACTCCCCGGCCGGCGTCTCCCATCGCGTCCCGCTCCAGGCGAACGGCACGGCCGGTGCCCCCTGCCATGAGGCCACGTGAGCGGCCGCTTCCCACGCCTGACGAGCGAGCGCGTCATTCATGTACTTGCCCAAGAGTCCCCCTTGAAAATGTGCAGTCACTTCACCCCCGCTGTCGTGCAAGAGGGGAGCCAAAGTGGACCAACAAGGACCGAATGCCAGTCTCCAAGTGACTCCCCGCTGTCCAGTAACAGCAGGTCAAGCCATGTTTAGGTGAAAAGAGAGGACAAAACAAACAAATAAAGTACTAGGGAGAACGGAAACGCGCTGTTCTCCGTCACCGCACCACCACCCGGCACAGAACGGCTGCACACCCGTCCACAAGTACGAAGAAGCCCCGCCCGACCACCAAGGGTCGAACGGGGCCGAACAGATCCCGACAGGACTACCAGTCCGCGTCTGCGGCTTCCCGCTGCACCTGCTCGCGGATCGCCTCTTCCACGTCCCTGCCCTCTGCGTCGGCACGCCGGATCTGTCCGTCCATGCCGAAGTGGACCGCCAGGCGGGACGTGTCGAGCCTGCGGCCGCCCTTCTTCGCCGGCGAGACCTCGACGTACGTCCCGGCGTTCAGCAGGAGGTCCCGCTTGCCCGCCGTGTCCGCCGCCTTCCACTGCTGTGCGTGCGTCAGCCCGGTCGGGACCGCCGTGACCCCGGCGGGCTTGGCGTGGCGCTGCTTGTCCTCCAGTGAGGCGATGCGCTCTTCGAGCTTGGCGTACTGCGCGGCGAAGCGGTTCGCGCCCTCCTCCCCCTTGAACAGGCCACGGTCGTACCGGTCCGCCTCCAGGTCGGCCAGTGCTTCCCGTGCCTGTCTGATCTGCGGCCGGAAGTCCTCTCCGGCCTGCTCGACCATCCGCACCACGGCAAGCCGACCGAACGCCTTGAGGAACTGCGCCTCCACGTGGTCCTCCATCGCCTCTCCGGCGATGCTCACGCCGTAGCAGTCGATCTGCTCGCCGCCCTGGCGCTTCTTCAGACGACCGATGCAGCGGTACCGGACACGTCCGCGCGCGACGAAGGTGTACATCCGGAAGCCGCACAGCGCGCAGTGCGCGACGCCGCGCAACAGCGATGTTCCCTCCCGCCGCCGGTCACCGGGGTTGGCGCGCCGCGTCAGTTCGTCCTGTAGGGCCTGCCAGGTGTCCATGTCGAGGATGGGTGTGCGGCTGACCAGCGGCAGGCCGTCCGTCCGCAGGATGGGCTTCCCGTCCTCGATCACCTGACCGAGCAACTGCGGGTTGGTGAGCAGGCTGCGCAGCGTGGTCGTGTACCACTTCTTCGAGTCGCTCCGCTTCCCGGTGGTCTGCCGTGAGCTGTGGCCGGGCGAGGGTACGCCCGCCTTCGTCAGGTCCGCCGCGACGGTCATCAGGGAGTCCTTGGCCAGGATGCGTTCCACGATCCCGTGGACCGTCCTGGCCTCCTCAGGGTTGACCTCCAGCACCTTGCCCGCACCGTCCGGGTTCGGGACGACTCGGTACCCGTACGGCACCCGTCCCCCGGTGTAGCGGCCTTCGCGGCGCAGGTGTTCATGGGCGCTGGAGACGCGCATCCCGATCGTGTCCGACTCAAGCTCCGCGAAGACGGCGATCACCTTCGCCATGGCGCGCCCCATGGACGACGTGAGGTCCAGCGGTTCGGTCGCCGACGCCAGCGCCACGCCCTGCGCCTCGGTGATCCGCATGATCTCGGCGAAGTCCACCGTGGAGCGCGCGAGACGGTCGATCTTGAAGAACACCACCACATCGAGCTCGGGTAGCCTCGAAAGAATGCGCTGGAGTCCCGGACGCTCCAGCCCGCGCGAGAAACCGGACACGTCGATGTCGTCCTCGACCATCACGACGGTCCATCCCCGGGCTTCGCACAGTGCCTCGCAGGCCGCCCGCTGACGCTCGGGGGAAGTGGTTTCCTCGGTCTCGCGCGATAGGCGAACATAGATGGCTGCGCGCATTCCGGGTGCGCTGGCCGGAACGCCCTTCCGGCGACGGGCACGGGGCATGGCCCGAGCAGTGGCAGTGGTTGTCTCTGTCACCTGGCGATCCTATCCACGGAGGTATGTGTGTCCTGCTTGATCGTCCAGAGCGACAAGACGCTGCTGTTGGAGATCGACCACCCGCGGGCGGCGGAGTGCCGGCGGGTGATCGCGCCGTTCGCCGAGCTGGAGCGGGCGCCGGAGCACGTACACACGTACCGGGTGACGCCGCTGGGGCTGTGGAACGCGCGGGCCGCGGGGCACGACGCGGAGCAGGTGGTGGACGCGCTGGTGGAGTACTCGCGCTACCCGGTGCCGCACGCCCTGCTGGTGGACGTCGCGGACACCATGGCGCGCTACGGGCGGTTGCAGCTGCAGAAGCACCCGGTGCACGGGCTGGTGCTGACCACCACCGACCGGCCGGTGCTGGAGGAGGTGCTGCGCTCGAAGAAGATCGTCCCGCTGGTGGGGGCCCGGATCGACCCGGACACCGTGGCGGTGCACCCATCGGAGCGCGGGCAGATCAAGCAGGTGCTGCTGAAGCTGGGCTGGCCGGCCGAGGACCACGCCGGGTACGTGGACGGCGAGGCGCACCCGATCGACCTGCGCGAGGACGGCTGGCAGCTGCGCCCGTACCAGCGGCACGCGGTGGACGGCTTCTGGCACGGCGGCTCGGGCGTGGTGGTGCTGCCCTGCGGCGCGGGCAAGACGCTGGTGGGCGCGGCGGCGATGGCGGAGGCCAAGTCGACCACGCTGATCCTGGTGACCAACACCGTCTCGGCCCGGCAGTGGAAGCACGAGCTGGTGAAGCGCACCTCGCTGACCGAGGACGAGATCGGCGAGTACAGCGGCACCCGCAAGGAGATCCGCCCGGTCACCATCGCCACGTACCAGGTGATGACGACCAAGCGGAAGGGCGTGTACGCGCACCTGGAGCTGTTCGACGCCCGCAACTGGGGCCTGGTGGTCTACGACGAGGTGCACCTGCTGCCCGCGCCGGTGTTCAAGTTCACCGCGGACCTGCAGGCCCGCCGCCGGCTCGGCCTGACCGCGACGCTGGTGCGCGAGGACGGCCGGGAGGGCGACGTGTTCTCGCTGATCGGCCCGAAGCGGTTCGACGCCCCGTGGAAGGAGATCGAGGCGCAGGGCTACATCGCGCCCGCCGACTGCTGCGAGGTGCGGGTGACGCTGACCGACTCCGAGCGGCTGGCGTACGCGACGGCCGAGCCGGAGGAGAAGTACCGGTTCTGCTCGACCACGGCGACCAAGCGCCGGGTGGTGGAGCGGCTGGTGGAGAAGCACGCGGGCGACCAGACCCTGGTGATCGGCCAGTACATCGACCAGCTGGACGAGCTGGGCGAGGTGCTGGACGCCCCGGTGATCAAGGGCGAGACCTCGAACGCGCAGCGGGAGAAGCTGTTCGAGGCGTTCCGGTCGAAGGAGATCAGCGTGCTGGTGGTCTCGAAGGTCGCGAACTTCTCGATCGACCTGCCGGAGGCCACCGTGGCGATCCAGGTCTCGGGCACCTTCGGCTCCCGCCAGGAGGAGGCCCAGCGGCTGGGCCGGGTGCTGCGCCCGAAGGCGGACGGGCACGCGGCGCACTTCTACTCGGTGGTCGCCCGGGACACCGTCGACCAGGACTTCGCGGCGCACCGCCAGCGCTTCCTGGCGGAGCAGGGCTACGCGTACCGGATCGTCGACGCGGACGACCTGTAGCCGACGTGGCGGTCGGTCAGAGCTTGACGCCGTCGCGCCCGAGGAACAGGACGCGCGCGGCGGTGTCGAGCACGATGCCGACGTTGCGGACGGCGTTGGCGACGGGGTGGCGGCGGCGCTCCTCGGCCGGGTGCGCGCCGTGGACGCGGGGGGCGCCCTTGGCCTGCGGGTTCACTCGTTCGGTGGTCATGTCTCCACGGTAGGTTCACGAACCGGGCGTACACATCAGCCGAAAGACCCGAGCCTGCGGTGGCGCGTCTCGTCCTGCGGGTGTACGGCCCCCCTACCCCGGCACCCGGGGAACCCGGAGGAAAAGGATTCGCCCCCGGGCGGCGGCGGGTCTAGGATCGTCCGTCTGCCCCTCCCGAACCGTGGTGCCGCCGACTCCGGCAGCCGTGGGAGTGCCGGCCGTTCGGCAACCGGCCGGTGTCCTTTCACCGTGAGCCCAGACGAGTCCGCCGCCCCCGTGCCGGGCGGCCGGGAAGGTCAGCCGTGCACTCCCCCGCCCCCACCGACGCACCCACCGAAGCGCCCGCCGCCGACCCCGGCCCGCTCGACCGCGAGCGCTCCCACCTGGCCGCCTCCCGGGCCGCGCTGAAGGCGATGCGCGAGGACGTCGAGGCGCTCGACCTGCGCGACGTCACCGGCACCTGGGTCTCCGCCCAGGTGCTGCAGAAGCAGGTCGACGAACGGATCAGGGCCCTCGCCGACCTCGCGCACACCCCGCTGTTCTTCGGCCGCCTGGACTACCTGCACGCGATCAGCGAGGCCGAGTCCGAGGGCGGCGGCGGCGAGCGCTTCTACATCGGCCGCCGCCACGTGCACGACGCCGGCGGCGACCCGATGGTGATCGACTGGCGCGCCCCGGTCTCCCAGCCGTTCTACCGGGCCAGCCGCACCGAGCCGATGGACGTCGCCAAGCGCCGCCGCTTCGGCTACACCGGCGGCGAGCTGACCGCCTACGAGGACGAGAACCTCTCCGACCCGGACGAGGCCGACAGCCGCTCGGCCCTGCTCGCCGCCGAGATCGAGAAGCCCCGCGTCGGCCCGATGCGCGACATCGTCGCCACCATCCAGCCCGAGCAGGACGAGATCGTCCGCGCCGACGTCACCGGCACCGTCTGCGTCCAGGGCGCCCCCGGCACCGGGAAGACCGCCGTCGGCCTGCACCGCGTCGCCTACCTGCTGTACGCGCACCGCGAGCGCCTGGCCCGCACCGGCACCCTGGTGGTCGGCCCGAACCGCTCCTTCCTGCAGTACATCGAGCAGGTGCTGCCCGCCCTCGGCGAGCTGGACGTCGCCCAGGCCACCGTGCAGGAACTCGTCGGCCACGTCGAGGTCCGCGGCACCGACAGCGCCGGCACCGCCCGGATCAAGGGCGACGCCCGGATGGCCCGGGTCCTGCGCAACGCCGTCCGGGCCGGGATCACCGTGCCCGGCGAGCCCTGCGTGGTCGTCCGCGGCTCCCGCCGCTGGCGCGTCCCCGCGTACGAACTCGAAGAGATCATCCGGGAGTTGGCGGGCCGGGAGATCCGCTACGGGGCCGCCCTGGAGGCCCTCCCGCAGCGCATCGCGCACGCCGTCCTGGTCAAGATGGAGCAGGGCGGCGAGGCCCCCGACGACCGGGTGCAGGACGCCGTCGCCCGCAACGCCGCGGTCAAGGCCACCGTCAAGGCGTGCTGGCCCGCCGTCGACCCGGTCAAGCTGGTGCACCGGCTGCTCAGCGACCCGGAGTTCCTCGCCACCGCCGCCGACGGCCTCCTCGACGCCGAGGAGCAGGCCGCCCTGCTCTGGGCCAAGCCCCCGCGCAGCGCCCGCACCGCGCCCTGGTCCGCCGCCGACGCCGTCCTGATCGACGAGGCCGCGGACCTGGTGCACCGCACCCCCTCGCTCGGCCACGTGGTCGTCGACGAGGCCCAGGACCTCTCCCCCATGCAGTACCGGGCCGTCGGCCGCCGCTGCACCACCGGCTCCGCGACCGTCCTCGGCGACCTCGCCCAGGGCACCACCCCGTGGGCCACCGGCAGCTGGCAGGAGGCCCTGCACCACCTCGGCAAGGACGGCGCGCACGTCGAGGAGCTCACCCAGGGCTTCCGCGTCCCCGGCGAGGTCATCGCCTACGCCTCCCGGCTCCTCCCCGCGATCGCCCCCGGCCTGGCCCCCGCCACCTCGGTCCGCGACCTGCCCGGCTCGCTCGTCCTGCGGCACGTCCCGGACGGGCTCGACGCCGCCGTCCTGGACGCCTGCCACGACGCCCTCCGGCACGAGGGCTCGGTCGGCCTGATCGCCGCGGACGCCCGGATCCCGGACCTCGCCGCGGCGCTCGGAGCCGCGGGGCTGCCCTTCCTCGCCCCGGGCACCGAGACCACCGCCGAGGCCCGCCTCACCCTCGTCCCGGCCTCCCTCGCCAAGGGCCTGGAGTACGACCACGTGGTCCTCGACGAACCCGCCGCGATCGTGGCCGGCGAACCCGACCACCGCACCGGCCTGCGCCGCCTCTACGTCTCCCTGACCCGCGCGGTCTCCGGCCTGACGGTCCTCCACGCGCAGCCGCTGCCGGCCGAGCTGGACTGAGCCGAGCCGAGCCGAGCCGCGGGAACGCGAAACCGGGGGCGCGGCTCCCTGTCGGTTCAGGTGCCGATGAGCTCGCGCCAGTGCGCGACCTTCGCCGGGTCGACCGCGCCCGCCCAGCCGCCCTCGCGGACCGCGCCGCCGATGTGGAAGGCGTCGAACCCGGCGGCGAGGAGCTCGGGGACGTGTTCGGCGCGCAGGCCGCCGCCGACCAGGATCCGCTGGCGGTAGCCGGGCTCGCCGGACTTGGCGAGTTCGCCGGTCAGGACCTCGCGGCCCGCGTCGACGCCGGCGGCCGCGCCGGAGGTGAGGAAGGTGTCGAGGCCGGGGAGGTCGGCGACGGCGGCGCGGACCTCGGAGCGGTCGGCGCTGTGGTCGATGGCCCGGTGGAAGGTCCAGCGGCAGCCGGAGACGGCCTCGGCGACGGCCCGGGTGGCGGTGAGGTCGACGGCGCCGTCGGGGGTGAGGAAGCCGAGGACGAACTCCTCGGCGCCCTCGGCCCGCAGCGCGGCGGCGCGGGCGAGCAGGTCGTCGAGGTCGCCGGGGGTGAAGCCGTCGCGGACGCGGAGCATGACGCGCAGCGGGATGCCGACGGCGGCGCGGATCGCGGCGAAGTCCTCGACGGACGGGGTGAGTCCGTCGGCTGCCATGTCGGTGACCAGTTCGAGGCGGTCGGCGCCGCCCGACTCTGCGGCCCGGGCGTCCCGGGGGGTCAGCGCGATGACTTCGAACATTGGTCTAGACATATCCGATAGCCTGCCACATCGGCAGGCCCCGGGCGAGCCCCCTCCGCCGTTCGGCCGCGCTTCGCCCTCCGTTCGCGTTCTCCTGGTGTCCCGTTCGTCCCGCTAGGAGACCTTCGCCCGCCCCTCCTGACGGCCCGCCAGCACCCGCCCGGCCAGCAGCAGCACTCCCGCACCGGCGGCCAGCGCGGGCGCCAGCCGCCACACCCCGCCGACCTGCTCCCAGAGCGAGAACAGGCTGTACCAGGCGGTCAGCGGCAGGACGGCCAGGCCGAGCGCCGCGGGCAGCAGCCGTTCCCGGGCGGCGCACAGCATCAGCAGCAGCGGGACGAGCAGGAGCAGCAGCGGCGTCCAACCGTCCATCAGGTGCCGGCTGTCGTAGCCGCCCTGGGCCTTCACCACCAGCAGGCCCGTGCCCGCGCCGGCCGCGACCAGCAGGCGGCCGGGCCGTTCCAGCAGGTCGGCGGGGGCGGCGAGGAGCAGTGCGCCCGCGGCGAGGTGGGGCAGCAGGGCGGTGGCGTGCCACAGCAGCAGCCAGCCGTCGGCGGCGGTGACCGCCACGACCCCGAGCCGGACGGCGGCGAGCAGCACGACCGTCCCGGCCAGCGTCCGCGCCGCCCGCCAGGCGCCGAACACCGCGGCGACGGCCAACAGGACGGGGACGACGGTCAGGCCGAGCAGGGCCAGGTTGTCGGGCAGCCGCTGCCAGGGGACGCCGAACCCGGCGCGGGCCGCGTCGGCGACCCGCCAGGAGCGGGTGTCGCCGGGGAGCGCGACCAGCCCGGCCAGGGCGCCGGCCAGCAGCGGTGCGGCGGTGGCCAGCAGGCGGCCGCCGAGCGCGGTGGAGGTGAGCCCGGTGCGCAGCCGCAGCCCGTACCCGGCGAGGTCGAGCGCCTCGCGGGCGGTGGCCAGGCGCCCGGCCCCGGCGGTGGAGTCGGCGAACACCTCGGCGAGTTCGGCGCCCCGGTCGCGGCGGTAGCGGGCGGGGTAGAGCGCGAGGACGGCGCGCAGCGCGGCGCCGGTGCGGGGTCCGCCGGGGACGGTCGCGCTCATGCGGTGGCCCCCCGGGGCGCGGTGGCGCCGCCGAGGCGGCGCTGGGCCTCGGCGGCGACCGCGCGCAGGCGTTCGGCCTCGGCGGCGAGCAGGTCGCGCCCGCCGCCGGTGAGGGCGTAGGTGCGGCGGGCCCGGCCGTCGACGACCTCCTCGGCGGCGACCTCGATCAGGCCCTGCTGGAGCAGCCGGTCGAGCGCGCCGTACAGGGTGCCGGTGCGCATCTTCACCCGCCCCCCGGAGATCGCGTCGACCTCCTGGATCAGCGCGTACCCGTGCCGGGGGGCGTCCGCGAGGGCGGTGAGCAGCAGCAGGGTGGGTTCCTGCAGGGCGCGTTCGGTCATGCGACTACATATATCGCCGACCGTCCTATCGGTGCCACCCCTTCCCGCTCCCCGTCTCACGGCCGGAGCCCCTCCTGCCCCCGCCACCCCGCCGGTTCGTCCCGCCGCAGCGCGCCGAGCAGTCCGGCCAGCAGCGGCAGGCCCAGGGCGAGCAGGGCGATCGTCGGCCAGGGGGCGTCGGCGGGGCTGACGGCGGGGCCGCCGAGGACGCCGGAGGCCCGGGAGCGGAGCAGGGCGAGGGCGGGGACGAAGCCGCTGACGGTGCCGAGCAGGGCGCCGAGCAGGGCGATCAGCCCGGCCTGGAGTCCGGCGACGGTGCGCCGGGTGCGCGGGCGGGCGCCGATCGCGGCGAGCAGGGCGCGTTCGCGGCGGGCGTCGGCGGCGGCGAGCGCGGTGGAGACCACGGCGGCGCCGAGCACCACCAGCGCGGCGAAGCCGCCCAGCGCGATCCGGACCGTGCTGCCCGGCGGGGCGTAGCCGCGTTCGACGCCGAACTCGGCGTGCGGGGCGAGCCGGGCGACGGTCGCGGCGGCGCGCTGCTCGGCCCGTTCGCCGACCGGCGCGGTCGGCAGCCAGACCGCGCCGGCCGGGGCGAGCCGCAGGCCGAGCCGGCGGACCGTCTCGGGGGCGACCACCAGCGGCGCGTAGCGCTGCCCGGCGGGGCGTTCGACCAGCAGCGCGTCGATCCGCAGTTCCCTGACCTCGCCGCCGGCGCCCTGCATCCGCAGCACGGCCCGGCCGTCGTGCAGGTAGGCGGGGTCGGTGACGACGGCCTTCCCGGCGAGCAGCGCGCGGTCGGCGTCCTGGTCGCGCAGCGCGAGCAGGTTGTGCAGTGCGGCGGGGCCGCCGACCACGGCGGGGGCGGCGACGTCCTCGCCGTAGCGCCGGCCGCCCTCGGCGTACACGACGCCCGCGCAGCCTTCGCAGAAGACGTACTGGGCCTGGTAGAGGTCGGCGCGTTCGCCGAGGTCGGGCAGGTCCTGCGGGAGGGCGGCGCGCAGTTGCGGCATGGTGTCGCCGTCCCCGTGCAGGGTGAGGCGGACGGCGCCGACGGGCTGTTCCAGCCGGTAGGCGGCGCGGTCCTGGAGCTCGGCGCCGGTGGAGTGCACGCCGACCGCGACGGCGCCGGCCACCGCGGCGAGGACGGCGGCGACGGCGGGCGCGGTGCGCGAGCGGTGCCGGGCGGCGTCGCGCAGGGCCAGCCGGGGGCCGACCGGCAGGCGGCGGGCGAGCCGGCCGAGCAGGGCGAGCAGCAGCGGGGTGAACAGCAGCAGGCCGAGTTCGGCGAGCACGGCGCCGCCGAGCACGCAGAGGGTGCGCACGCTCAGCCCGGCGAGCACCGGCGGTCCGGCGACCGGTCCGGCGACCGCCCCGTACAGGGCGAGCGCGGCGCCGCCGAGGACGGCGGCCAGGCCGAGCAGCGGGGTGCGGCGGGCGGGGCGGCGTACCGGGTCGCGGTCGGTGAGTCCGGCCAGCACCTCGCGGCGGCCGGCCTGGAGGGCGGGCAGCAGGGCGGCGAGCAGGGCGGTGGCGACGCCGACGGCGGCGATCGCGAGCAGGTCGGCGGGGCGCAGCGCGAGGCTGGCGAACCGGCTGCCGCCCCACTCCTCGATCCACGGGCGCAGGGCGGCGACCAGGGCCGTGCCGAGCAGGGTTCCGGCGGCGGCGCCGACGGTGCCGAGCACCAGGCCGCCGCCGAGCACCACGGCCCGCACGTGCCGGGGGCGGCCGCCGGCCGCGCCGAGCAGGGCGAGTTGGCGGCGGGCGCGGCGGGCGCCGACCGCGAAGGCCGGTCCGGCCAGCAGGGCGACCTCCAGCAGGGCCATCGCGGCGGTGGTGGCGGCGGTCATCAGGGTGCGTTCGCGCTCGCCCGCGGCGCCGACGGCCTCCTGTCGGGCCAGTGCCCCGGCGGGCGGGTGGGCGGCGACCTGACGGGCGGCCAGGGTGTAGCCGTGCGCGTTGAGTTCGCGCACCCGGGGCCAGTCGAGTCCCGCCCCGGCGGGCAGGGTGACCAGCCAGGCGGCCTTGCGGGCGGCGGCCTGTTCGGCGGACGGGGTCTGCGGGGCGAGTCCGGCGGCGGCCTGTGCCTCGTCCAGCTGCCGGTACAACTCGCCGGGGCGGGCGAGGAGTTCGACGGCGTTCAGGTCGCCGGGGTGCTCGACGGTGCCGGTCAGGGTGAACGGGGTGGACTCCAGGCCGCGGACGGTGACGGTGTCGCCGATCCGCAGGCCGGTGGTGTCCAGGAAGGCCCGGGTGGCGGCGGCCTCGTGCGGGGCGGCGGGGGCGCGGCCGGCGACCAGGTCGATCCGGCCCCGCCAGAGGCCCGCGGTCAGGTCGGCCTCGAAGGTGTCGGCGGGGGCCAGTCCGTCGGCGGTGCGCACGGTGGCGACCGGGCCGGTGCGGGCCGGGGTCAGGGTGCTGCCGGGCGGCAGCAACTCGCCGAGCAGGGCGGTCGGTTCGGTGTCGGTGGCGCGCTGCTGCTCGGCGGTGGGTTCGGCGTCGGGGCGCTGCGGCAGGACGCGGACGCCGTCGGCGGGGAAGACCGCCTGCTCGATCGTCCGGCCCGGGTCGTACGCGCCGACCAGGGCGTCGGCCCGGCCCATCAGCCGGTCGGCGCGCTGCTCGGCGGTGAGTTGTCCGCTGCGGTGCACCACGTCGACGCCGGTGGCGCCGAGCACCGGGAGCGCGATCATCGCGGCGACCAGGGCGCTGCGGCCCGCGGACCGCCGGGCGTCGCGGCGCGCGATCCGCAGCACCGCCCGCAGGGCGCTCACCGGTGCACCGCCCCGGCGGCGGTCTTCTCGTGGACGAGCCGGCCGTCGCGCAGGAAGACCACCCGGTCCGCCCAGGAGGCGTGGGCGGCGTCGTGGGTGACCATCATGACGGCCGCCCCGGCGTCGCAGCGGGCCCGCAGCACCTCCAGCACCGCCTCGCCGGTGGCCGAGTCGAGCGCCCCGGTGGGTTCGTCGGCGAGCACCAGTCGGCGCTGCCCGGACAGCGCCCGGCCGATCGCGACGCGCTGCTGCTGGCCGCCGGACATGTCCTCCGGGAAGCGGTCGGCGAGTTCGCCGATGCCCAGTTCGCCGAGCACGGCGAGCGCCTCGGCGCGGGCGGTGCGGGCCGACAGCCCCTCCAACTCCCGTGGCAGGGAGATGTTCTCGGCCGCGGTCAGGGCCGGCAGCAGGTTGTACGACTGGAACACGTAGCCCACCGAGCGGCGGCGCACGTCGGCCAGCTTCGCCCGGCTCAGCCCCGCCAGCGGGGCGCCCTCCACCAGCACCCGGCCGCTGGAGGGCCGGTCCAGGCCGCCGGCCAGCGCGAGCAGGGTGGACTTGCCGGAGCCGGACGGGCCCATCACGGCCAGGAACTCCCCGGCCCGCACCTCCAGGTCGATCGGGTGCAGCGCGTGCACCTCGGCCGCGCCCCGGCCGTGCACCCGGCCGACCCCTTCCAGGCGCAGCACGGTCTGCGCGTTCGGTCCGGTCATGGCTCCCCCTCGGAACAGGGGAACGTCTTGCATACCGAGTATGTATAGCCGCCGGACGCCGACTACTCAAGTGTGCGACATAAGTCGGTGAACTACCTATAGGACGGATCACACCCGCCGAGCGGTTCCCGGGGAGCAGAATGGGCGTCATGACCGCACCGCTGTCCGCCCGTTGGCACGACCTGCTCACCCGCTGCGGCGCCACCGCCGACCCCGAGCCCTACGCCCGCGACCTGCTCACCCGCTGGGCCGAGCCGCAACGCCGGTACCACACCACCGCCCACCTGGAAGCCGTCCTCGACCGGATCGACGAACTCGCCGCGCACGCCGACCACCCCGACGCCGTCCGGCTCGCCGCCTGGTTCCACGACGCCGTCTACCGCCCCGAGCGCTCCGAGAACGAGGAGCGCAGCGCCGCCCTGGCCTGCCGCGCCCTGCGCGAGGCCGGCCTGCCCGAACCCCTGGTCCACGAGGTCGACCGCCTGGTCCGGCTCACCGTCACCCACCACCCCGCCCCCGGCGACCGCAACGGCGAGGTCCTCTGCGACGCCGACCTCGCCGTCCTCGGCGGCCCGCCCGCGGCGTACGACGCCTACGCCGCCGCCGTCCGCGACGAGTACTCCTTCGTCCCGCCGGACGCCTTCCGCGAAGGCCGCGCCGCGGTCCTGCGCCAGCTCCTCGCGCTGCCCTCCCTCTACCGCACCCCCGAGGCGCACGCCCGCTACGACGCCCGGGCCCGCGCGAACATGCACCGCGAACTGGCGACCCTCGAAGGCTGACCCGCCCGGCCCGGACGGCCCGGTGCGGACCGCGGCGGGCCGGCCGGGATCACACCAGTCCCCCGACCGGTGCCACCGCCACGCCGCGCTTCCCGCACACCCAGTGCGGGTCCGCCCCCAACTCCGGCTCCACCCCCAAGGCGTGCGGATCGTCCTCCTCGGCGCAGGCCGTGCACAGCGGCCACCGCCCGTACGACTCCAGCAGCGCGTCCTGCACGTCCTGCGCGATCAGCCCCAGCACGAACTCGCACCCCGCCGGCCACTGCTCCAACCACCACCGCCGGTGCGTCACGGCGTCCTCCACCAACGACACGATCGCCGCCTCGGCGACGTCGCGGGCGGTCAGGTCGGCGAGGATCAGTGCCCGCGCGCTGTGCAGGGCGGCTTCGATGTCGGAACTGGCCATCCGCCCATTGTCCCGCACCCGGCTACGGCAGCGGGAAGCCCGTGGTGTCCAGGGTGATCCCGAACGGCTCCGGCAGCTCGACCGGCTTCCCGAACGGCACCCGCACGCTCTGCCCGTACGCCCCGTCAGACGGCTCCGAGTAGAGCGTCACCGTCGGCCCCGGCTGGTCGAAACGGTCGACCAGCAGGTACAGCGGGACGGGCGCGTGCGCGTAGCCCCAGAGCTTCTTCGTCCGGTCCTGCCGGGCCGTGCTGCGCGAGGTGACCTCGACGGCCATCAGGATGTCCGACGCGTCGATCGGATCGTTGTCCTCTGCGGGGATGAGTGCTTCCTCCACCACCACCAGGTCGGGAATGTACAGCTTTTCCAACCTGGCGATCCGTGTTCCGAGCGTCTGGTAGACGCCGACCTCGTCCGGCAGATGCCGTCCTAGAACCCGGCTGATCTTTTGGGCAATGCGGTTGTGCTGATTGCCCGGCGGTGGCACCAATTGAATCCGGCCTCCCTCGATCTCGGCGCGCCAGCCCTCGGGGGCGTCCAGCTCCCGCCAGGTGTCCAGCAGATAGGACCACTGCTGGCCCGACTCGACCGCCATGACCGCCATCGTCGGCCTCCCCTCTTCCTCATGACGCTGTTCGCCCTCAAGGTAGTCCGACCCGGAGCCGCCGAAACCGTCCATGGCCCCAGCGTCCCACGAAGGGGTGACCCCGGCGAGAACGCCGCGAGGGCGGCCCCCCGAAGGAGGCCGCCCTCACGAGCGAACGCGTGGAACGTCGGATCCCGAAGGGGATCAGAAGTCCATGTCACCGCCCGGCATGCCGCCGCCGGCGGCCGCGGCGGCCTTCTCCGGCTTGTCGGCGATGACGGCCTCGGTGGTGAGGAACAGCGCCGCGATGGAGGCGGCGTTCTGCAGCGCGGAGCGGGTGACCTTGGCCGGGTCGATGATGCCGGAGGCGACCAGGTCGACGTACTCGTTGGTCGCGGCGTTCAGGCCGTGGCCGGCGGGCAGGTTGCGGACCTTCTCGACCACGACGCCGCCCTCGAGGCCGGCGTTGGTCGCGATCTGCTTGATCGGGGCCTCCAGGGCCACGCGGACGATGTTGGCACCGGTGGCCTCGTCGCCCTCCAGCTCCAGCTTGTCGAACGCGACACCGGCCTGCAGCAGGGCGACGCCGCCACCGGCGACGATGCCCTCCTCGACGGCGGCCTTGGCGTTGCGCACCGCGTCCTCGATGCGGTGCTTGCGCTCCTTGAGCTCGACCTCGGTGGCCGCGCCGGCCTTGATGACGGCCACGCCGCCGGCCAGCTTGGCGAGGCGCTCCTGGAGCTTCTCGCGGTCGTAGTCCGAGTCGGAGTTCTCGATCTCGGCGCGGATCTGGTTGACCCGGCCGGCGACCTGGTCGCTGTCGCCGCCGCCGTCGACGATGGTGGTCTCGTCCTTGGTGATGACGACCTTGCGGGCGGTGCCGAGCAGGTCGACGCCGGCGTTCTCCAGCTTGAGGCCGACCTCCTCGGAGATCACGGTGCCGCCGGTCAGGATGGCGATGTCGCCGAGCATGGCCTTGCGGCGGTCGCCGAAGCCCGGGGCCTTGACGGCGACGGACTTGAAGGTGCCGCGGATCTTGTTCACGACCAGGGTCGACAGGGCCTCGCCCTCGACGTCCTCGGCGATGATGACGAGCGGCTTGCCGCTCTGCATGACCTTCTCCAGCAGCGGGAGCAGGTCCTTGACCGAGGAGATCTTGGAGTTGGCGATGAGGATGTACGGGTCCTCGAAGCTCGCCTCCATGCGCTCCAGGTCGGTGGCGAAGTAGGCGGAGATGTAGCCCTTGTCGAAGCGCATGCCCTCGGTGAGCTCGAGCTCCAGGCCGAAGGTGTTGCTCTCCTCGACGGTGATGACGCCTTCCTTGCCGACCTTGTCCATGGCCTCGGCGATGAGCTCGCCGATCTGGGTGTCGGCGGCCGAGATGGAGGCGGTGGAGGCGATCTGCTCCTTGGTCTCCACGTCCTTGGCCTGGGCCAGCAGCTGGTCGGAGACGGCGGCGACGGCCTTCTCGATGCCGCGCTTGAGGGCCATCGGGTTGGCGCCGGCGGCGACGTTGCGCAGACCCTCGCGGACGAGCGCCTGGGCGAGCACGGTGGCGGTGGTGGTGCCGTCACCCGCGACGTCGTCGGTCTTCTTGGCGACCTCCTTGACCAGCTCGGCGCCGATCTTCTCGTACGGGTCCTCGAGCTCGATCTCCTTGGCGATGGAGACACCGTCGTTGGTGATCGTGGGGGCGCCCCACTTCTTCTCCAGGACGACGTTGCGACCCTTGGGGCCGAGCGTGACCTTCACGGCGTCGGCAAGCTGGTTCATGCCACGCTCAAGGCCGCGGCGGGCTTCCTCGTCAAAGGCGATGATCTTGGCCATCAGAAGTGGTCCTCCGGGACACGGTCGACTGCTCGGACCAAGGGGTGCCCGCGACGGACGGCCCAGGAGAGCGGGGGTCCCTTCCCCTACCGCTTCCGGGGCCTCACCGGCCCGGTCCGTTTGTCACTCTCACACGGTGAGTGCTAACGCCAATGATTAGCACTCTCGGGTGGCGAGTGCAAGCCCATTGGGGCCCTGCCACGGCCCCGGCGGGGCCCCGGCGCGGCCCGGCGGGGGCGCTGCGGGGCCCGGGAAACGCCCGGAAAAGCCGACGGGCCCGCCCCGGACGCCGTCGCGTCGGGGCGGGCCTGCCTGTGGCGTTCTGTGCCCGGCCTGCGGCCGTGCGGTCAGCCGGTGCCTCAGGCGCCGGCGGCGCGGACCATGTCGGCCTGCGGACCCTTCTGACCCTGCGAGATCTCGAACTCGACCCGCTGGCCCTCTTCCAGGGTGCGGTAGCCGTCCATCTGGATCGCGCTGTAGTGGACGAACACGTCCGCTCCACCGTCGACCGCGATGAAGCCGTAGCCCTTCTCGGCGTTGAACCACTTGACGGTGCCCTGAGCCATTCCGAACTCCCCTTGTGCTGTGCTGGCCCTTCAGAGATCCGCGGGACGCGGACCCGGAGGTCTGGAAGGCCGGCCTGGGGACTCCCCCCCGTACGGCGCAGCCTCTGTCGCGGCTGAATGTATCCGGATATGCGCCCTCTGCAACAGGCCCAATTTCCGGGGAAACTCCGGGCCCCGCAGGGGATATGCCGGGGCGAAAGGCGCACCGCCCGACAATTGCCACTGGACATATCGGACGCGGCACCGCAAAACGCCGGAACAATTCTGACGGCGGCCTGACAGAACGGGCGGCACCGGGCCGCGTCGGGCGAGAAAGGGCGGCGGGCCGGGCCGGCGCCGGTCCCGACGGGCGGGGCGGAGCGGGGTCCTGCACGGGCGGGGCGCGGTGCGGTGCGGGGCGGGGAGGCGCGGGGCGGTGCAGAAAAAGGGGGATTGAACCGGGCCGTGGGGGGTAACGGACCTGACCGGAACTCTACTCCCCGACCCCCGGCGGAATTCCGCCGCCCCGCCCGGCGGGAAAACCGCAGGTAACCGGGGCAATGAGCCCGGCCGAACACGAAGCCGCCGTCCGGTCCGGAAAATTGAATTCCGAACCAAACGGCGGCCGCGGGAATGCGGGGCGGTCAGCAGCCGCCGGCCACCGCCGGAATGATCGACACCGAGGCGCCGTCCTTGATCTCGGTCTCCAGGCCCTCGGCGAAGCGCACGTCGTCGTCGTTCACGTACACGTTGACGAAGCGGCGCAGCTTGCCGGTGTCGTCCAGCAGGCGGGCGGCGATGCCGGCGTGGTTCGCCTCCAGGTCCGCGATGAGGGCGGCCAGGGTGGCGCCCTCGGCGGTCACCTCGGCGGCGCCGCCGGTGTAGGTGCGCAGGATGGTCGGGATGCGGACGTTGGCGCTCATGCGGGCTCCTCGGGCGTGGGGTCGGGGCGTGGGGGGGTGTCCTGCGGCTGGGTGTCAGGCGGTGGCGAGGCCGGCGGCGCGGAAGGACTCCAGCGTCGGGCGGATCACGGCGGCCATGCCGGCGTCGGAGACCGCGTCGAGGGTCTTGAGGCCGTCGCCGGTGTTGATCGCGACGGTCTCCTTGGACGGGTCCAGCTGGCCGGTCTCGACCAGCTTCTTCAGCACGCCCACGGTGACGCCGCCCGCGGTCTCGGCGAAGATCCCCTCGGTGCGGGCGAGCAGCTTGATCGCCTCGACCACCTCGGCGTCGGTGACGTCCTCGACCGCGCCGCCGGTGCGGCGGGCGATGTCCAGCACGTACGGGCCGTCGGCCGGGTTGCCGATCGCCAGCGACTTGGCGATGGTGTCCGGCTTGACCGGCTTGATCACGTCGCGGCCGGCCTTGAAGGCGACGGAGACCGGGGAGCAGCCCTCGGCCTGGGCGCCGAAGATCTTGTACGGCTTGTCCTCGACCAGGCCGAGCTTGATCAGCTCCTGCAGACCCTTGTCGATCTTGGTGAGCTGGGAGCCGGAGGCGATCGGGATGACGATCTGGTCGGGCAGCCGCCAGCCGAGCTGCTCGCAGATCTCAAAGGCCAGGGTCTTGGAGCCCTCGCCGTAGTACGGGCGGAGGTTGACGTTCACGAAGCCCCAGCCCTCGCCGGCCGGGTCGCCGATCAGCTCGGAGCAGAAGCGGTTCACGTCGTCGTAGTTGCCGTCGATGCCGACCAGCTCGCCGCCGTACACCCCGGCCATCACGACCTTGCCCTGCTCCAGGTCGTGCGGGATGAACACGCAGGACTTGAAGCCGGCCCGGGCGGCCGCGGCGCCCACCGCGCCGGCCAGGTTGCCGGTGGAGGAGCAGGAGAGGGTGGTGAACTCGAAGGCGCGGGCGGCCTCGATCGCGCAGGCCACCACCCGGTCCTTGAAGGAGTGGGTCGGGTTGCCCGAGTCGTCCTTGACGTACAGCTGGCCGGTGAAGCCCAGCTCGCGGCCCAGGTTGTCGGCCTTCACCAGCGGGGTCCAGCCCGGGTTCAGGTTCGGCTTGTCGGCCACGTCGGCCGGGACGGGCAGCAGCGGGGCGTAGCGCCAGATCGACGCCGGGCCGGCCTCGATCCGCTTGCGCAGCTCCTCCGCGTCGTAGCCCGCGTAGTCGTAGGCGATCTCCAGCGGGCCGAAACACTCGAGACAGGCGAAGTCCGGACCGAGCGGGGAGCGCGCACCGCACTCGCGACAGGACAGCGCGGTCGCGGGACCGAGGTCAACGGCGGTGGATGCGGCGGTGTCAACAGCCATGGTGGCGAGGCCCTTTCTCCTCATCTTCCCCGGATCGCGGTCGCGTCCGGGACGGAATTGGCACCTGTCCCGCCCGGCCTGCTGGCCGTGCGGGAGGGTTGCCGGGACTTCAACGGGCCGTTCCCTCAGTCCCTCTGGATGAGCTCTGTGAAGTTGTGGTCGTACGCTGCGAGCGACCCCCGCGTGCGAAGGCACGGTCGCAGTACGAAGACTGTATCCGAAGGCCCGGGCGGACCCACCCCCGCGTCCGACACCCGAGACGAACCGAGACAGGGAGCGAGACTTGCCGGAGCAGCCCGAGCCCGGGGTACTGCCGGAGGTGGCCGACTGGCTGCGCCGCCGTTCGTGGACGGCCGCCGACCGGCCGCTCGACCTGCTGCTGGCCGCCAAACGGGCCGCCGGCCCGGCCGGCACGGTCAGCGTGGTGCTGCCCGCCCTGGACGAGGAGTCCACCGTCGGCGAGATCGTCACCGCGATCCGCACCGAGCTGGTCGAACGCGTCCCGCTGGTGGACGAGCTGGTGGTGGTCGACTCCGGCTCGCGGGACGGCACCGCCGCCGCCGCGGCCGCCGCCGGCGCCCGGGTGGTGCACCGGGACGAGATCCTGCCCCGGCTGCCCGCCGAGCCCGGCAAGGGCGAGGTGCTGTGGCGCTCGCTGCTCGCCACCAGCGGCGCGATCGTCTGCTTCGTCGACGCCGACCTGCGCGAGTTCGACCCGGCCTTCGTCTCCGGCATCATCGGCCCGCTGCTCACCGACCCGGCCCTGCAACTGGTCAAGGCCATGTACGACCGCCCCTTCGAGGCCGACGGCGCCGTCGTCCCGGCCGGCGGCGGCCGGGTCACCGAACTGGTCGCCCGCCCGCTGCTCAGCCTGCACTGGCCGCAGCTCGCCGGCTTCGTCCAGCCCCTCGGCGGCGAGTACGCGGCCCGCCGGGCGCTGCTGGAGCGGCTGCCCTTCCCGACCGGCTACGGCGTCGAGCTGGGCCTGCTGGTCGACGCCCTGGAGCTGGCCGGCCTGGACGCGCTGGCCCAGGTCGACGTCGGCGTGCGGCACCACCGGCACCAGGACGGCCAGGCCCTCGGCCGGATGGCCGCCACCATCTACCGCACCGCGCTGGAACGCCTGGACCGCACCCACCGCCTCAAGGCCGACCCGGACCTGGTCCGCCCGCTGCTCACCCAGTACAGCCGCACCGCGGCGGGCTTCACCCCGCGCACCCACCCCGTCCCGGCCACCGAACGGCCCCCGGTGGCCACCCTCCCCGAGTACCGCGACCGCTGAGCCGCCGCCCCGCGCCCGTCCCGGCCCGCGGTTCCGGCCCGCGGTTCCGGCCCCCGGTTCCGGCCCGCGGTTCCGGCCCCCGGACGGCTCCGGGAGCGGCGGCCGGCACCGAGAGTTCACCCACGACGGGCCGCGCCGAGTGGTTTGGTCGGCTGATCGCGCGGCAAGGTTGGCTACATGGCCGATCACGCGTCCGAACGCCCCCAGCAGTCCGGAGCCGCCCCGATCCTGGTGGCCTCCAACCGCGGCCCGGTGTCCTTCCGCACGGAGGACGACGGCTCGCTGACCCTCCGCAGAGGCGGCGGCGGGCTGGTCTCCGGGCTATCCGCGATCGACGACCCGAACGCGGTCTGGGTCTGCGCCGCGCTCTCCGACGCCGACCGCACCGCCGCCCGGCAGGCCCCCGACGGGCGCCTCGACCGGGCCGGGCACGACGTCGGCGGGCAGGCCGTCCGGATGCTGGACATCGACCCGGAGACCTTCGCCCGCGCCTACAACGGCGTCGCCAACTCCACCCTCTGGTTCGTCCACCACCTGCTCTACCAGACGCCCGTGCAGCCCGCCTTCGACGCCGGCTTCCGCACCGAGTGGGCCGCCTACCGGGCGTACAACGCCGCCTTCGCCGAGGCCCTCGCCGCCGAGGCCGCCCCCGGCGCGGCCGTCCTGGTGCAGGACTACCACCTCTCGCTCGCCCCCGCGCTGCTCCGGGAACTCCGTCCGGACCTGCGGATCGGCCACTTCTCGCACACCCCCTGGGCCCCGCCGGACTACTACCGGCTGCTGCCCGACGACGTCGCCGCCGCCGTCCTCGAAGGCATCCTCGGCGCCGACCGGGCCGCCTTCCTCACCCGCCGCTGGGCCCTCGCCTTCGCCGACTGCTGCGAGGCCGTCCTCGGCGCGCAGGTCGACCGGGACGCCCTCACCGTCACGCACGGCGGCCGCACCACCCGGCTCGGCGTGCACGGCCTCGGCGCCGACGCCGAGTTCCTGCGCGAACGCGCGCACCGGCCCGACGTCGACGAACGCCTCGCCGCCCTGCGCGAGGCCGTCGGCGACCGGCGCACCATCGTCCGGGTCGACCGCACCGAACTCAGCAAGAACATCGTCCGCGGCCTGCTCGCCTACCGGCACCTGCTGCGCACCCGCCCCGAGTGGCTCGGCAACGTCGTCCACATCGCCTTCGCCTACCCCTCCCGGACCGACCTCGCCGAGTACCGCGACTACACCGCCGAGGTGCGGCGCCTCGCCGAGGAGATCAACACCGAGTTCGGCACCGACGACTGGCAGCCGCTCATCCTGCACGTCAACGACGACTTCCCGCGCTCCCTCGCCGCGTACCGGCTCGCCGACGTCGCCCTGGTCAACCCGATCCGCGACGGCATGAACCTGGTCGCCAAGGAGGTCCCCGTCGTCTCCGACCGGGGCTGCGCCCTCGTCCTGTCCCGCGAGGCCGGCGCCCACGCCGAACTCGCCGACGACGCGATCAACGTCAACCCCTACGACGTCATCGCCACCGCCGAAGCCCTCGCCGAGGCCCTCGCCATGCCCGCCGCCGAACGCACCGACCGCACCAAGCGCCTCGCCGCCGCGGCCACCGCCCTCCCGCCCCAACAGTGGTTCCTGGACCAGCTCCACGCCCTCTGAACCGCCCCCGACCGAAGCGGGACCAGGGGCGCGGGGAACCGCGCGGCCGACCGGGCACGCGCGGCCGGACCGCGAAGCGGGACAGCCGGCCGCGCCGTCGTGCCGCTCCCGCCGCGCGCGGTTCCCCGCGCCCCTGTCGGTGCCCGTCCTACCGGTGCGGGCCCCGTCGCGCTCCCCGGCGGACGCCCTTCCTCAGCGCAGCAGTTCCGTCAGCCCGTTCAGCAGGTCGACCACCCCCGCCGGCCCCGCCACCACCAGGTCCGCGCGTTCGGCCAGCTCCGCGACCGGGGGTTCGCCGGTGACGGGGCCGCTGCAGACCAGGAGGCCGGGGTGGCCGGCTCCGCGGCGGGCGGCGACCTCCGCGTAGGCGGCGAGGTCGCCGAGGTCGTCGCCGGCGAAGAGCACCGGGCCGGCGTCCCGTTCCGCCAGGAACTCCCGGAGGGCGACGCCCTTGTCGACGCCCGGCGGCCGCAGTTCGAGGACCATCCGGCCGGGCTCCACGACCAGGCCCCGGCGGTGGGCCAACTCGCCGAGCGGTCCGCGCAGTTGCTCCAGCAGCGCGTCCGGGTCGGGGGCCCGCCGGGTGTGGACGGCCAGGGCGCGTTCCTTGTCCTCCACGAAGGTGCCCTCGGGGGCGCCCAGTTCGCGGAGCAGCGAGGGGAGTTCGTCCCGGACGGCGGTCACCCCGGGCGGGGGCGGGGCGGCGGTGACGGCGTTGCTGCTCGCGTCCCAGCGCTCGGCGCCGTAGTGGCCGAGGACGGTGAGGTGTTCGAGGCCGGGGGCGGCGGCGAAGCCGCCGTAGGAGGCGGCGGTGGCGGCGGGCCGCCCGGTGACCACCACGACCGCGCCGATCAGCGGGGCGAGCGCGGAGAGGGCGGGTACGACGCCGGGGTGGGCGCGGGCCCGTTCCGGGTCGGCGACGATCGGGGCGAGCGTGCCGTCGAAGTCGAGCCCCACGACTGCGGACTTCGGGTCGGCGAGCAGGCCCGCCAGTCCGGTCCGCCCCGCCTGGGTCGTGATCTGTTCGGCGATTCCCATGCCCCCGACGCTACCGGTCGGCGGGCGTCGGCGGGCGGCGACCGGCCCGGCTCACTGCCGGGCGTCCCGCCGCGCCTGCCGGACCCGGCGCAGCCGGTTGACCAGGACCGGGTCGTGGGCGAGCGCCTCGGCGCGGTCGAGCAGGGCGTTGAGCAGCTGGTAGTAGCGGGTGGCGGAGATGCCGAGCTCCTGCCGGATCGCCTGTTCCTTGGCGCCGGCGGTCCGCCACCCGCGGGCTTCCAGTTCGAGTACCGCCCGGTCGCGTTCGGTCAGTTCGGCCATGTCTCCAGGTTAAGCACCCGGTCCGTCAGCCCTGGCGGCTCTTGGACGCCTCGGACGCGGCGGTCGCCTGCAGGTCGCTGAGCACCTGGTCGCCGCCGCTCTTCACCGCGCCGCCCATCTGCTTCTTGATCAGGCTGCTGACCTTGTCCCAGGAGGGGGCGCCGTAGGGGTAGAAGTTGGCGTTGGGCAGGTTCTGCAGGAACTGGGTGAGGTCCTGGTGCTGGGGGTTCTCCGACATGTCCTCCAGCGTGTCCTGGGTGACGGGGAGCATGTTGTACTCCTCGTCGAACTCCAGGGTGTTCTGCTTGGAGAGGGTGAAGTTGAGGAACTTCTTGATCTCCGCCCGGTGCCCGTTGGCCTTGAAGGCCATCAGCCAGTCGGCGACGCCGAAGGAGACGTCCTTGACGTCGGCGCTCTTGCGCGGGACGGCGGCGGTGCCGTACTCGATGCCGGCCGCGGCCGCGTCCTTGAGCAGGGCGGGGTGGCCGTTGAGCATGGCGACCTCGCCCTTGGTGAAGGCGGTGAAGGCGGTCTTGCGGTCGACCTCGCCGGGGTCGGGGTAGGTCAGGCCCTTGTCGACCAGGTTGGTGCGCAGCCACTTGAAGGTGTCGCGGTTCTGCTGGCTGTCGATGGTGTAGTTGCCGACGCTGTCGGAGAGCGCGCCGCCGCCGCTCATCGTCCAGATCATCGACTCGGCCTGGGCCTCCTCGGGGCCGAGCGGCAGCGCGTACGGGATGACGTTCGGGACCTTGGTCTTGATCAGTTCGGCGTCCTTGCGCAGTTCCTCCCAGGTGGTGGGCGGGGCGCTGATCCCGGCCTTCTGGAAGATCGCCTTGTTGTAGACGAAGACCCGGCTGGAGGAGATGAACGGGATGCCGTACTGGCTGCCGAGGACCTGGCCGGCCTTGTTGAAGGAGTCCAGCAGGTTGGCCTGCGCCTCCATGGAGAGCACGTCGCCGACGGGGTAGAGGCGGTCGGCGGCGACCTGGTCGGCGAAGCCGCCGGTCTGCACGACGTCGGGGGTGTCGCCCTTGGCGATCAGGTCGGCGACGTGCTTGTCGATGTCGCTCCAGGGCACCACGTCGACGTGCACCTTGATGCCGGAGTTGGCGGCCTCGAAGTCCTTGGCCAGCTTGTTCCAGTAGTTGCTGCTGCTGTTGGAGTCGTTGGTGCCGTAGTCGGCCGCGACCAGGCTCAGCGTCACCCCTCCCCCGCCGGACAGGACGCCGCAGCCGGACAGCAGCAGGCATCCGACGAGGGGGACGGGGATCAGCGCTGATCGCTTCAAGGGGGGACCGCCTTCGGGAGGGTTTCAGGCGCGACCCTGACAGCTACCGCTCGCGGTGGTCCAGACCTCTGGGGGCGAATAGGCAAGGAAGTTATCGAAGTGTCAGATCAGGTTGCGCCACGCGCAACGTGGACTGCACAACTGTCCGCTATGCGAACCCTCACGCGGTCAGGACGGTGACCCCGGCGGCGGCGAAGGCGGCCGCCACCGCGTCCGGCACCTGGTCGTCGGTGACCAGGGTGTCGACGGTCTCCGGGCCGCAGATCCGGGCGAAGGCCCGGTGGCCCAGCTTGGAGGAGTCGGCGGCCACCACCACCCGCCGGGCCCGCTCGGCGAGCAGCCGGTTGACCGCCGCCTCGCCCTCGTGGTGCGCGGTCGCGCCGTGCTCGGCGTCGAACCCGTCCACGCCCAACACCGCGGTGTCCAGGGCGAGTTCACCGAGCACCTGGGCGGCCAGCGGGCCGATCAGCTCGTACGACTGGGGGCGGGCGACGCCGCCGGTGACCACGATCTTCACCTGCGGACGGACCGTCAACTCGTTGGCGATGTTGAGCGCGTTGGTGACCACGGTGAGGCGCTGGCCGCCCTCGGGGTGCTCGACCAGGTCGGGGCGGACGGCCAGCGCCCGGGCCACCTCGGTGGTGGTGGTGCCGCCGTTCAGGCCGACCACCTCGCCGGGGGCGACCAGGCCGGCCACCAGGGCGCCGATCCGCTGCTTGGCGTCGGCGTTGCGGGCGGTCTTGTACCGCAGCGGCAGGTCGTAGGAGACGCTGTGCGCCACCGCGCCGCCGCGGGTGCGGGTGAGCATCTGCTGGCGGGCCAGCTGGTCGAGGTCGCGGCGGATGGTCGCGGCCGAGACGTCCAGCGCGCCGGCCGCCTCCTCGACGTCCAGCTTCCCGTGCTCGGCCAGCAGCTCCAGCAGCGCGTTCCACCGCTCGTACCTGGACACCGTCCCCGCTCCTCCCGCGCTCGCCCCGGGCGGCCCCGCGCCCGGCCGGGACAGCTTCGCACACCCGACCTCCACCCCCCTCATTGCGCACACGTGCGCGAAACGGCTATAAATCAATCAGCTTTGCGCACGGTGCTCACCCTCGCCCGTGCGCAGTCCCCGGGGAAGCCGAAGGAGCCCTCGCCCATGCCGCAGCCGTCCCTCACCGCCCAGGAGATCGCCACCCAGCCCGGGAACTGGCGCACCGCCGCCGCACTGGCCGCGAGCGGCCCGGCCGGGCTGCCTCGGCGCGGCGAGCGGGTGGCGGTGGTCGGCTGCGGCACCTCCTGGTTCATGGCCCAGGCGTACGCCGCGCTGCGCGAGGCCGGCGGCCACGGCGAGACCGACGCCTTCGCCGCCTCCGAGTTCCCGCCCGCCCGCCGCTACGACCGGGTGCTGGCGATCACCCGCTCCGGCACCACCACCGAGGTGCTGCGCCTGCTGGCCGGCACCGACCTGCCGACCACCGCGATCACCGCCTGCCCCGACCAGCCGGTGGCCGCGGCCGCCGGGCAGCTGGTCGACCTGGGCTTCGCCGACGAGCGCTCGGTGGTGCAGACCCGCTTCGCCACCACCGTGCTGGCCCTGCTGCGCGCCCACCTGGAGCTGGAGGAGGCCCTCCCGGCCGGGGTGCGCACGGTCGCCGAGGCCGCCGCGGACGCCGAGCGGGCGGTCGCCTGGCAGGTGCCCCGGGAGCTGGTGGCGCTGGAGCAGGTGTCCTTCCTGGGCGCGGGCTGGACCAACGGCCTGGCCCAGGAGGCCGGGCTGAAGATGCGCGAGGCCGCGCTCGCCTGGACCGAGGCGTACCCGGCGATGGAGTACCGGCACGGCCCGGTCTCGATCACCGCCCCGGGCCGGGCGGCCTGGATGTTCGGCGAGCTGCCCGCGGGCCTGGCCGGCGAGGTCGCCGCGGTCGGCGGCCGGCTGGTGGCCGACTCGGGGGCGGGCGGGCTGGACCCGCTGGCCGACCTGGTCCGGGTGCACCGGCTGGCCGTCGCGCTGGCCGCGCACCGCGGCCTGGATCCGGACCGGCCGCGCAACCTGACCCGCTCGATCGTGCTCGGCTGAGCCCCGCCCGACCGTACGGCCTGTAACGGCTTCGCCACCCAAACCGCCCAGGAGACGGCAAAGAGCGATAAACCTCACCTCTCAGGACCAGACCAATCGAGCAACTGGACTAGACCTCTTAGACCCGGCCAAGGAAAACTGTCCTACGTGAAGTACGTCATCGCACTCGATGTAGGCGGCACCGGCATGAAGGCCGCGCTGGTCGCCCAGGACGGCTCCGTGCTCTTCGAGGCACGCCGACCGACCGGGCGGGAGCACGGCCCCGACGCCGTCGTCGCCACCATCCTCGACTTCGCCGCCGACCTGGCGCAGGAGGGCCGCACCCGGTTCGGTGCCGCCCCCCTCGCGGCGGGCGTCGCCGTGCCGGGGACGATCGACGAGAAGAACGGGATCGCGGTCTTCTCGGCCAACCTCGGCTGGCGGGACCTGCCGATGCGCAAGCTGCTCGGCGAGCGCCTCGGCGGCATCCCGGTCGCCCTCGGCCACGACGTCCGCTCCGGCGGCCTCGCCGAGGGCCGGGTCGGCGCCGGGCAGGGGGTCGAGCGCTTCCTGTTCATCGCGCTGGGCACCGGCATCGCGGGTGCGATCGGCATCGAGGGCACCATCGAGGCGGGCGCCCACGGCTACGGCGGCGAGATCGGCCACGTGGTGGTCCGCCCCGGCGGCCCGCAGTGCGGCTGCGGCGCCCGCGGCTGCCTGGAGACCCTGGCCTCGGCCTCCGCGGTCTCCCGGGCCTGGGCCGGCGCCAGCGGCGACCCGGAGGCCGACGCCGCCGCCTGCGCGAGCGCCGTCGACGCCGGCGACCCGCGGGCCCTCGCGGTCTGGCAGGACGCGGTGGACGCGCTCGCCGACGGCATCGTGCTGGCGCAGAGCCTGCTCGACCCGTCCACGGTGATCGTCGGCGGCGGGCTGGCCGAGGCCGGTGACACGCTCTTCACGCCGCTGCGCGCGGCGGTGACCGAGCGGCTGACCTTCCAGATGCCCCCGAAGGTCGTTCCGGCCATGCTCAAAGACACCGCCGCGTCCCTGGGCGCCGGCTTGCTCGCCTGGGACCTGCTCTCGATGGAGGTGACCGCGTGACCGCGGACCGTACTGCACTGGCCGGAGCCCGACTGGTGCTGCCCGGCGGGGTGATCGACGCCGGCCGGCTCTCCGTGGAGGGCACCCGCATCGCGGGCCTCGGCGGCGAGGCCGAGCCGAGCGACCTCGACCTGACCGGGTACACCGTCGTCCCCGGCTTCGTCGACCTGCACGTGCACGGCGGCGGCGGCGCCTCGTACGCCTCCGGGATCGCCGAGGAGGCGCTCACCGCCGCCCGCACGCACCTGGAGCACGGCACCACCACGACGATGGCCTCCACCGTCACCGGCGAGATCGACGAGGTCTGCCGCCAGGCGGCGGTGCTCTCCGAGCTCGTCGAGGACGGCGTCCTGGCCGGCATCCACTTCGAGGGCCCGTTCATCTCGCACAACCGGTGCGGCGCCCACCGCCCCGACCTGCTGCGCGACCCGGACCCGGCGCTGGTGCGCAAGCTCGCCGACGCGGGCCGCGGCCACACCAGGATGTTCACCCTGGCCCCGGAGTTGCCCGGCGGCCTGGAGTCGGTGCGGATGCTGTCCGACCTCGGCATCATCGCCGCCGTCGGCCACACCGACTCCGACTACGAGGTCACCCTGCGGGCGATCGACGCCGGCGCCACGGTGGCCACCCACCTGTTCAACGCGATGCCGGGCATCCAGCACCGCGCGCCCGGCCCGATCGTCGCCCTGCTGGAGGACGAGCGGGTCACCGTCGAGCTGGTCAACGACGGCATCCACCTGCACCCCTCGGTGGTCGAGCTGGCCTACGGCACGGCCGGCGCCGAGCGCGTCGCGCTGATCACCGACGCGATGGGCGCGGCCGGCATGGGCGACGGCCTGTACCCGCTCGGCCCGCTGCAGGTCCGGGTCGAGGACGGCGTGGCCCGGCTGGTCGAGGGCGGCTCGATCGCCGGCTCCACCCTCACCCTGGACGTCTCCTTCCAGCGCGCCGTCACCGTCCTCGGCCTGTCCCTGAACCAGGCCGTCACCTCGCTGTCCACCGTCCCCGCCCGCCTGATGGGCCTGGGCGACACCATCGGCACCCTGGAGGCCGGAAAGAACGCCGACCTGGTCGTCCTCGACTCCGACAGCTACGAACTCGTCGCGGTGATGCGCCGCGGCGAGTGGATCGTCGGCGCGGACCGCTTCGCCAGGGCCGGCAACCCGGCCTGACCCGCCGCCGCCCCGACCGGGGCGGCCGGGTCCGCCCGACACGCGCCGCGGTCGGGTGGGTAGCGGATCCTGCGCCTCGCTACTCACCCCACCGGGAGCTCCCGCCTTGCCGCTCGCCCGTACCCGTGACCTGCTCGCCGCCGCCGTCGCCGAACGGCGCGGCCTGCCCGCGTTCAACGTGATCACCCTGGAGCACGCCGAGGCCGTCGCGGCCGGCGCCGAGGCCGCCGGCACGCCGGCCGTCCTCCAGCTCAGCCAGAACGCGATCGCCTACCGGGGCGGCCGGCTGCTGCCGATCGCCCGCGCCTGCGCCGAGGTGGCCGCCGCCGCCCGCGTCCCGCTCTCGCTGCACCTGGACCACGTCGAGGACCCCGACCTGCTGCGCGCCGCGCCCGGTGCCGGGTTCTCCTCGGCGATGTTCGACGCCTCCGCGCTGCCGCACGACGAGAACGTCAAGGCCACCGCGGAGGCCACCGCCTGGGCCCACCGCCACGGCCTGCACCTGGAGGCCGAACTCGGCCGGGTCGGCGGCAAGGACGGCGCGCCCCCGCTCGGCGCGCACGCCCCCGGCGCCCGCACCGACCCGGCCGAGGCCGCCCGCTACGTCGCCGAGACCGGCGTCGACGCGCTGGCCGTCGCGGTCGGCTCCTCGCACGCGATGACCACCCGGACCGCCGCGCTGGACCACGCGCTGATCCGCGCGCTGGCCGCCGCCGTCCCGGTCCCGCTGGTCCTGCACGGCAGTTCCGGCGTCCCGGACGACGCGCTCGCCGAGGCGGTCGCCGCCGGCATGGTGAAGGTCAACATCGGGACGGCGCTCAACCTCGCCTGCACCCCGGCGATCCGGGCCCGGCTGGCCGCCCACCCCGCCGCCACCGACCCGCGCGGCTACCTGTCGGCGGCCCGGGACGCGATGGCGGCCACCGTCGAGCAGCTGGCCCGGGTGGTGTCCGCGGCGGCCCGAACCGCCGCGGGCCCCGCGGCCGGTTACTTCGGGTAGTCGTTGACGCTCATCGGCGTCAGCGCGACCTGGTCCAGCAGCACCGGGTTGCTCGCCCCGGCCGGGACGGTCAGCGTGATGGTGTTCGACCCGGCCTGCAGCACCGGCCATATGTTGGTGCTGAACCACGACTGGGCCGGGTCGGCGGCCGGGTTCTTGGAGTAGTTCTTGAAGGTCACGCCGTTCGGGTGGTCCTTGCCGTTGACGGTGACCTGGGCCGGCTGGTCGGCGCCGGTGTTGTTGAAGTGCAGCCAGAACTTGGTCTGCCCGCCGGTGTCCGAGTTGACCGTCCAGGTGAAGGACGAGCCGGCCTGCAGGACCAGGTAGCTGCCGTCGGCGGAGATCGCGCCCTTGACCGTGCTGTCGGTGGCCGCGCCCGTCGCCTGGAGCTTGGACGCGTCGCCGAACGGCTCGTTCGCGGCGCTCGGGCTGGGCGCGGCGCTGCTCTCCGCGGTGCTCGGGCTGGGCGCGGCGGTGTCGGCGGCCGCGGTGGCCGGGGCCTTGCCGGTCGCGTCGGCGGCGCTGGGCTTGCCGCCCGGGTCGCCGGTGGAGAGCGCGACGCCCGCGCCGATCGCGATCGCGGCGACCACCGCGACGGCGCCGATGATCGCGGCCTTGCCGCGGCCCGCGGGCCGCTCCTCGCCGGGCCGCGGACGGGAGCGCTCGGCGTACCGGGGCTGCTGGGGCAGCGCCGTGGTGGGCTCGTGCGGGGCGGCCGGGCCCTGGCCGTAGCCGGGCGGCGGCGGGGCCTGCGGGTAGGTCGGCCGCTCGCCGTAGCTGGCCCGGCCGACCTCCATCGGACGCTGGTAGCCGCTGCGGGGGCGCTCGGCGGCGGGCTGCTCGCCCTCGGCCGGGCGGTACAGGTACGCGAAGGGGTCTTCCTCGCCCGCGCCCTCGGGCGCTGCGCCGCTGTTGCCGGGCGTGGTCACGTTCGACTCCCCTGGACTGGTCTGCTCCGTACCCAGGGCACCCTACCCGCCCTCGATGAGCGGGGGCCAAGCGGTCGGCCGGCCCGGCGAGCGCGTCCCGCGCCCGCGCCGCCCGGTCCTCAGCCCGCCCGGCGGTGCGAGCGCTCGCCCCGGGAGCCGCGGGCGGCGCCGCCCCGGGTGCGCTTCTCGTCGTACATCCGCTCGTCCGCGGAGTGCAGCACCTCGTCGATGCTCATCCCGCAGCCGGCCCAGCCGATGCCGAGGCTGACGCCGACCCGGACCGCCCGGTTGTCGATCCGCATCGGCGGCAGGATCGCGCTGCGCAGCCGGCCGGCCAGTTCCTTGGCCTCCTCGCGGCCGATGTTGTCGGCGAGGACGACGAACTCGTCGCCGCTCATCCGGGCCACCGTGTCGCCCTCCCGGACGACCTGCTGGAGGCGGCGGGCGATCTCGATCAGGACGGCGTCGCCGGTGTTGTGGCCGTGCCGGTCGTTGACCAGCTTGAAGCCGTCCAGGTCGCAGTAGAGGACGGCCAGGCCGCGCTCGCCGGCCGGGGCGGAGCCGCGGCGGTGGCCGTGCCACAGGTCGCGCTCGGCGGGGGGCTGCTCGGCGGGGACCACGGCGTGCACGTGGTGGGCGGGGGCGCCGCCGTGGTGCGGCGCCCCGTCGGCCGCGAAGGCGGCCCGGTCGCGCTCCAGGGCCCCGTCGGGGGCCGCGTAGCCGTGCGCGTGGGGTGCGGGCGCCCCGGCGGCCTGGCGGCCGTCCTGGGCGGCGTGGGCGCCCTGGTGGGGCGCTCCGGGGGGCGGGCCCTGGCCGGGTATCCCGGCGGGCGGCAGGGCGGCCGGACAGAGTCGGCGGGCCAGCCGGGCCCGCAGCTCGGCGCCGTTGGGCAGGCCGGTGAGCGCGTCGTGGCTGGCCCGGTGGGCGAGCTGGAGCTCGTGCCGCTTGCGGTCCTCGATGTCCTCGACGTGGGTGAGCAGGAAGCTGGGGCCCTCGGCGGCGTCGGCGACCACCGAGTTGCGCAGGCAGACCCACTGGTAGCCGCCGTCCCGGCGGGACAGCCGCAGTTCGGCCCGGCCGCCCTCGGCGCTGGTGCGCAGCAGCAGTTCCAGGTCGTCGGGGTGGACCAGGTCGACGAAGCGCTGCTGGCGCAGCGCGGCCCGGGGGCGGCCCAGCAGCCGGCACAGGGCGTCGTTGACCCGGCTGAGCTGGCCGGTGGTGTCGCCGTGCAGTTCGGTGATGGCCATCCCGCTGGGGGCGTACTCGAAGGCCTGCCGGAAGGACTCCTCGCTGGCCCGCAGGGCCTGCTGCTCCTTCTCCAGCCGGGCCAGGGCGCGCTGCATCTCGGCGCGCAGCCGGGCGTTGCCGATGGCTATGGAGGCCTGCAGGGAGAACATCTCCAGGGCCTCGCGGGTCCACGCGCCGGGGCGCTTGCCGCTGCGCGGGCGGTCGACCGAGAGGATGCCGAGCAGGTCGCCGCCGGCGCTGTACATCGGCGCGAGCAGGACGTCGGAGGGGTGCCAGTCGTTGCCGTAGACCGGCATCGGGCCGTTCCCGGTCCAGGTGGGGACGTCGGTGGCGATGGCCCAGCCGCGGTCGTGCGGCAGGAAGCGCAGGGTGCCCCAGTGGTCGGCGACCTGGAGCATCCGCTCCCAGGACTCGCGGGAGCCGACCTGGCCGAGCAGGACGGCGGGGCCGCCGAAGGCGCTCTCCTCGATCTCCCAGACGGCGGCGACCACCAGGTCGCCGTCGGGGCGCACCAGGCTGACCGCGGCGGCGTCGAACCCGAGCCCGTGGACCGCGCCCTCGACGACCGCCTGGAGGGTTCCCGCCAGGCTCCGGGCAGCGTTGAGGTCCGCCACGACCCGGTGCAAGGTGCGGAGGGTCGCGAGGCGGACGTAGGGCTCCGACTCGGCTTCCATGCGGGGGCTCCCCGGCTGCTTCGGATGGTTCTTGAAAGGTTGTCGTCCGATTGCCAGAAGAACTGAATCACAGCGAGCACTGCGATAGGCACGCTCGGTCAGCAATAGCCGGTGACTGTGACTCAAATCACATAATGATCAAGCGGTTTGCGACCGAGGCCCGACCGGACCTACGACCGGACTACGACCAGGGCCCGATACCGGCGCACCCGACCGGCGACTACCGTGCGGTACGTGTACAGCTCCCAGCAGTCCCCCGCCGCCCCCGCGGCCCCCGCCCCCGCGGCGGCGGCCGGCGCCACCCCCGAGGAGTTCCGGGCCGCCCTCGGCCAACTCGCCGCGGGCGTCTCGCTGCTGACCGTGCACGACCCCGAGGACGGCGAGGACGCGGGGATGACCGCCACCTCGTTCCTGTCGGTGTCGCTGGAGCCGCCGCTGGTGCTGGTCTCGGTGCGCACGGACTCGCGGATGGACGAACTGCTGGCCCGGGCCGAGACCTGGGCGGTGTCGCTGCTCGCCGAGGAGCACCGCACGCTCGCCTCCCGGTTCGCGATGAAGGGCCGGCTCAGCGACCGGCTGCTGTTCGCCGACGCCGCCTGGCGGCGCGGCCCGCACAGCGGTGCCCCGCTGATCGACGGCGCACTGGCCACCGTGGAGTGCCGCACCGAGCAGCGGATCGCGGCCGGCGACCACGTCCTGGTGCTCGGCCGGGTGCTGGCCGCCGGGGTGCCCGCCCCGGCCGGGCGGCCGCTGCTGTACCTGCGCGGCGGCTACCGGCAGCTGGGCTGACCGGCCGTCACTCCGGGCGGATCCGGCCGCGGCCCTGCTTGAGCCCGGAGCGGTGCCGCTTGTTCTCCAGCCGCCGCTCGACCATGCCGCGGCTCGGCTTGGTGGCCCGCCGGGTCTTCGGCGGCGGCGCGGTGGCCTCCCCCAGCAGCGCGGCCAGCCGGGCGGCGGCCACCTCGCGGTTGCGCCACTGCGAGCGGTGCTCGGAGGCCCGGACCACCAGCACGCCGTCCACCAGCCGGGAGGCCAGCCGCTCCAGGGCGCGCTCCTTCCACACCGGCGGCAGCGCCTCGGAGGCCGCCAGGTCCCACCGCAGCTCGACCTTCGAGTCCGAGGTGTTCACGTGCTGCCCGCCGGGGCCGGAGGATCGGGAGAAGCGCCAGACGAGCTCGGCGTCGGGGACGACCACCGAACCCCGTACGCGCACGGGCTCAGTCATGCGCCCATCATCCCGTCCGCCCCGGCCCCCGTCACCTGGTTAAGCCGCCCCGGCCGGGCGCGGCCGCCCCGGCCGAGCGGGCACAATGGCGGCGTGATCGAGCTCGGCTACTCCCTCTCCACCCGCTTCCCCGACCCCCCGCAGACCGACTACCGCACCGCGTCGGTCCGTTCGCTGCGGCACGACCTGTTCGCGGGGGACGTGTACCTGGAGACGGACGAGGGGGCCGGGCTGGAGACCCGCTGGCACTGGGTCCCGGTGCTGGACTTCGCCTGGGCGGTGTGCGACGTCGTCGAGCGGCTCGACGAGGACCCGCGCGGCAGCCGGGAGGCCCGGGTGCGCACCGAGGACCTGGACTTCACCCAGAACACCGAGCTGCTGCGCTTCGCCCGCCGGTTCGGCTGGGTGGAGATCACCGCCACCTGGCGCCCGGACGACGAGCCCCTGGTGGTGCGGCACGCCGAACTGCGCCGGGAGGCCCGGGACTTCCTGCAGGACGTGCTGGCCGACCTGACCGAGCTGCACGAGGGACTCGCCGACAACCCGAACGTCTGGACCGTGCAGGGCCGCTACCCGAGAATCTGAGGCGCGGCGGGCGTCCGCGCGGAAGGAATCCGTCCGTTCGCCGAGCGGTGGAACCAACTGCCGCCCGTCCCGCGTTCTCTGGGCAAAACCGACCGAAGGGACACCACAGACCATGCCCGTGAGCCTCACCAAGGGTGGCAACGTCTCGCTGACCAAGGAGGCCCCCGGCCTGGCCGCGGTCGCCGTCGGCCTCGGCTGGGACGTGCGCACCACCACCGGTGCCGAGTTCGACCTCGACGCCAGCGCGATCGTCCTGAACGCCGAGGGCAAGGTCTACTCGGACCGGCACTTCGTCTTCTTCAACAACACCAGCGCCCCGGACGGCACCGTGGTGCACACCGGTGACAACCGCACCGGCGAGGGCGCGGGCGACGACGAGTCGATCAACGTCAACCTGGCCGCGCTGCCCGCCGACGTCACCAAGATCGTCTTCCCGGTGACCATCTACGACGGCCTCAACCGCGGCCAGAGCTTCGGCCAGGTCCGCAACGCCTACATCCGGGTGGTCAACCAGGCCGGCGGCGCCGAGATCGCCCGGTACGACCTCTCCGAGGACGCTGCCACCGAGACCGCGATGATCTTCGGCGAGCTGTACCGCAACGGCGACGAGTGGAAGTTCCGCGCCATCGGCCAGGGCTACGCCTCCGGCCTGGTCGGCATCGCCCAGGACTTCGGCGTGAACGTCTGACCCGCACCGCACGCGCGACGGCCCCCCGGAAGGCTCCGGGGGGCCGTCGCGCGTGGGCGGCGCGTCAGGAGCGGCCGGCCCGCAGCTCGGGCAGCTCCAGCAGTTCGGTCTCGTCGTGCGCGGTCAGGTCGACCACCTCGGGCTCGGTGTCCGACTCGGCGTGCCGGTGGCTGGGCGGCTGCTCCACGGCCTGGTGCGCGGGCGGCTGCGCGGCGTCCACCGGGGCGCCGTCCAGCACCGCGTAGCGCTCGCTGTCGGCCAGCGCCTCGTCGCCCACCACGTCCGCCAGGTCGCCGACGGCGGGCGCCGGGGCACCGGCCCGCAGCGCGGCCCGGGCCGTGCCGGGGCGGCCGAAGAAGCTGAACGCGGTGGCCCGCGGCCGCTGCGGCGCGGGCACCTGCGGGCGGGCGGCCTCCGGCGCGGGCAGGGCCGGGCCGACCGGGCGCAGCGCGGCCGAGCCGCCGGCCGGCACCGGGTCGGGCATCTTCGGGCGCAGCTCGACCTGGGCCCGCTCGTCCACCTCTCGGCGCGCCTCGGCGGCCGCCGCCTGCCGCTCCAGGTGCCGCACCGCGGCCTGCGCGCGGACGTAGGAGGCGGGCGTGACCGGGTGCTTGGGGCGGGCGGCCTCCAGGGCCCGGCGGGTCGCCTCGGCCTCCTTCATGGCCTGCTCGGCGACCATCACGGCGCGCTCGCGCAGCAGCCGGGCGATCTCCGTCTCGGCCTTCGCCAGCCGGGACTTCTCCGCGGTCAGCCGCCGCCCGAACCGGGTGGCGCGCTCCTCGGCGACCTCGGCCGCGTACTCGGCCTCGGCGATCTGCTCCTCGTAGCGCTCCTCGGCGCGCAGCCGGCGCACCACCGCGAGTTCGGCGGCGGTCCGGGCGGCCCGGTCGCGCTGGCGCAGCACCAGGGCCAGGCCGACCACGGCGACCACGGCGGCGACCCCGACCGAGCGGGCCACGACCTGGTCCGGGCTGGCCACCAGGGCGGCCACCGCAGCGACCACGAGCACGCCGGAGGCGGCCGGGGGCAGCAGCCGGCCGAGGAGGGAGGAATGACGGTGGCGTCCGCGAGACATGGCTAGAAACTAGCGTGCGAATCGCGGCGCTGTCAGCCTCGCCCCCCTTTCGGGCCTTGACAGTCCGTGTCGGCCACCGGAGGCGACGGCCGGGTGACGGGGGGTCAGCGCGAGGGGGCGGCCGTCCCGCGCGGGTGCTCGGGGTCGTCGTGGTCCTCGGGGAGCCTGCAGATGTGCTGGAGCCAGAGCGCCACCGCGATCACCGCCGCGCCCGCGATCACCGCGAACAGCGCGGTGGCCGCCTGCGTGCGGCGGGCCGCGACCTCCAGCGAGCCGAGCAGGAACACCCCGACGCCCGCGTAGATCCCGGTCACCACCGCGGACACCAGCGCGCTGGCCTGCCCCAGCACCAGCGCCCGGGCCGCGTGCAGCGGGTCGACGCCCTTGGCGCCGGGCTGCCGCTCGCGCACCGCCTTCAGCCGGGAGCGCAGCGAGATCGCCGCGGCCAGCAGCACCACGGCGATCGCCGCCAGCACGTACGGCGCGTAAGTGGGCACCCCGGGCAGGGTGCCCAGCGAGTCCCACAGCCGGGCGCCGCCCCAGGACAGCAGCCCCGTGATCGCGGTGATGCCGAGCAGCAGGCGGAGACGGAGCGGCTTCACGCGGGCGGGCTTCCTTCCAGTGGCTTCGACGGCGGGGCGTCGCGACCAGGCCACCGTACCGGCCCGGCCGCGCCCCCAGGGAGCTACGCCCGCGTGCGCCCGGAAGTTCCCGCTCCCGGTCCGGGCCTACTCGGGCAGCCGCAGCTGCAGGTCGGCCCGGAGCCGCACGCCCTGCGCCGCGGCGCCGCCGAGGCCCGCCAGCAGGTCGGCGACCGGCCCGTGGCCCGGCACCTCGGCCGCCGGGTCGGCGTCCTGCCAGGGAGCCAGCACGAACGCCCGCTCGTGGGCGCGCGGGTGGGGCAGCGTCAGCTGCGGGTCGTCGCTGGTGACGCCCTCGTAGGCGAGCACGTCGACGTCCAGGGTGCGCGGCCCCCAGCGGACCTCGCGGACCCGGCCGAACGCGTCCTCCACCGCGTTGGCCCGCTCCAGCAGGTCCTGCGGGGGCAGCGAGGTGCGCAGCACCGCGACGGCGTTGAAGTAGCTCGGCTGGTTCTCGGGGCCGCCGACGGCGTCGGTCTCGTAGACGGCGGACAGCGCGGTCACCCGCACCCCCGGGGTGTCCTCCAGCGCGTCCACGGCGCCCTGGAGGGTCTCCAGGCGGTTGCCCAGGTTGCTGCCGAGGGCGACGGCGGCGGTGCGGGGGCTGTGCAGGGTGGACTCCGCGCGGTCCACCTTGCCCTGCAGGTCGAACGTGGTCGGCGTGGCGGTCGGGTCGGTCGTGGCCAATGGAGTTCCCTCTGTTCGGGCTCCACCGGGGGCGGTCAGGCGCGGCCCCGGCGGATCGTGATGGTGACGTCGTCGAACGGGACGGTGATCGGGGCGTCCGGCTTGTGCACGGTGACCTCGACCTCCTCGACCACCTCGTGTCGCAGGCACTGGTCGGCGATCCGCTGGGCCAGCGTCTCGATCAGGTCGACCGGGTCGCCCGCGATCACCGCGGTGACCTCCTCCGCGATCACGCCGTAGTGCGCGGTGCGGGTCAGGTCGTCCCCCGCGGCGGCCGGCCGGGTGTCGAGGAACAGCACCAGGTCGACCACGAAGGTCTGCCCCTCGATGCGCTCGCGCTCGAAGACGCCGTGGTGGCCGCGGGCGCGGAGCCCACGCAGGGTGACGCGGTCCAGCAAAAGAATCACTGCTCCCAGCTGACGGCCCCGCGGTGGGGCGGGGAACGGCGGGCACCGTCGCCCGCCGCCCCTCGAATCTACCTTCGAGCACCGACGGCCCATGACCGCCTCCCCGGCCGCCCACCCGATCGGACCGGCCGCCGCGGCCCTTGACGCCACCGGCCGGGCGGCGCTACTCGTCCTCTTCGTCGTCCTCGTCGTCCCCGCTGGTGAGCACCGGCGAGCCGTGGTGCGACCACAGCTTCCAGCCGCCCGCGGTGCGCCGGAACAGGTTCGTCGAGACCACCTTGCCGCCGACCAGCGGCCCGAGCTCGCCCTCCTCCTCCGGCTCGCCGCCGGACAGGATGTTCTCGGTGCAGGTGACCAGGGCCACGTCGCCCTGCACGTCGACCTCGACGTCGGTCAGGAAGAACTGGATGTACTCGGTGTTCGCCATGATCAGCATGTAGGAGCGGGTCACCTGGGCCCGGCCGATCAGCGCGGGCCAGCCCGGGTGCACGCAGAACACCCCGCGCTTGTCGTCCGCCTCGCCCGGCCCGAGCCAGATCGACTCGACGGCCTCCAGGTCGCCGTTCTCCAGCGCCTCGTACAGGGCCTGGTTGACCGCCAGGACGGCTTCCTCGTCCGGCTCCAGCGCCGCCGCCCGGTCGTTGCCGCCGCTCACTGCCTCCGCCACGTCTACCCCCTCTGCGCCGCCTGCTCCCAGGCCGCGACGACTCGTACGGCGTCAGCCGTGCCGGACACGTCATGCACCCGTACCGCCCAGGCACCCGCCTTCGCCGACAGCACCGAGACCGCCGCCGTGGCGTCGTCCCGCTGCCGCGCCGGGCGCAGCTCCCCGGTTTCCGGGTTGGCCAGCAGCGTACCCAGGAAGCGCTTGCGCGAAGCCGCCACCAGCACCGGGCGTCCCAGTGCCGTCAGCGCGTCCAGTCGGCCCAGCAGCGCCCAGTTGTGGGCGCCGGTCTTGGCGAACCCCAGGCCGGGGTCGAGGATCAGCTGCTCCTCCTTCACCCCGGCGGCCAGCAGTTCCTCCACCCGGGCGGTCAGTTCCCGCACCACGTCGGCGACCACGTCGTCGTAGACCGCCAGGGCGTCCATGTCCGCGGACTGGCCGCGCCAGTGCATCACCACGAACGGCGCGCCGGTCTCCGCGACCACCCGCGCCATGTCCGGGTCGGCGAGGCCGCCGGAGACGTCGTTGACCACCCGGGCGCCCGCCGCGACGGCCGCCGCGGCGACGGCCGCCCGCATGGTGTCCACCGAGACCACCGCGCCGGCCCGGGCCAGCTCGGTGACCACCGGGACCACCCGGCGCAGCTCCTCCGCCTCGGTGACCCGCACCGCCCCCGGCCGGGTCGACTCCCCGCCGACGTCCACCAGGTCCGCCCCGCGCGCCACCAGGTCCAGCCCGTGCGCCACCGCCTTCGCCGGGTCCAGCCACATCCCGCCGTCCGAGAACGAGTCCGGCGTGACGTTGACCACCCCCATCACAGCGCAGCGCTCAAGGACGGGCAGGCCGGGGACGTTCTCGCTCATGCGTCCCATTATCGGCGCACCGGTCGGCGGGGGCCGCACGCCGCGGCCCCGCCGTCCCGCGCTACGCCGCCTTGTCCAGGCGCGCCGCCGGCTCCTGCATCAGCCCCTGCCGCTGCCGCTTGCGGCCGAACCGCGGCATGCCCAGGGTGATGAACGCCTCCGCCTGCATCGCGGCGAAGCCGATCCGCGGGAGGTCGCGGGTGTGCTGGTAGACCAGGAAGCGCGGCTCCCAGACGGGCTGGAACTTCGCGTTGAACTTGTACAGCGACTCGATCTGGAACCAGCGCGACAGGAACACCAGCAGCCCGCGCCAGGCCCGCAGCACCGGCCCCGCGCCGATCCGCTCGCCGCGGGCCAGCGCCGAGCGGAACATCGCGAAGTTCAGCGAGACCCGGCGCACGCCCATCGCCCCGACCTCCTGGAGGGCGGCGACGATCAGCAGCTCGTTCAGGCCGGGGTCGGCCTCCCGGTCGCGGCGCATGAGCTCCAGCGAGATGCCGTCCTCGCCCCAGGGGACGAAGTGCAGCACCGCCTTCAGGTCGTCGCCGCCCTCCCCCTCCTCGGGGGCCTTGTGGGCGGTGACCACGATGCACTCGTCGTCGCCGGCGTCGCCGAAGCGGCCCAGCGCCATCGAGAAGCCGCGCTCGGTGTCGGTGCCGCGCCAGCGGGCCGCGGCGTCGCCGATCCGGCGCTTCTCCTCCAGGTCGAGGTCGCCGACCCGGCGGACCTTGCAGGAGTAGCCGTTGCGCTCGATCCGCTTGACCATCTGGCGGACGTTGCGCATCGCGCGGCCGGAGAGCGAGAAGGTCGCGGTGTCGACGATGGCCTCGTCGCCGAGTTCGAGCGCGTCCAGCTCGGCCTCCCGGGTCCACACCTCGCCGCCGACCTCGGAGCAGCCCATCACGGCGGGCGCCCAGGCGTGCTCGCGGGCGGTGGCCATGAAGACCTTGATCGCGCCGGGCCAGGCCTCGACGTCGCCGACCGGGTCGCCGGAGGCGAGCATCACGCCGGAGACCACCCGGTAGGAGATCGCGGCCTTGCCGGTGGGCGAGAACAGCACGCTCTTGTCGCGGCGCAGCGCGAAGTAGCCGAGCGAGTCGCGCCGGCCGTGCCGGGCGAGCAGCTCGCGGACCTTCAGCTCGTCCTCGGGGGTCAGCTCGGGCTCGGGCTTCTCCGGGCGCAGCGCCAGGTACGCGGTGGCGAGGGCGGTGACCAGGCCGAGCCCGCCGAGCGAGTAGCCGACCAGGTCGCCGATCCGGTCGGAGGTGTAGTGGACCGGCCCCTCGAAGCCGAACAGGCCGTAGCCGACCTGCTCCAGCCGCTGGAACAGCGACGGGTCGCCCACCTCGGCCTTCCAGCGGACCGAGACCACGACCAGGCCGAGCAGCACCGAGACCGCGCCGAGCAGCACGAAGGCGGCCACCGCGCGCCAGCGGGTGCGCGGGTCGGCCTTGGCGTAGAACTCGCGCCGGTGCACCAGCATCACGGCGAGCAGCGCCAGCGAGATCGCGGCCTGCCCGAACTGGTGCCAGCGCATCAGGTGCAGCGTCGCGCCGACCGGCAGCAGCACGCACACCGCCCGCCAGGCGCGCGCCTTGCGGCGGCGCAGCGCGTGCGCGAGCAGCACCAGCAGCATGCCGACCATCAGGGTGCCGGCGGCGGCCAACGAGGTGGTGCCGCCCGGCAGTTGACCGACCACGGTGTGCACCCGGGTGAGCCGCAGCCGGGGCGAGACCGCGCAGGCGATGTCGATCAGTCCGATGGCCAGGCAGGCGTACCCGACCGCTCCCGGGAGCCAGGGCCGCGGCACCGCGGCGGCCTGGCTGCGGAGCGCCTGCAGGCCCCGCGGCCGGGGCGCGTCGGAGGTGGTCTCAGCGGACACGGGAGCGCTCATGAGAACTCAGCCTAGAGGCACCGGGACGCTGGGCGCGCGCTCCGGGACCAGGGGGGTGATGGACCTTCATGACAGTTCCTTTTTCTGGCAATCCGCACGTCAAGTGCGGTCCACGGGACGGTGTGGACCGCCCGGCCCGGGCCCGGGTCGAACGGTTGCGCTCGTCGGTTCGGGGGACGCGGCGGTGTGTCGCCGCGCCCGCACCCGTCTCCGCCCGGCAGGCGGTTCGGCGCGTCTCCCCCCGGTGGACGCCGCGTTCCACTGCGACGGTTCCCCCGGACGGGGCACGCCATTCGTACGTGCTTCCGACGCCCGGTCAGACTACCTCCACTCGCTGCCGACGGATCGTCAGATGACGATGGCGTGGCGGAAGTCGAGGAAGGACCGGGAGCCATGGAGCTGACCAGCCGGACACTGGTGTACGCGCTGAGCTCGGTGGCCGCCGCCACCCTGCTCGCCACCCTGTGGCTGTGGCCGCGGCTGTCCCGGCAGCGGCTGCTGCCGGTGCTCGGCCGGCTCGGGCTGCTGGCCGTCACCCAGGTGTCGGTGCTGGCCGTGCTGCTGCTGTCGGTGAACAACGCGTACGGCTTCTACAGCTCCTGGAACGACCTGCTGCGCCCCGGCGGCACCCCGCTCGTGCTGACCGCCGCGAAGGGCCCCGCCGCCGCCCCGAAGGGGGACGAGCTGGTGCGGCCCACCGACGAGGGCGGGCTGGAGACCGTCAAGGACGTGCTGCCCGAGGGCACTGCGGAGGAGGTCGGCCGGGTCGACTCGGTGCGGGTCACCGGCACCGCCTCCGGCCTGTCCGACCAGGTCTTCGTCTACCTGCCGCCCGAGTACTTCAACCCGCGCTACGCCCGCGAGCGCTTCCCGGTGCTGCTCGCCCTGGCCGGCTACCCCGGGTCCTCGCTGCACCTGGTCGAGGGGCTGCGGCTGCCGCAGACCGCCGCCGGGCTGCAGCACGACGGGCGGATGGCGCCGACCGTGATCGTGATGGCCCGCCCGACCGTCGCCCCGCCGCGCAACACCGAGTGCGTGAACGTCCCCGGCGGGCCGCAGGCGGAGACCTGGTTCGCCGAGGACGTCCCGGCGGCGCTGCGCTCCGCGTACCGGGTCAGCCGTTCGGCGGGCTCCTGGGGCGTGTTCGGCTACTCCACCGGCGGCTCCTGCGCGCTGCGGCTGGCGATGCGGCACCCCGACACGTACCGGAACGCGGCCGGGATGCACGCCGACTACACGGTGCCGAACGACCACTGGACGGACGGCGACCTGTTCCGCGGCGACCAGGACGCCGCTCGGCAGTCCGACCTGGACTGGCGGCTGAAGAACCTGCCCGCGCCGCGGGCCGACCTGCTGCTGGTCTCCACCCGGGCCGAGGACGACTTCCCGGCCACCCAGAAGTTCCTGGCCGAGGCCCAGCAGGTGGCGGCCGCCCACCCCGGGTTCCAGGTGGACTCGATCTTCCTGCCCGACGGCGGCCACTCCTTCGAGACCTGGCGGCGCGAACTGCCCGCCACCCTGGAGTGGCTCAGCGACCACCTCGACCCCCCGCCGGACCGCGAGCCGAGGTCCTGAACGCGGACCGGGGCGCCACCCCTGGTGAGGGGTGGCGCCCCGGCCGGAGGCGGCTCAGCGGCCGATGATGAGGCTCATCGCCTCGTTCCGGGTCGCCGGGTCGCGCAGCTGGCCGCGGACGGCGGAGGTGATGGTCTTGGCACCGGGCTTGCGGATGCCGCGCATCGACATGCACATGTGCTCGCACTCGATCACCACGATGGCGCCGCGCGGCTCCAGGATCCGCATCAGCGAGTCCGCGACCTGGCTGGTCAGGCGCTCCTGCACCTGCGGGCGGCGGGCGTACACGTCGACCAGCCGGGCCAGCTTGGACAGGCCGGTGATCTTGCCGCTCGCGGACGGGATGTACCCGACGTGCGCGACGCCGCGGAACGGCACCAGGTGGTGCTCGCAGGTGGAGAACACCTCGATGTCCTTGACCAGCACCATCTCGTCGTGGCCGAGGTCGAAGGTGGTGGTCAGCACGTCCTCCGGCTGCTGCCACAGGCCCGCGAATATCTCCCGGTAGGCGCGGGCGACCCGGGCCGGGGTCTCCAGCAGGCCCTCGCGGTCCGGGTCCTCACCGACGGCGAGCAGCAGTTCGCGGACGGCGTTCTCGGCCCGCTTCTGGTCGAACTCGCGGACGGGGGACTCACCGTCGAGCGTCACCGGATCGATCATGCGTGCCTCGCTGCTCGTCAGTCGGGAAAATCTCGGCAAAGAAGGTCGGTGCAGCACGAATGCCGCGCCTCCAGGGTACAAACCCCGGAAACGCGGCATCCATTCCGAACGGGTATTCGATCGGGTCAGCTCTCGACCTGGCCGCCGTCGACCGGCGGGAGCTTCACGACGTCCACCGGGTCGACCGGGGCGGCCGCGGCGCCGTTGGTCAGCGCCAGCTCCTTCGGCGACTGCACCGGCGGCCGGGTGGACGGGGTGCGGCGGGCCGACCCGGTCCACGCCGGACGCGGGGGACGCTTGATCACCGGAGTGAAGATCTCGGCGATCTGCTCCTTGTTCAGCGTCTCCTTCTCCAGCAGTTCGAGGACCAGGTTGTCGAGCACGTCCCGGTTCTCGACCAGGATCTCCCAGGCGTCGTTGTGCGCGGTCTCGATCAGCTTCTTGACCTCCTCGTCCACCAGCCCGGCGACCTCTTCCGAGTAGTCGCGCTGGTGGCCCATCTCGCGGCCGAGGAACGGCTCGGAGTCGGAGGAGCCGAACTTGATCGCGCCCAGGCGCTCGCTCATGCCGTACTGGGTGACCATGGCCCGCGCGGTGGCGGTGGCCTTCTCGATGTCGTTCGAGGCGCCGGTGGTCGGGTCGTGGAAGACCAGTTCCTCCGCCGCCCGGCCGCCCAGCATGTACGACAGCTGGTCGAGCATCTCGTTGCGGGTGGTCGAGTACTTGTCCTCGTCCGGCAGCACCATCGTGTAGCCCAGGGCGCGGCCCCGGGACAGGATGGTGATCTTGTGCACCGGGTCGGAGTAGTTGCAGGCCGCCGCGACCAGGGCGTGGCCGCCCTCGTGGTACGCGGTGATCTTCTTCTCCTTGTCGGACATGATCCGCGAGCGCTTCTGCGGACCGGCCACGACGCGGTCGATCGCCTCGTCCAGCGTCTGGTTGTCGATCAGCTTCTTCTCGGAGCGCGCGGTGAGCAGCGCCGCCTCGTTCAGCACGTTCGACAGGTCGGCGCCGGTGAAGCCGGGGGTGCGCTTGGCGACGGCCGACAGGTCGACGTCCGGCGCGATCGGCTTGCCCTTCTGGTGCACCTTGAGGATGTCCAGCCGGCCCTGGAGGTCCGGGCGGTCGACGGCGATCTGCCGGTCGAAGCGGCCGGGGCGCAGCAGCGCCGGGTCCAGGATGTCGGGGCGGTTGGTGGCGGCGATCAGGATGACGCCGCCCTTGACGTCGAAGCCGTCCATCTCGACCAGCAGCTGGTTGAGGGTCTGCTCGCGCTCGTCGTGGCCGCCGCCGAGGCCCGCGCCGCGGTGCCGGCCGACGGCGTCGATCTCGTCGACGAAGATGATCGCCGGGGCGTTCGCCTTGGCCTGCTCGAACAGGTCGCGGACGCGGCTGGCGCCGACGCCCACGAACATCTCGACGAAGTCGGAGCCGGAGATCGAGTAGAACGGCACCCCCGCCTCGCCCGCGACGGCGCGGGCCAGCAGGGTCTTGCCGGTGCCGGGCGGGCCGTACAGCAGCACGCCCTTGGGGATCTTGGCGCCGACCGCCTGGAACTTGGCCGGTTCCTGCAGGAACTCCTTGATCTCGTGGAGCTCCTCGACCGCCTCGTCGGCGCCCGCGACGTCCGCGAAGGTCGTCTTGGGGGTGTCCTTGGTGAGCAGCTTGGCCTTGGACTTGCCGAACTGCATGACCCGGGAGCCGCCGCCCTGCATCTGGTTCATCAGGAACAGGAAGACCAGCACGATGATCACGATCGGCAGCATCGAGAAGAGCAGGCTGACGAAGGTCGACTGCTTCTCGGGGCTGACCGTGTAGCCGTCGGCGATCTGGCCGTCGGCGTACTTGTCCTGGAGCTTCTTGGCCAGGTCGGCGGCCTGCTGGTCGCCGGTGTAGGACGCCTGGAAGCGGGTGCCGGACGGCGACTTGTTGTTCGAGCCCGCCTTCAGCTTCTGGCCGTCCTGCAGCTGGATCTTGATGAGGTTCGAGTCACCGGTGGTGAGCTGCGCCGACTTCACCTGGTTGTTGTCGATGGCACTGACGACCTGCCCGGTGTCCGCAGTCTTGTAGCCGCTCGAATCCGAGACGAGCTCCATCAACGCGAACACGGCGAGGGCGGCCAGCACGACCCACATGATCGGCGCACGGAAGTATCGCTTGACGTCCATCCATGCGGGGCGTCACCGCCCCGTCCCTCCTGCCAGTTCAACGGGCGCTGCTCGGCTGTGGGGCCTCGGCGCATCCGATATGTGCTCGTAAGACGAGCGTTTGATTGGACCGTACCGCAGCGACCCCCGGTCCCGGCGGGATCGCACCACGGTGCGGCCTATTTTCCTACCCCCGCTCAACGGGCGGGAACGGTGCCCTGTTCCCGCCCGTCGCCCGAACGGTTCAGCCGCCGTACACGTGCGGCGCGAGCGTGCCGATGAACGGCAGGTTGCGCAGCTTCTCCGCGTAGTCCAGGCCGTAGCCGACCACGAACTCGTTCGGGATGTCGAAGCCGACGTACTCGACGTCGATCTCCACCTTGGCGGCGTCCGGCTTGCGCAGCAGGGTGCACACCTTCAGCGAGGCCGGGCCGCGCGAGCCCAGGTTGCCCAGCAGCCAGGACAGCGTCAGGCCGGAGTCGATGATGTCCTCGACGATCAGCACGTCCTTGCCCGCGATGTCGGTGTCCAGGTCCTTGAGGATCCGGACCACGCCGGAGGACTTGGTGCCCATCCCGTACGAGGAGACCGCCATCCAGTCCATGGTCACCTGGCTGTGCAGGGCCCGGGCCAGGTCCGCCATCACCATGACGGCGCCCTTGAGGACGCCGACCAGCAGGAGGTCCTTCCCCGCGTAGTCCTGGTCGATCCGCGCGGCCAGCTCCACCAGCTTGGCGTCGATCTCGTCCTTGCTGATGAGCACCTTCGCGAGGTCTGCGCCCATGTCGTTCTGGTCCACCGGGGATACGTCCTCAAACGTTCGGGGTCTGGGTTCGGCGGCGCCGGTCCGACTGGTTCGTGCTCAGTCGCCCTGTCGCCGAAACACCAGCGTGCCACACCGCCGCACGGCTTCGACGCCCCCGGGTAGGTGCAGCGGGCCCTGGCCGCGCCAGCCGGTGACCAGCAGGTCCACGGTCTCCAGGTGCCGGGCGAACAGGTCGCCGGCCGGGCAGCCCGCGCGCAGCGCCGCCCGGCGCAGCACCCGGCGGCGCACCGCGGGGGGCAGTTCGGCGAGCTTGCCGACGTCCAGGGCGCCGTCGGGGGTGCGCAGGTCGCGCTCGGCCAGGGCGGCCCACTGGTCGAGGGCGTCGGCGTCGTCGCGGAACAGGCGGGCGGTGCGGGCCAGCGCCTCGACCACGCCGCCGCCCAGGTGCTTCTCCAGCACCGGCAGCACCTCGTGCCGGACCCGGGAGCGGGTGTAGGCCGGGTCGGTGTTGTGCGGGTCGTCCCAGACCGGGATGGACTGCGCGCTGCACGCCTGCCGGGTGGCGGCCCGGTCCAGCTCCAGCAGCGGACGGCGGTAGCGGCCCTTCTGGGCGGGCATCCCGGCCAGCGAGCGGGACCCGGAGCCGCGGGCCAGGCCCAGCAGCACCGTCTCCGCCTGGTCGTCGCGGGTGTGCCCGAGCAGCACCGCCAGCGCGCCGTGCCGCTCGGCGGCCAGGTCGAGGGCCGCGTAGCGGGCGTCCCGGGCGGCGTTCTCCGGACCGCCCCCGCGGCCCACCCGGACGGCGACCGCCTCCACCGGGTCGAGGCCGAGCTCGCGCAGCCGGACGGCGACCTGCTCGGCCCGCTCGTCCGAACCGTCCTGCAGGCCGTGGTCGACGGTCACCGCGCCGACCCGCAGGCCGAGCTTGGGGGCCTCGAAGGCGGTGGCGGTGGCCAGCGCCATCGAGTCGGCGCCCCCGGAGACCGCCACCAGCACCAGCGGGGAGCCGGGCGCGGCGGGCGTGCGGGGCAGACCGGAGGGGTGCCGGCGGGCGTTGCCGATCAGCGTGCCGGGCACCGTCGCGGTGCCGGCCAGCACGGGCACCGGCACCGGCGCGGGCGTGCGCGGGCGGACCTGGCCGCCGGGGACGACGCCCGCCTCGGCGGCGAGCTCGGCGAGGGTACGGCGGACGGCGAGGCGTATCGCCGCGACAGCGGGGTGTGGGCCCATGGTTGGCACTCCTTGGCGGAGGGGGGTACGTCGGCCGCCTGTCAGCTCTCGGTCACCAGGCGCTCACAGATGGTCGCAGAATCCGGCCACCGCCCACGCCACCCGCGCCAACGGCGGATCCACCGTCCCACGTACGGGTGAATGGAGAAACGTTACGGCTGCCGCCAGGTGTACGACTCGCCAGGTTGACGGACCGGTCGCGACCGGACCCGGAGCGGTCCGGGAACGGCCCGGGAAGCGCGCTCAACCGATCACCCGGGACACCCAGGACGCCGGGTCGTGGACCTCCTCCTTGGTCGGCAGCGTGTTCGGCGAGGTCCACACCCGGTTGAAGCCCTCCATCCCGACCCGCTCCACCACGCCCCGGACGAACACCGCGCCGTCCTGGTACTGCCGCAGCTTGGCGTCCATCCCGAGCAGCCGGCGCAGCGCCAGGTCGAGCCGGCCGCTGCCCCGGTCGCGGCGGCGCTGGAACTTCTCCCGGATCTCCGCCACCGAGGGCACCACCGCGGGCCCCACCCCGTCCATCACCACGTCCGCGTGGCCCTCCAGCAGCGACATCACCGCCGTCAACCGGGCCAGGATCTCCCGCTGCGCGGGCGTCTGCACCAGGTCCGTCACGCTGGCCGCACCCTCCCGGCCCTCCCGGCGGCCGCCCAGGCCCGGCAGCGGCAGGCCGCCCAGCGCCTCGCGCAGCCGCTCCAGGAAGGCCGCCGGGTCGACGTCGGTCTGCGCCAGGAAGTCCTGCACCTCGGACTGGATGTGGTCGCGCAGCCACGGCACCGCGGTGAACTGGGTCCGGTGGGTCTCCTCGTGCAGGCACACCCAGAGCCGGAAGTCGTGCGGGTCGACGTCGAGTTCGCGCTCCACCTGGACGATGTTCGGCGCCACCAGCAGCAGCCGCCCGGGCGGCACCGCCAGCCCGCGCCGGGGCTGGTCGAACAGGCCCTCCGGGCTGTCCGGGGCGCTCGGCAGCTCCGCCGGGGCGAAGGTCTCGTACTGGCCCAGCACCTTCGCCGACAGGAAGGCCAGCACCACGCCGACCTCCACCCCGGTCGCCTTCGCCCCCGCCGAACCGGCCACCGCCGCGCCCCGGCCGCCGCCCTGCCGGCGGGCCGCCAGCTTCTCCGTCAACGGGCGCACCACCGTCCGGAAGCCCGCCACGTTCGCCCGCACCCAGCCCGGCCGGTCCACCACCAGCACCGGCGTCCCCGCCACCGCGGTCGACCCCATCCCGGTGTACTCGCGCACGTGCCGCTCGGCCTGCGCCGCGTGCCGCCGCAGCTCGGCGACGGCGGCCCGGGCCTCCTCCCGGCCGATCCGCGGCCCCGGCCGGGCGAGCCGCGTCGCGGTCGCCACCGCGAGATCCCAGTCGACCATCTCCGCACCGCCGCTCGCGCTCGTCATGCCCTCACCGTACGTGCTCGCCCCCTCCCGGGGGAGGGACCCGCGAACGGCGGGAGCCGCCGGACGGGCGGAGCGCGGGCCCGCGGCCGGCACGCGAGCGGGACGAGCAGGAGAAGCCGGAGGGACGGAGAACGGGCACCCGACCGGCCCCCGACGGGCTTCAGCAGCCGCGGGACGTCTCCCACCCGCCCCCGCGCCACCCGCAGGGCCGTCCCCCTCGGGCAGCACCGAGCCGCCCGCAGGGCTTCAGCAGCCGCAGGCGGCGATCTTGGCGACGATGCGGTCGACGGCGGCGCGGGCGGTGGCCGGGTCGGCGTCGGTGCGGGTCATCAGGGCGAAGGCCAGGACCCGGCCGTCGGCGTCCACCACGGTGCCGGCCAGGGTGTTGACGCCCTGGAGGGTGCCGGTCTTGGCGCGGACGATGCCCGCGGCCTCGCCCGCCCCAGACTTGGCGCTGAAACGGTTCACCAGGGTGCCGGAGAAGCCCGCGACCGGGAGACCGGTGATCACCGGGCGCAGCTCGGGGTGGTCCGGGGCGGCGGCCGCGGCGAGGAGCTTCACCAGGGTGACCGGCGGGATCAGGTTGGCCTTGGCCAGGCCGCTGCCGTCGGTGAGCAGCACGCCGTCCAACGGCACGCCGAGCGCGGCCAGTTCACCGGTCACGGCCTTCGCCGCGCCCTCGAAGCTGGCGGGCTGCTTCGCGGCGATCGCGGCCTGCCGGGCGACCGCCTCGGCCAGCGTGTTGTCGGAGGTGGTCAGCATCCGCTCCACCAGCCGTCCGATCGTCGGCGACTCGACCCGGGCCAGTTCGGTGGCGCCGGCGGCCGCGGTGGCCTGGGCGGGCTTGCCCCGGACGGTGATCCCCTCGGCCGCCAGCAGGGCCGCGAAGGAGTCGGCGGCCTGCCCGGCGGGGTCGAACACCCGGGCCGGGGCCTCGTCGGGCGAGCGCGGGTCGATCCGGCCCTCGTCGACCATCAGCGGGGTGACCGCGGCGATGTTCATCGCGTCGTGGTCGTGGTGCAGCAGCGGGCCGCTGTACAGCGAGGTGTCGTAGGAGAGCTTCACCTCGGTGCCGCCGGCGGCCTTCAGCGCGGCGGCGGTGCGGCGGGCCAGTTCGGCCATCGAGGCGGGGGCGCTGTCCCGGTCGACGGGGGCGCCGCCGATCCGGACCTGGTCGGCGGGCAGCGCGGTCAGGGTGGGGTCGCCGCCGCCGACCAGGGTGATCTCGCCGGGGGCGGCGCCCCGGACGACGGTGGTGGCGATCCGGTGCTCGGCGGGCAGCAGGGCGAGCGCGGCGACGGCGGTGGCGAGCTTGGTGGTGGAGGCGGGCGTGGCCGGGACGTTCTCCTGGGAGCCGAACAGGAACTCGCCGGTGGCGGCGTCGGCGACGGCGAAGTTCAGCGTGCCCAGCGCCCGGTCCTGGACGGTGTCGCCGAGCGCGGTGCGCAGCCCGCCGCCGGTCGGCGCCTTGCTGTCGGCGGCGTCCCCGGCGGCCAGCACCGGGCCCCTGACCGGCACCGACCGGTGCCGGTCGTCCCGGCGCTGCTGCCCGCCGTCGCCGCGGCCGCCGGCCTTCCCGTCCTTCCCGCCGTCGTCGTCGCCACCGTCCCGGCGGTCCCGGTCCTGGTCCCGGTCCTGGTCCGGTCCCTGGTGCCGGCCGTCGTCGGCGTGCCGGCTGTGCGCCGGGTCCGGCGAGGGCTGGGCCGCGGCCGGGTCCGCGAGCGTCGTGCCGGTCGCCAGCACCACTCCCAGCGCGGCCGCCAGCGCCGCCCTGCGACCCCGTCCCGCCCCTGTCCCTGATCTCACCGACCGGCCCCTTTCCTGAGCACACCCCGCCGTAGGAGACACTTGGATTCTGTCAGTCCCAACCCTTGGAGGAACCGTTGGAGTTCGACGTCCTGATCGAGATCCCGAAGGGCTCGCGCAACAAGTACGAGGTCGACCATGAAACGGGCCGGCTCCGTCTGGACCGCATGCTCTTCACCTCGACCCGTTACCCGGCCGACTACGGCTACGTCGAGGGCACCCTCGCGGACGACGGCGACCCGCTGGACGCACTGGTCATCCTGGAGGAGCCGACCTTCCCCGGCTGCCTGATCAAGTGCCGCGCCATCGGCATGTTCCACATGACGGACGAGGCCGGCGGCGACGACAAGCTGCTCTGCGTCCCGGCGACCGACCCGCGCTGGTCGCACCTGCAGGACCTGCAGGACGTGTCGGAGTTCGACCGCCTGGAGATCCAGCACTTCTTCGAGGTCTACAAGGACCTGGAGCCGGGCAAGTCGGTCCAGGGTGCCGACTGGGTCGGCCGGGCCGAGGCCGAGGCCGAGATCGAGGCTTCGATCAAGCGCCTGCAGGAGCAGGGCGGCCACTGAGCCGTACCGCCCCCAGGGGCACCCCGCAGCACCCGTGCGAGGGGCGGGAGTCCGGTCCGGACTCCCGCCCCTCGCGCGTCGCCGGGCTGCCCCGGCCGGTCGTCAGGCGTCGGCGCCGTCGTTGTCGTCGAGCCGGAAGCCGACCTTGAGGCCGACCTGGTAGTGCTCGATCGCGCCGTCCTCGATGTGGCCGCGGACCTGCACCACCTCGAACCAGTCCAGGTTGCGCAGCGTCCGGTTCGCCCGGGCGATGCCGTTGCGGATCGCGGCGTCCACCCCTTCGTGCGAGGTTCCGACGATCTCGGTGACCCGGTAGGTGTGGTCGGTCATGGCGTCTCTCCCTGTGCGGCGGCGGGTGGCTCCCCCGCCGTCCACCGTGCACCGAAGTGCCGCCGCGGGCATCCCGGCGTCCGCCGACGGTGGTCCGGGCTCAGAAGGCGGCGCGGACCTCGCCCACCACGTTGCCGCCGCCGTGCAGCGGGGCGGCGGCGATCCGCTCCAGCACCGGGTCCTGGACGCCCAGCCGGCGCAGCGCGGCGGCCAGCACCGGGCCGCGGGCCCGCTCCGCGCCGTCCTCGACCTTGAAGGCGAGGGCCCGGCCGTCGGGCAGCGCCACCACCTGGACGGCCTCGGCGCCCATCTTGGACAGCGCGCCGGGCACCGCCCGCATCAGCCAGGTGTCGGCCCGGCGGGTGCCGGCCACGTACTCGGGGTGGGCGCGCATCGCGTCGGCGACCCGGCGCTGCTCGGTGCCCGGGTCGGCGAGCAGCAGGGCCCGGTAGCCGCGGGCCAGGCCGGTGAGCGAGACGGCCAGCAGCGGGGCGCCGCAGCCGTCGGTGCCCAGGTGGGCGGCGCGCTCGCCGGCGGCCTCCTCCAGGGCGGTGCGGGCCAGCCGCTGGATCGGGTGGGCCGGGTCGAGGTAGGTCTCCAGGTCCCAGCCGTTGGCGGCGGAGGCGGCCAGCCAGGCGGCGTGCTTGCCGGAGCAGTCCATCAGGATCGGGGCCCGCTCCCCGCCGGAGCGCAGCAGTTCCTCGGCCTCGACCCCGTCCAGCGGCAGGTCGGCGGGCAGCCGCAGGGCGGCCTCGGTGAGCCCGGCGTCGGCGAGGAGCTTGCGCACGGCGGCGCGGTGGAAGGGCTCGGCGGAGTGGCTGGAGGCGGCCAGCGCGAGCTGTTCGCCGCCCAGGTCGAGGCCGGCCCGCAGGGTGGCCACGGCCTGGAAGGGCTTGGCGGTGGAGCGCGGGTAGACCGGCAGTTCGGGGGTGCCGAGCGAGAACTCGACGGCGCCGTCGGCGTCGAGCAGGACCAGCGAACCGCGGTGGCGGCCCTCGGTGAAGCCGGAGCGTATGACCTCGGCGAGGGCGGGCAGGGCGGACTGCGACACGGGTGGGTCTCCAGGGGCGGTGCGGGCGAGGGTGGGGTGGGCCCGGCCGCGTCCGCCCCGCTCAGCGCTCGCTGAGCAGGTCGTCGACCCGGGCCTCCCCTTCACGGTACCTGCGGGTGATCTCCGCCCCGCAGTCGTCCGCGGTGCGCTGGAGCGCCTGGCGGCGGCCGGAGACCTCGCGCTGGTGCTCGTCCAGCCGTTCGACGGCGGCCAGCAGGTCGGCGGTGGGGTGCGCGGCCAGGTCGGCCAGCTGGACGTCGCCCATCAGGGCGTCGGCCTCCAGCCGGTAGCGCTCGCCGCGCGGCGGGCCGAGGGTGACGTGCCGGGCCGGGCGGCGGGTCGCGGACGGGGCGTCGGCCAGGATGGCCGGGAGCCGGTCCAGCAGGGCGCAGGGGGCCTCGCCGGCGGCCTGCTGCGGGATGATCTCCCGGCGCTGGAGCTCGGCCCGCAGGATGTCCATCCGGCCGTGCAGCAGGCGGCGCAGGTAGGACAGGTCGGCCTCCTGCTCCAGGGCGTCCCTGCGGAGCACCCGCAGTTCCTCCAGGGCCAGGCCGGCCAGCCCGTCGACCGCGCTCACGTCCATCAATCCGACCACCTGCCGTAGTACCAGTGCCCGCCGGTAGCACGGGCCGCCCGCCTCCCAGGGTTCCCCCCGGCGGGCGGTGCCACTCGTGCGGGTGACGCGGTTCGCCGGGACGGCGGACGCCCCCGCGGGGCCCGGGTGGCCCCGGGCGTCGGACAGCGTGCCACCCCGGGCCCCGGCGCCGCACGCCCGAGTACCCGAACGGCCCCCTGGCGAACACCCCTGGCTAGTACGAAGAATCCGCGCCACGGGTTCACCTGCACGAATCGGGGCGCACCACGTGCGACCCCGGCGCGCAACCGGGTGCCGTGCGCCCCCGGTGGACCCGCCCCGGCACAATGGGCGGCATGCGAGCAGTGGTGCAGCGGGTCGCCGGGGCGGCCGTGACGGTGGACGGCGAGACGGTCGGCGCGATCGAGGGGCCGGGCCTGTGCGTCCTGGTCGGCGCCACCCACGAGGACACCCCGGCGCAGGCCGCCCAACTGGCCCGCAAGCTCTGGACGCTGCGGCTGTTCCCGGGCAGCCCCGAGCTCTCCTGCTCGGAGCTCGGCGCCCCGCTGCTGGTGATCAGCCAGTTCACCCTCTACGGCGACGCCCGCAAGGGCCGCCGCCCCACCTGGAACGCCGCCGCGCCCGGCCCGGTCGCCGAGCCACTGGTGGACGCGGTGGTGGCCGAACTGCGGGCGCTGGGCGCGAAGGTGGAGACCGGGCGGTTCGGCGCCGACATGCGGGTCTCGCTGGTGAACGACGGGCCGTTCACCGTGCTGCTGGAGGTGTAGGTCCGGCCTCGCCCCCCTGCGAGCCGAAGGGCGCGCCGGTGCCGAAAGCGACGAGCGACAAGTGACCGACGGAGGAGGGAGTGCTGGAGCGAGGAGTGTCGGCGCCGGGTCAGAGCGCCCGGAGGCGAGCGAGGACAATCAGACGATGACGTCCTGGGTGCCGGGGACGCCGTCGGCCAGCAGCACCGCGTCCACCGGGGTGTTGCGCTTGACCAGGGCCAGCGCGATCGGGCCCAGCTCGTGGTGCCGGGCCGAGGAGGTGACGAAGCCGACCGGGCGCTCCTGGCCCTCGACCCGGACCTCGGTGCCGTGCGCGGGCAGCTTCTCCTCGGTGCCGTCCAGGTGCAGGAAGACCAGCCGGCGCGGCGGGCGGCCCAGGTTGTGCACCCGGGCGACCGTCTCCTGGCCGCGGTAGCAGCCCTTCTGCAGGTGCACGGCACTGCCCAGCCAGTCCACCTCGTGCGGGATGGTGCGGTGGTCGGTCTCGAAGCCGAGCCGCGGCCGGTGCCCCTCGACCCGCAGCGCCTCGTACGCCCAGACGCCCGCCGCCGGGCCGAACTCCTCGGCGGCCGCGGCGAGTTCGGCGCGCGGCAGGAACAGGTCGCGGCCCCAGGGGAGTTCGCGCACCGCGGCGGCCCTCCCGACCGGGGCGGTGGAGCCGGCGGGCAGGAACACCACGGCGTACTGCTCGGTGGCGTCGGCGACCTCGACCCGGTTCCAGAACTTCATCGACTCCAGGTACTTCAGCAGCGCGGGGACGCCGCCCGGCTCGACGTGGATCCAGGTGGTCTCCCCGTCGTCGACCAGGTAGAGCGCGTGCTCCACGTGCCCGTTCGGGGACAGCACCAGCGCCTCGGTGGCCCGCTGCGGCGGCAGTTCGCTGACGTGCTGGGTGAGCAGCAGGTGCAGCCAGCTCAGCCGGTCCGGGCCGGTCACGGTGATCACGCCGCGGTGCGACAGGTCGACGAAGCCGCGGCCGGCGGCCAGCGCGCGCTGCTCGCGGAACAGGTCGCCGTAGTGGGCGGCGACCCCCTCGTCGGGACCTTCGGCCGGGACGGCGCCGGGCAGGGCAAGCAGCGGGCTCTTCATACCCCTCAGCTTACGGCTGCCCGTTCTCCAGCTTGGCGGTGCAGTCGGCGCAGCGGCCGAAGATGGCGAAGTGCTTGAGGTCGGTGTCGAAGCCGTGCTCGGCGCGCAGGCTGTCGATCAGCGGGGCGGCGATCTCGGTGTCGGTCTCGGTGACCTTGTCGCAGTCCCGGCAGACCAGGTGCAGGTGGGTGTGCCGGCCCGCCAGGTGGTAGGTGGGGGCGCCGTGGCCGAGGTGCGCGTGCGAGACCAGGCCGAGCTCCTCCAGCAGCTCCAGCGTCCGGTAGACGGTGGAGATGTTGACGCCGCTGGCGGTCCTGCGGACCTGGACCAGGATCTCGTCCGGGGTCGCGTGGTCGAGGACGTCGACGGCCTCCAGCACCAGCTGGCGCTGCGGGGTGAGCCGGTAGCCGCGCTCGCGCAGGTCGGCCTTCCAGTCGGTGGTCTCGCTGTTCGCCACGTGTGTCCCTGCCCGGTGAGAGGTCGTGCGACAAGTGTAGGGACCGGCCGACCGGCCGGCCCCTACCCGTGCGCGTGCGATCGGGTCAGCGGAAGAACGCGATCCCGTCGTCCGGCAGGTCGTTGATGTCGTGGATCAGCTGCGCCGGGTTGAGCACCTTCTTCAGCTGCGCCGACATGTACGGCCGCAGCGGCACCTCGGGGGCGGCCTTCTCGCCGACCCACAGCAGCTCGTCCTTGACCAGGCCGTACAGCCGCTTGCCGCCGCTGTAGGGGGCCGCGCCCTCGATCCGGGCGACCGCGTCGGTGGCCAGGTCGATCTGCGGCTTGCCGTCGTGCAGCTTGCCGTACCAGATCTCCACGGTGCCGTCGTCGCGGACCGAGGAGACCTCGATCTCGCGCTCGCCGCTGGTGCCGTGCTGGTTGCTGGTGACCCGCCAGAAGGAGTGCTCGGTCTCCAGCGGGCGGACCTTCTCCCCCTGCTCGTCCAGCACCCAGGTGCGGGAGCGGAACTCCAGGAAGGGGCGGCCGTCGTGCCGGAAGACGAGCTCCTGGCCGAAGTTGCACTTCTCGCTGCCCGGGCCCTCTTGTCCGGGAAGGGGGGCGTGGACGCCCGCGCCCTCCCAGGTGCCGAGGAGGAAGGCGAGCGGGACGACGTCGCGGTGGAGGTCGGAAGGAATCTCGATCATGGTCCTGGCTGGTGTCGTCGGACGGTTACCGGGTCAACCGTACGGCAGTCGTCAGCGCTGGCCCTGGTAGAGCTTCATGACGGAGAAGATGGCGAACCAGGTGATCAGCACGGCCATCAGAGCCAGCAGGCTGTCGAAGAAGATCTCAAGACCGGACACGGTGCGCTCCAGGGGCGGGTCGACGGGCTGTGGTACGGCGCGAGTCTATCCGGCGGCTCCCGCGCCCGTAGTCTCTGGGGCATGTCGAAGAAGCTGGTCATCAAGGTCACCGCCGGTGCGGACGCGCCGGAACGCTGCTCGCAGGCCTTCACGGTCGCCTCGGTCGCCGTCGCCAGCGGCGTGCCGGTCTCGCTCTGGCTGACCGGGGAGTCCGCCTGGTTCGCCCTACCGGGGAAGGCCGCCGAGTTCGAGCTGCCGCACTCCGCGCCGCTGCCGGACCTGCTGGAGGCGGTCCTGGCGGGCGGGAGCGTCACGCTGTGCACCCAGTGCGCGGCCCGCCGGGACATCGCGCAGGCCGACGTGATCGAGGGCGTGCGGATCGCCGGGGCGCAGGTGTTCCTGTCCGAGGTGATGGCGGACGGCGCCAGGGCGCTCGTCTACTGACGCCGGGGGCCGTCGTCCGGCGGCTCGCGGTCCGGCGCGTCCCGGTCGTGGCCGCGCCGCTCCCAGTGCGGGTCGTCCCAGCGCGGGTCGTTCCACCAGTCGTCGTCCCGGTCGCGCTTGTTGGCCAGGACGGCGGCCACCGGCGGGATCACCATCGCGACCACGCACATGCCGATGGCGGCGCCGACCGACCAGAAGCGCACCACGCCCCAGGCGAGGACGAACAGCGCCAGGCAGACGCCCATCATCACGAAGTAGCGCACGTGCCGTCGGTGTGCCTGCACCCCTCCAGGGTAGGCCGAGGGGCCCGGCCGCCGTCAGGCGTCCGGGCCCCTCGTCACGCTGTCACGCCGTCGCGCGGTCCTCAGACCGCGATCGCGACCTCGGTGAACTCGCCCTGGGTGGCGACCACCTGGCGGTCCACGGTGGCGCCGGGCACCAGGGCCCGCAGCGTCCACTTGCCCGGGCGGGCGAAGAACCGGAACTGCCCGGTCGCCGAGGTCGGGACCTCGGCCGTGAACTCGCCGTTCTCGTCGAGGAGCCGCACGTAGCCGTTGACCGGCTCGTCGTTGCGGGTCACCGAACCCTGGATGATCGTCTCGTTGGCCACGTCAACTCCTGCCAGGTCCGGACCGCCGGCCTTCGCACCGCACATGATCTGTCTCCCTCTTCCTTGCTGTCGCGCGAGCCGGAGCTCAGTTGCCGAGCTCGATCGGCACGCCGACCAGGCTGCCGTACTCGGTCCACGAACCGTCGTAGTTCTTGACGTTCTCCTGGCCGAGCAGCTCGTGCAGCACGAACCAGGTGAGCGCGGAGCGCTCGCCGATCCGGCAGTACGCGATGGTGTCGGTCGCCAGGTCGACGCCCTCGGCCTCGTAGAGGGCCTTGAGCTCGTCGTCGCTCTTGAAGGTGCCGTCGTCGTTGGCGTTCTTCGCCCACGGGACGTTCTTGGCGGACGGGACGTGGCCCGGACGCTGCGACTGCTCCTGCGGGAGGTGGGCCGGGGCGAGCAGCTTGCCGGAGAACTCGTCGGGCGAGCGGACGTCGACCAGGTTCAGGGTGCCGATCGCGTTGACCACGTCGTCGCGGAAGGCGCGGATCGAGGAGTCGGCCGGCTGCGCGGTGTACTGGGTGGCGGCCCGCTCGGGCTGCTCGACGACCAGCTCGCGGGAGTCGAGCTCCCACTTCTTGCGGCCGCCGTCCAGCAGGCGGACGTCGCCGTGGCCGTACAGCTTGAAGTACCAGTAGGCGTAGGACGCGAACCAGTTGTTGTTGCCGCCGTAGAGCACCACGGTGTCGTCGTTGGCGATGCCCTTGGCGGACAGCAGCGCCTCGAAGCCGGCCTGGTCGATGAAGTCGCGGCGGACCGGGTCCTGGAGGTCCTTCTTCCAGTCGATCCGGACCGCGTTGCGGATGTGGTTCTTGTCGTAGGCGGCGGTGTCTTCGTCGACCTCGACGATGACGACCTTCGGGTCGTCCAGGTGGGCCTGGACCCAGTCGGCGTCGACCAGGACGTCACTGCGGCTCATGCGGGTTCTCCATCCGGGGGCGGTTGGCGGAAGGGCTGCTGGGAGTGCTCCGGACCGCACGCGTCCGCACACCTGTCCGCATGCTGGGACGGCGCTGGGCGCGGCTTCGGCCGGGGTGGTTCAAGGGGTGTGTTCGTCGCTCCGGACGCACCGGTGCCCGTGGCTACCGGTCAAGCGGCGTCGGAACGAGGGCGGACGTGCCGGGACTGCGGGGCGCGACCGCCGGTCAGCGCATTCGACACAGGCAGCTCGACACGCGGCAGTGGTCTACCGCCCGCCGCTTCGTGAGGTCCGCCTGTCGCTTCATGACCACGATGCTAGGGAACCGGTGGGGGCGCTGTCATCATCGTGTCGAATGCTGAGACCGGATCATCCGCATGGTGGGATTTACCGGTTTTCGCTTCCGCGCCGTCCGGCCCGGTCCCCGTGCGGGGAGCGGGCGAGCGGGCGTTTCCGGACGTTCCGGCGGCACGGCTGGACAGCGCGTCTCGCCCAGCGGACGGTCGGGCCGCCCGGATCCGAACGGGGCCCAGTGCGGATCCGAACGGGGCCTAGTGCTGCATCAGACAACGTTTGCCTCGCCATGGGAGACTGCTCCGTCGACTGGGGGGAGAGTGTGGCCGTGGAGGTTGCCAACCGCGCGCTG
>NZ_BAAANS010000037.1:0-87568 GCF_039529925.1 Kitasatospora saccharophila | reverse complement strand
CCTGGGCGGCCCGGGGCGGTGCTGGGCGGCCCCGGGCGGCTCGGGGCGGGTGCGGGGCGCGGCGGGGCCGGACGCGGGCCGCCGCCCGGGGCGGGCGGCGGCCGGGCGGCTCAGAGCTCGTCGATCTCGTCGTCGTAGACCTCGCTGACGTCGAAGCGGCAGATCAGCAGCTCCGGGTCGGCGCCGTCGAACGGTTCGGGCAGCCACTCGCCGGGGTCGGACGGGTCGGCGGCCGACACCCACAGCGTGGAGTCGCCCTCCTCCAGGCCGAACTCCTCGGCGCGGGCGGCGATCTCGTCCGGCTCGTACTCGCCGAACAGCACGCCGATCGCGGCCGTCACCTCGCCCTCGGCGCCCGCGCCGGGCGCGAGCGACTCGTCGACCCGTTCGGCCTGGGCGCGCAGCCGCTTCGGGTCGGCGATCAGGTAGTCCCGGCGGATCAGCACGCTGATCGCCTCGGGGTGCTCGGGGCCCTGGTAGCCGGACCCGGCGTCGTCGCCGGGGATCTCGAACGGGGTGACCTCGTCGTAGACCTCGTAGAGGATCTGGTCGTAGGCGATGGCTGCCGCCGCGAGCTCCTCGTACGCGTGGACGACGACCGGATCGCCGGGTTCGGTGGAGCTGGAGACGGCCTGCAGGTGGCGGTCGATGGCGGCCTTGACCGCCTCTGCGGCGGCCCGTACCTCGGTGATGGTCAGCTGCGCGGCATCAGACATGGTGCAGACGCTATCCCCACCCGGCGACGACACGCACAGCGGTTGTCACCTACAGCCGCTAAAACCGGGCAAGTTCACCCCCGATGTCCGTTCCGGGTGCTTCTGCGCCCACCGCCGCGGGGCGTTTCCCGACCCCGTCCCGACCGGGCTCCGCTCGGGTTCGCGCCCGTCCGGCTCCGGGGGGACGGGTTCCGCTTCGGCCCGCGCTCCGGCCCGGGCCGCCGCCGCGGGTCGCCGGACCGGGGTCGGGGGCGCGCATCGGCGCGGTCCGGCGCGGGTATCCCTTCCGGTAGCGGAAAACTGATTGACGATCAGCTCGGGCCGGGGCGAGGCTCGGACCGTCCGTGCGGACGGGCCGTACCCGAACCGGCCACCTGTCGGCGACGCGCCGTAGGCTTGCAGGCAGCACAGCAGCGGAGGAGACGCCTTGATCCCTACCAAAACGGTCCGGCTTCCGGAGTACGAGTACCAGTCGCTCCGCCTGCCGCGCGGCACCACCAGGAACGCCGCGCGCCAGCTCCTCACCGAGCACGCCGAGTACGGGAACTGGGAGCTGGACCGGCTCCGGCTGTTCCCCGACGGCAGCCGCACGGTCCGGCTGAAGCGGAAGATCATCCGGCAGGTCCGTTCCACCTGGTAGCGATCGCCCTCCGGGAGCCACCCGGGCCCGCGCCCGGGCACCCCACCGCCTTCCGTGCGGTGGGGTGCCCGGGCGCGGGCGTGCGGTGCTGCGGCCGTCCGGCGCCGCCGGTGTCAGCGGCGGGCGAGGGCCCGCGAGCGGCGGTAGAGCACGCCGCCGCCGAGCAGCAGCGCGATCCCGGCCGGGGCGATGACCTCCAGGCCGGACGCGCCGGTGGAGGCCAGCTGCGCCTGGCCCGCGACGGCGGGGGCGGCGGCCCGGGCCTGGGTCACGGTGGCCGGGGTGGCCGGGGTGTTCACCGTGGTCGTGGTGCCGGGGGTGGTCGGGGTGGAGGGCTGGTCGCCGTTGGGGCCGCCGTTGCGGTCGGTGGGCGGGGTGCCGTGCTCGCCGCCGGTCTGCTCGGGCGGGCAGTCGTGGCCGGGGGGCTGGGTGCTCGGCGGGGTGGTGGTGGGCGGGGTGGTCGGGTGCTGGTGCTGGTGCGGGGTGCCGGCGTTCGCGCAGTCGTTGCCGAACGCCGGGTTGCCGAGGCCGACCACGCTGACCGAGTTGCCGCAGGCGTCGACCGGCGCGGCGATCGGCACCTGCACGTTGTTGCCCGAGGCGACGCCGGGCGAACCGGCAGCGGTGCCGCTCGCGCCGGCCCCCGACCCCGCGTGGCCGCCACCGGTCTGCCCGCCGCCGGCCTGCCCGCCACCGGCGTGGCTACCGCCGGTGTGGCCGCCCGCGCTGACGTTGGAGCAGTCGTTGCCGTACGCCGGGTTGAGCAGGCCGATCAGGTTGATCGTGTTGCCGCAGGCGTTCACGGGGAGCTCCACCGGAACCTGCACCGCGTTCCCGGAACCCACGCCTGGCGAGTTGACCGCCGCACCGTGCGCGTCGGCGGTGGCGTGGGCGTAGCCCGCGGTCGAGGCCAGCACGCTGCCGGTGGCCATGGCCGTGAGGAGGCCCTTCCTGGCGACCTGTCGCATTGACTCCCCTTGGTTTCTCGCTCGATGGTCCGGACCCGATCGAACGGCGCCGGATTTCCGTTTCTCCGGAATCCGGGGCCGGACGTCGATCCGATAGTCGGAATTGCCCGCCGCGACGGCGGCAGCACTACTTCAACGACCCTTAACGGTGAAGGTTGAGCCATCTGCAGTCAGTTCATCCGATCGGGTGAGCTGCGGCTTTGCCCGGGAACCGCGCCGTTCACCCGACCGGGCGGCGAACGGGTCGGCGCCGCCCCGCGCGCCCCTCCGGACACGCGTCCGCCCCCGCGCGACACAGGGGTCGCGCGGGGGCGGGAACTCGGGGTCGAGCGGCCCGTCGGTCAGTGACGGGACCGGCTCAGACGTTCTGGCAGGCGTTGCCGAACGCGGGGTTGAGCAGGCCGATCACGCTGATGGTGTTGCCGCAGACGTTGATCGGGACGTGCACCGGGATCTGGATCAGGTTGCCGGAGAGCACGCCCGGGGAGGCGACCGCCGAACCGTCCGCACCGGCACCGCCGTGCGCCGAGGCGACACCGGCACCCGCGAGCACCAGGCCACTGGTGGCGGCGACAACGGCAGCGATCTTCTTGGCCTTCATCTGAACTGTTCCTCCTGGTCGTTTCCAGCCCGTTCCCCCGGGCTGCACACGGAAGAACGAAGCCTCCGGGGCCGGGACACGGGGCCGGAACCGCATTCACCCGTTGAAGTGATCAAGCGAACAGGTGATCGCCATTTCGGATGCTCGAAAGCTCTGATGCTGGACGGACTAATCCGACTTCCGCCGCCCCGCACCCCGTGTCCCGCCCCGGCGGGGCGCCGCGCCCCGGCGGGCGCCGCCCGGTCAGGCCAGGTCGATGAACCGGTCCAGCACCCGCACGCCGAACTTCAGGCCGTCCACCGGCACCCGCTCGTCCACGCCGTGGAACATCCCGGCGAAGTCCAGCTCCGGCGGGAGCTGGAGCGGCGCGAAGCCGAAGCAGCGGATGCCGAGGTCCTGGAAGGACTTGGCGTCGGTGCCGCCGGACAGGCAGTAGGGGACGGCCCGGGCGATCGGGTCCTCGGCGCGCAGCGCGGTCTGCATGGCCTCGACCAGGGGGCCGTCGAAGCTGGTCTCGATCGCCTTGTCGTGGTGCAGGCTCTCGCGCTTGACGCGCGGCCCGAGGACGCTGTCCAGCTCGGCCAGGAACTCCTCCTCGTAGCCGGGCAGGAAGCGGCCGTCCACGTGCGCGGTGGCCTGGCCGGGGATCACGTTCACCTTGTAGCCGGCGCCGAGCATGGTCGGCTGGGCGGTGTTGCGCAGGGTGGTGCCGATCATCTTGGCGATGCCGCCGAGGATCCGCAGCGTCTCGTCCATGTCCTCCGGGTCGAGCGGGACGCCCAGCGCGTCCGAGAGCTCGTCCAGGAAGGCCCGGACGGTCTTGGTGATCCGCAGCGGGAACTCGTGCCGGCCGAGCCGGGCCACCGCCTCGCACAGTTCGGTGATCGCGTTGTCGTTGTTCTCCATCGAGCCGTGCCCGGCCCGGCCCTCGACGGTCAGGCGCATCCAGTGCATGCCCTTCTCCGCCGTCTCCACCAGGTACAGCCGGGCCTGGTCGTTGACCGTGAAGGAGAAGCCGCCGACCTCGCCGATCGCCTCGGTGACGCCCTCGAACAGCTCGGGGTGCCGGTCCACCAGGAACCGGGCGCCGTAGGTGCCGCCGGCCTCCTCGTCCGCCAGGAACGCCAGCACCAGGTCGCGCGGGGGCTTGCGGCCGGTGCGCAGCCGGTCGCGGACCACCGCGAGGGTCATCGCGTCCATGTCCTTCATGTCGACGGCGCCGCGACCCCACACGCAGCCGTCGGTGATCTCCCCGGAGAACGGGTGCACCCGCCAGTCGTCGGCGTTGGCCGGGACCACGTCGGTGTGCCCGTGGATCAGCAGGCCCGGCCGCGACCGGTCCTCGCCCTCGATCCGCACCACCGTGGAGGCCCGGCCCTTGGCCGACTCGAAGATCTGCGGCTCCAGCCCGAACTCGGCGAGCTGCTCGGCCACGTACTCGGCCGCCTTCCGCTCCCCCGGACCGGATCCGTCGCCGTAGTTGCTGGTGTCGATCCGGATCAGGTCCCGGCAGATCTCCGCGACCTCCGACTCCGCCGTCACCACGCGCTCGCTGCCCACGCTCATCGCTCCCACCTCGTGTCTGCCCGCCCGGCGCGGCTGCGGCCCGCGCCGCCCCGACCCCAGCCGGGGGCCGCGGGCACCGTCCCGCCATCCTCCCCCCAGCACCCGCCCACTCCCAAGGGCGTGTCCCCCCGACACTCCTTACCGCCGCCCCCACCACCCGCTTTCGAAGCCCCGGCCGCCCCCGCGCCCCCGGTTTTGGGTCCGGCAGTCGATCTTTGCTACTGTTGTCCATGTCAGCGCGGGGAACACCCCACGCGGACGACACCCGGTCCGGGTGGCGGAATGGCAGACGCGCTAGCTTGAGGTGCTAGTGCCCTTTATCGGGCGTGGGGGTTCAAGTCCCCCCTCGGACACCAGCTGAGACCCCTGTTGATCAGGGGTCTTTCTGCGTTTCCGGCCGCACTGGCCGAGGGCGCGCGGGTCGTCCGCGTCCGCGCGCTTGCCGCTTCCTCGTTCCGGTGGGCGGGAGGGGGTGTCGGGGGGCGTCGCTAGGGTTCCGGCTGTCGATCATCGGATGGTCAGGGCGCGGAGGAGTGGGCTGTGCGGCGCTGGGAGCTCGTCGGGGACGGTTCTGCGGGGTTCGGGGAGGCGGCCGTCGAGGGCGCGGAGGTGCGGGAGGCCGGGGCCGCCGGGGACACGGTGCCGGTCGGGGCGGGCGAACTGCCGGACGAGGAGACCTTCGTGCTGCCCGCGGCCTGGCGGCGGGCGGTGCTGCCGCGGCGCGGGGGCCGGGTGCCGAAGGTGTCCCGGCCCGGGCCGGAGGCGCTGGAGCGGGAGCGGCGGCGGATCGCCGACCGCGGGGACTGGGTGGAGCGGGTGCTGGACGCCCCGGCCTCCGACCCGGAGCTGGTGCGGGCCGCGCGCGCCTACCTGGACGGTGCGCCGGACGCGGTGGGCGCGGCGGCGGTGGCGAGCATGCTGCCGACCCCGTGGGGGGCCGAGCCCGCGGAGCACGCGCTGTTCGGCGACGTCTGGACGGCCCGGCACGGGTTGGCCTTCGCGGTGCGCGCGCTGCTGGAGCGGGACTCGGTGGAGACCCACTACGAGCAGTCCGGGCACCGGACCTCGGACATCGCGCTGCGCCCGCGGACCGTTCACCGGCTCCACCACGAGAGGACGCACCTCCCGGCCGAGGAGCGGGTGCGCAGGCTGCTCGCCGCCGCTCCGGAGCCGGAGTACCGGGCGGCCCTCGCGGTCCTCGCCGAGCACCGGGGCACGCCCCGGCGCCGGGCGCTGGCCTCCTACCTCGCCCCCGGCGTGCCCGGCTGGCTGGACGAGTGCCTCGCCGACCTGCCCCACTACGGCGACGACAAGGGGCAGTTGCAGTTGCAGCTGCTGTACTCCCTGGACGACCCCGCGCAGGTGGAGGCGTTCGTCCAGGACCCCTGGACGACCTGGAACGGCTGGACGGCACAGCTGGTCGCGACCGTCGCCGACAGCGTCGGCACGGCCGCCGTCCCGCTGGTGGGCGAGGGGTTCAAGCTGGCGTACGGGACGGACAGGAACCGGGATCTCGCCGCCGCGCTGGCCGGGTTCCCGACCGACGAGGCTTTCCGGCTGCTGCTGGCCAGGCTGGACGACAGGGCCGTCCGTCCGGCGCTGCTGGAGGCCGCGCAGCGGTACCCGGTGCGGGCCGTCCGGCTGCTGGCCGAGTCGGCGGCGCGGGGCGGGCAGGACGGGGCGACCGCCCGGGCGCTGCTCACCACCCACGTGCTGCTGCACCGGGAGCTGCTGCCGCGGATCCTGCCGCTGCTCGACGACGCGACGGCCGCGCTGGTCGCGGAGCTGGACGGCGTCCGCCCGCAGGCCGCCGAGGCCGGTCCGGAGGCGCTGCCGCCGCTGCTGGTCTCGCCGCCGTGGACGCGGCCGCGCACCCGGCGCGAGGTGCGGGTGGTCGAGGGCCTGCGGCCGGACGAGGAGGTGCGGTTGGTCTGGCGGGCCGGTGAGCGGGAGCGCTGGGCCCGGACCGACATCACCGGGGGGCAGTACCCGGCGGACACCGACTGGGCCGCCGAGGCGAGGACGGTGCTGGGCGAGTCCCGCGGCCTCTGGTCCCCGGTCCGGCTGCTGACCCAGGGCCCGGCGGAGGTGCTCGCCCCGTTCGTCGCCGACTGGCGTCCGGCGGACCTGTGGCGCGGCGCGGAGTACCTGCCCGCGGTGGTCGCCGAGTACGGCCCGGCGGCGCTGCCGATGGCGCTGCACGTCGCCCGGGCCCAGCCCGCGAACCTCGCGCCGCTGCTGCTGCCGTTCCTTGAGGTGCGGGCGGCCCGGCAGCTGGCGGACGGCCTGGTGCGGCTCAAGTCGGTGCAGCCGACGGCCCGTTCGTGGTTCGCCCGGCACGGAACGGCGGGCGCGCTGCTGCTCGTCCCGGACGCGGTCGGTCCGACCGGGCGGGCCCGGGCGGGCGCCGAGCAGGCGCTGCGGTTGGTCGCCGCGGACGTCGGCGGGGCGGAGCTGCTGGCCGCCGTCACCGCCCGCTACGGGGATCCGGCGGCGGAGGCGGTCGCCGAGGTGCTGGCCGCCGACCCGCTGGAGATCGCGCTGCCGGCCCGGATGCCGGTGCTGCCGTCCTGGGCGCGGCCCGCCGTCCTGCCGCAACTGCTGCTGCGCGCACCGGTGGAAGGGTCGGAGGCCGCGCTGCCCGCCGAGGCGGCGGGGCACGTGCTGACGATGCTGGCGCTGTCCAAGCCCGGTGAGCCGTACCCGGGGCTGGCGGTGGTGGCGGAAGCCTGCCGGGCCGACGGGCTGGCCGCGTTCGGCTGGGCGCTGTTCGAGCAGTGGCAGCAGGCCGGGCTGCCCGCCAAGGAGAGCTGGGCGCTGCACGCGCTGGGGGTGCTGGGCGACGACACGACGGTGCGCCTGCTGACGCCGGTGGTGCGCGAGTGGCCGGGGCAGGGCGCGCACCAGCGGGCGGTGGAGGGGCTGGACGTGCTGGCCGCGATCGGCACCGACGCCGCGCTGCTGCACCTGCACGGGATCGCGCAGCGGGTGAAGTTCAAGGCGTTGAAGGCCCGTGCGCAGGAGAAGATCGCCGAGGTGGCGGAGGGCCTGGGCCTGACCGCCGAGCAGCTCGGCGACCGCCTGGTGCCCGACCTCGGCCTGGGCCCGGACGGCAGCACCGTCATCGACTACGGCAGCCGGACGTTCACCGTCGGCTTCGACGAGCAGCTGCGCCCGTACGTGAAGGACGCCGACGGCAAGCGCCGCAAGGACCTGCCGGTGCCCGGCGTCAAGGACGATCCGGAACTCGCCCCCGCCGAACGCAAGCGGTTCGCCGCCCTGAAGAAGGACGCCCGCACCCTGGCCGCCGACCAGATCCGCCGCCTGGAGGCCGCGATGGTCACCGAACGCACCTGGAGCACCGAGGAGTTCACCACGCTGTTCGTCGAGCACCCGCTGGTGTGGCACCTGGCCCGCCGACTGGTCTGGACCGTCGACGGCACCGCGTTCCGGGTCGCCGAGGACCGCACCTTCGCCGACGTCCACGACGAGCCGTTCGAGCTGCCCGCCGACGCGACCGTCCGGCTGGCCCACCCGCTGCTGCTGGGCGAGGAGCAGGTGGCGGTGTGGTCGGAGCTGTTCGCCGACTACGAGGTGCTCCAGCCGTTCCCGCAACTCGGCCGTCCCGTCCACCGGTTCACCCCGGAGGAGGCCGCCGCGAACCGGCTGCACCGCTTCGAGGGCCGCACCGTGCCGGTGGGCCGGCTGCTCGGGCTGACCAAGCGCGGCTGGGAGCGCGGCGCGCCGCAGGACGCCGGGGTGGAGTGCTGGTTCTCCAAACGGCTCGGCGAGGGCTGCCACCTGGTCATCGCGCTCGACGAGGGCATCGCGGTGGGCATGGTGGACGCGTTCCCCGATCAGACCTTCCAGACGGTCTGGCTGGACTCCTCGCCGGGCAGCTACTGGGGCAGCCGCGAGTACCCGCTGCGCTACGGCGACCTGGACCCGGTCACCGCCTCCGAGCTGCTCGCCGACCTGGAGGAGGTCACCGCCGGGTGACGCCCGGGGTGCGGGCCCCGGCGCGGGCCCGGGGCCCCGGCACGGGGCGAGCCGAGACGCTGCCGTGGCCGGGACGTGACGCGGCGTCGGGAGACTCGTGCCCATGCGAAACGACGGGGGGCGGGTGCTGCGCTGGGCGGGGCACCCGGGGACGTTGCTGGCGGTGCTGGTACTGGCGTTCAACGACCGGGTGGGTAAGCGGTGTTGGCCGGGGACGGTGACCGGCAAGGCCAGTGACGTGGCGTGGATGCTGGCCGTCCCGCCCGTCCTGGCGCTGCTGGCCTCGGCCGTGCCGCGGCTGCGCGGGGAGCCGGCGGCCCGGCTCGGGGTGGCCCTGACGGCGCTGGGCTTCGGGTGGGCCAAGTCCTCCGTCGCCGGGGCCGAACTGGCCTCCCGCGGCTGGTCGGCGCTGACCGGCGTGCCGAGCCGCACGGTCGCCGACCGGACCGACCTGCTGGCGCTGCCCGCGCTGGCGGTGGCCTGGTGGCTGTGGCGGCGCAGCGCGCACCGGCGGCCCGAGCTCCCTGAACGCCCCGGGCCCTCCGGCCGTCCCGACCGTGCCGTGCGTCCTGTGCGTCCCCGGCTCCGGCGGCCGTCGCGGCGGGCGCTGGCCCTGCTGACGGTGCCGCTGGCGGTGGCGTCGATGGTGGCGACCTCGGCGGCGGACCGGCCGCAGCCGCGGCTGTGGAGCGAGGACGGCAAACCGGTGGCGTACGACGGCCGGCGCTGGACCAGCGACGACGGCGGTCTGAGCTGGCGTTCCGACCCGGGCGGCGGGAAGTCCACCGAACCGCCCGCCGACGCCCCCGCCGCGGCGGACGGGCAGTGCCTTCCCGAGCAGCCGCAGGTCTGCTTCCGGCTGCTCGGGTACGGGCTGCCGGTGGAGATCAGCCGGGACGGCGGGGCGAGTTGGCAGGAGGACTACTTCCCGTCGACAGCGGTGCGCGTCCCGATGGCGGGGGCGCCGACCGCGGGGGCGCCGGGAGCGCCGTCCGCGGCACCGCCGACGCCGGGCGAGCTGGTGGTCGTGGCCGCCCCGGGCGGCGGGCACACGGTGGTCGTGGGCTACCCGCTGAACGGCCTGCTGGTGCGGAGCACGGACGGCCGGTGGAGCGAGGGCTCCCTGCCGCCGCGGCCCGAGGCGGACCGGGCGGACGGCGTGAGCCACCTGCTCGCGGGCGCGCTGGTGTCCTTCGTGGCGGGGCTGGCGGCGCTGCTCACCGGTCTGGGCGCGCGCCGCCTGCGCACCGCCGTCCGCCCGTTCGACCCGCCGCACCTGCCGTGGCTGCTGGCGCTGCGCGGCGCCCTGCCGTTCAGCTGGCTGTCCGCGGCGGCGGCGCTCCTCGGCCAGCACCGGCTGCCCTGGCCGCTGCCGGTGCTCTGGCCGCTGTCGGCGGCGGCGCTCGCGGCGACGGTCCTGCTGTGGCGGCGCCCGCCCGCCTCCGGCCGGGGCCCCGGGACCACGGTGGGCATGCTGGCGGTGGCCGCCCTGGTCTGCGTCACGACCTTCCTGAGCGCGTTCCTCCCCGACGGCTCCCGGCTGTCCTGGGCCGCCTCCTGCTGGTGGGCCACCTGCTACGCCCTCCTCGGCGGTCTGGCCACCGCCCTGATCGGCGTCCTGACCCGGCCCCCGCGCAGCCCGTACCCCCCGCTTCCCGGCTCGTTCGGCCGGTAGACGCGATGCCGGCCCACGCCGACGCCCCCGGGTGGACGCCGCTCCGGGAGGGGTGAGCGGGTGGGGCGCGCGCCGGGGTGTGCTTCGAGCGCCCCCGTGCGGGTGAGCGCGGGTCGTTCGTGGGCGGAGCTGGCGTGTCGGGCGGGTGGGCGCTGCCAGGGTGTGGCGGGTGATCTCTCGACGTGGATTGTTCCTCGCCTCCGGCGGTGCGATGACCGCCGCCGCCCTGGCCGGCCCCGGGGCCGGCCTCTCCCGGGCCGCCGGTGCGGCCGCCCCACCGCCCGACCCGGCCCGCCAGGAGGCGGCGCTGACCATGGCGCGCCGGATCCTGCTGACCGACGCGGACCACCGCGACCTGACGCTCGACTACCTGAAGCTGCTGACCGGCCGTCAGCGGCTGCGTCCCACCGCGTCGCGCGAGGTGCTGGTGGTGGGTGCGGGCGTGGCGGGCATGGTGTGCGCGCGGCTGCTGCAGGCGGCCGGGCACAAGGTGCGGGTGCTGGAGGCGAACCGGAGCCGGGTCGGCGGCCGGGTGAAAACCTTCCGCGGCGACCTGTGGCAGGACCCGCGGCTGCACGCGGAGGCGGGCGCGATGCGGATCCCGTCCAGCCACGTGCTGACCCTCGCGCTGGCCGACCACCTGAAGGTGCCGCGCCGCCCCTTCCACCTGGTGGACGTCCCGCCCGAGCCGGACCTGGTCTCCGGGGACGCCCGGGTGGTCTACAAGTCGTGGACCGGCGAGGAGTTCGCGACCGGCACCGCGCCCGCGTACACCGCGCCCAAGGGGCTCGGCGGCCGGCTGGTGCACGTGAACGGGCAGACCGTCAGCAAGGCGGCGTACGCGGCCGACCCGCGACCGGTGAACAAGAGCTTCGGCTGGGACAGCGACCAGACCACCGGCGCCGCCTTCGACCGCGCCCTGGACACCGCCCGCGCGTACACCATGGTGAAGAACGGCGACGGCTCCTGGAGCGACAAGCCGATCGAGCAGCGGGTGACCGGCATGGCGCAACTGCTGTACGACCTGGACGGCTACTCGCTGCTGCGCTACCTGCAGGAGAGCGAGGGCTGGAGCGACGCCCAGGTGCAGGCGGTGGGCACGCTGGAGAACCTGACCAGCCGGCTGTCGTACGGCTTCCTGCACTCGGTGTTCGACGCCTCGGACATCAACCCGGCGGTCACCTACTTCGAGTTCAGCGCGGGCACCGACGCGCTGACCGAGGCGCTCGCCAAGGGCCTGCCGATCGAGCGCGGCAAGGTGGTCACGCAGGTGCGCCTGGTCGACGGCGGGGTGACGGTGGTCGCCGAGCCGGAGACCGGTCCGGAGGACGAGGCGTGCGAGGGCGCGGTCGGCGGCGACCGCTGCGAGTACCGGGCGGACGCGGTGGTGCTGGCGGTGCCGTACGCGGCGCTGCGGCACGTCGACTTCGACCCGATCCTGCCGTACGGCAAGCGCCGGGCGATCGCCGAGCTCAAGCACGACACCGCGCACAAGGTGCTGGTCGAGTTCACCGAGCGCTGGTGGGAGTGGGACGAGGACGCCTGGCGGGCGAAGCTGGGCGCCGACTACCGGCCCGCCCCGCACGGGGACGCGGTGGCGGCGGTCGGCGGCGGCTGCGTCTCGGACGAGGCCAGCCGGTTCGTCTACTTCCCCTCGCACCCGAGCGACGACGGCGCGCCCGGCGGCATCGTGCTGGCCGCCTACAACTGGGCCGAGGACGCGCTGCGCTTCGACGCGCTGACCCCCGCCGACCGGCACACCGAGGCGCTGGACCACCTGGCGGGCCTGTTCGGCGAGCGGATCCGCCGCTACGCCACCGACCGGCACGTGTCGCAGTCCTGGCTGCGCAACCGCTGGGCGCTCGGCGAGGCCGTGATCGAGACCCCCGGCCAGCTGCTCAGCCTCGGCCCGCACGTCCCCGCCCCGGTCGACGGGCGGCTGTTCTTCGCGGGCGACCACTGCCAGCCGCGCTACCACGCGTGGATCTCCGGCGCGATCGCCTCCGGCACGGAGGCCGCCGTCCAGCTCACCTCCGGCTGACGGCTGACGGCTGACGGCTGGCTGCTGACGGCTGACGCCCGCTCAGGGCCCGCCCGACGGCCGTCCGCCGGGCGGGCCCTGACGCGCGTTCGGGCCGCACCGGCCCCGGCTCCCACGCGACCCGCACCGGCCCTGACGCGCGTTCGGCCCGTCCGGCGCCGGGCCCCGGACGGGCGGGCCGCCCGGGGCGCCGATAGCATCGGCCCATGCCTGACGCCGCCCGCCACCAGCGGTCCTCGGTGCTGCTGGCGTTCCGCTCCGCGGTGGCGCTGAACCGGCTGCTGGACGTGCTGCCGGTGTTCGAGGGCGACCCGCGGATCGACCGCTGGTTCACCCTGGTGCCCGGTTCCCGGTTCGGGACGGACGCGCTGGCCGCGCTGGACCGCTCCGGCGCCCGGGTGGTGGACTTCGACGAGGCCCGCGGCCGGCACTTCGACCTGATCCTCTCCACCAGCCCCAAGGGCGAACTGACCAGCCTCTCCGGCCGGGCCCGGGCGCTGCTGCCGCACGGCGCCGGGTTCAACAAGGCGCTGGCGGACGAGGGTTCGCCCCGGCTGCCGTCCGGCCTCGACCCGGCGTTCCTGCTCGCCGCGGGCGAGCCCTGGGCCGACCTGCACGGCCTCGGGCACCACGAGCAGCTCGCCCGGCTCACCGAGTTCTGCCCGCCCGCCGCCGCCCGCGCGGTCGTGGTCGGCGACCCGACGCTGGACCGGATGCGGGAGTCGACCGGCCGCCGCGACACCTACCGGGCCCGGCTCGGCGTCGGCGGGCGGACCCTGCTGGCGGTGCTGACCACCTGGGGCCCGGAGAGCCTGCTGGTGCGCCGGCACGGCCTGCCGCTGGAGCTGGCCCTGCACCTGCCGGTGGACGAGTACCGGGTCGCCCTGGTGGTGCACCCCAACGAGGTCAGCGCCCGCACCCCCTTCGACCTCGCCGAACAGCTCGGCCCGGCGCTGCGGGCCGGCCTGCTGCTGCCCGCCGCGCACCAGGAGTGGGCGTCCGTCCTGGTCGCCGCCGACGCGGTGCTCACCGACCACGGCTCGACCGCGCTGTACGCGGCGGCGCTCGGCCGCACCGTCGTCCTGGACGGCTACGACGGCGGCCGGGAACTGCTGCCCGGCACCCCGATGGCCCGGCTGCTGGCCGCCGCGCCGCGCTTCACCGGGGCCGCCGACCTGCCCGGCCTGCTGCGCGCGGCCGCCCCGCCCGACCCGTCCCGGGTCGCCGCCGACGCCTTCGCCCGCCCGGGCGAGGCGCTGCCGCTGCTGCGCGCCGAGCTGTACCGGCTGATCGGCCTGCCGCCCCCTGGCACGCCACTGGCGCCCGCACTGCTGCCGGACCCGGTGGCCTCCCGGCCACCGGACCGGGCGCTGGCGGTGCGCGCCGGGGTGGACGGGCGGCGGGTCCGGGTGGAGCGCTTCCCGGTGGCCACCGACCTGCCGGTGCACCACCGGGCCGCCCAGCACGGGGCGGCGGGCCTGACCGAGCAGCGCGGCGCCGAACTGCTGTGGCGGCGGCCGGGCACCGGCCGCTGGTCGGCGGCCGGCTGGGCCGCGCACGTCCTGGACGAACTGCCGTCCTGCCGGGCCGCCGCCGCCCTGCTCTCCCCCGGGCGCTGCCTGCTGGTGCACCGCCGGCTCGGCGCGTTCGCCCTGCGCGTCCCGCCGCACCGCGCGGACGGCCGGGTCGCCCGGGTCGACCCGGCCGCGGCGGCCTCCGCCGCGTACGCCTGGCTGGTCTCCCGGCCGCACCCGGCCGGTGAGCTCCCGGTGGAACTCACCTGCGCGGTGGGCCGGTCGACGGCCCGACTGGAGCTGACGGCGGCCGGGCCGGAGGAGCTGGACGCCGAGTTCTGACGACGGGCCCCGGGGGTCACGCCCCGGTCGGGTCGCCGCCGGTCGGGTCGCCGCCGTCCGGCTCCCCGCCGTGCTCGGCGCGCAGGGCCGCGGCACGGGCCCGGTACCGGGCGGCGGCTTCGGGGCGGCCGGTGCGGTCGGCGAGTTCGGCGTACTCGGTGCTGATCCGGGCCTCGTCGTGGCTGGAGCCGCGGGCCACCGCGTCGGCCAGGGCTTCGACGAGCAGGGGCTCGGCCTCCTGGTGGCGGCCGAGCCGCCGCAGCGCCCGGGCCAGGCCGAAGGCGGTGCGGGCGACCAGCCGGGCCCGGCCCGGCAGGGCCGCGAACTCGGTGCGGGCCTCGGCGAAGAGCGCGGCGGCGGCGGGCTGGTCGTCGGCGGCGGCCGCGGTCTTGGCGAGCTGGTAGGTCTGCAGGGCGGCGCCGTACGCGTTGCCGATGCCGAGCTGGATGCCGCGGGCGGTGGTGAAGTCGGTGCGGGCGGCGGCGAAGTCGGCGAGCGCGGCCGCCCGGTCGCCCTGCCGGAGGGCGGACTCGCCGCGGGCCAGGGCGAGTTGGCCGCGGAAGTCGATCGCGGAGCCGGCCAGCCTGCGGTGCGGGTGGGAGTCGTCGAGCAGGTCGGCCAGCGCGGCGGCCCGGTCCAGCGCGGCGGCGGCCTCCTCGAAGCAGCCCTGCTCCCACAGCGGGCGGGCCAGCATGCTGCGGGTGCGGACCCGGGACGGCAGGTGGCCGGTGCGGTCGGCGGCGGCGACGGCGGTGCGGAAGGCGTCCACCGCGTCCGAGCGGTGACCCTCGACCGGGCCGTCGGGGCCGTCGGCGCCCCCGGCGTGCCGGGGGTGGTCGAGGAAGTGCGTCCACAGCGATTCGGCGAGCGCGACGGCGTCCTCGTCGCGGCCGCTGTCGTGGGCGAGGCCGACCGCGCCGTACAGGGCGTGCCGGTTGGCCTCCATCCAGCGCAGCGCGTCGGTCCGGCCGGTGCCGAGGTCGGCGTCGGGGACGCCGGGCAGCGGCGGGAGTTCGTCCTGGACGGTGGCGCGGGGGCCGGCGGCCAGCAGGTCGGCGCGGGCGGTCTGGCGGCGCAGCCAGTGCAGCAGCCGGGCCCGGGCGGCGTCGCGTTCGGTGCCGGCCGGGTCGGCGGTGCGGCCGGTGCGGCGGGCGTGGGCGCGGACCAGGGGGTGCTGGCGGTAGCCGCCGGAGCGGTAGTCGAGCAGTCCGGCGGTGAGGAGTTCGGCGAGGGCGTCCTCGGTGTCGAACATCTCCCGGCCGAGCAGGGCGGCGGCGGTCGGCAGGATCACGAACGGGCCGGGGCACTCGGGCAGCAGCCGGTACAACCGGGCGGCGTCCGGGCCGAGTTCGGCGTAGGCGGCGTCCCAGACGGCTTCCACGGGCGTGTTCCCCCGCTCGTGCAGGTCGGCGGTGAGGCGTTCGGTGAGGGCGGCCAGGCCCCGGTGCGGGTACTTGCGGGCGAGTTCGCCGGCCACCTCGGCGGCCTTCGGCAGTCCGCCGCAGGCGGCGGCGAGCGCCCGGACGGCGGCCGGGTCGGCGGCGGCCGGGTGCCGGCCGTCGAAGAACAGGCCGAGCAGTTCGGCGGTCTGCTCGGTGCTGAGCGGGGCGAGCGCCAACTCCCCGGTGGCGGGGCCGAGGTCGTACAGCGGGCCGTGGCTGGTGACCAGGACCAGGCTGCGGGCGGAGGCGGGCAGCAGCGGTTCGGCCTCGGCGGCGCTGCGGGCGTTGTCGATCACCAGCAGCAGGCGCTTGTCGCGGGTGCGGTCCCAGAACTGGCGGACCAGGCCGCGGAAGTCGCGGCGCAGCCACTCGGGTTCGACGCCGAGCGAGCCCAGCAGGTCGATCAGGACGGCGGCGAGGTCGGTCAGTCCGTCGCGCCGGTACTCGTCCAGGTCGAGGTAGTGGGCGCCGTCCGGGTAGCGCGCGGCGAGCCGGTGGCCGGCCCGGACGCACAGGGCGGTCTTGCCGACGCCGCCCAGGCCGGTGACGGTGAGGATCCGGGGGCGGGTGCCGTCGCCGTCCGGGGCGGCCTCGGCGGTGGCGGTGATCCGGCGCTGCTCCTCGGCGCGGTCGACGAAGTGCGCCTTCTCCGGCGGGAGTTCGAAGGAGGGCCGGTGGACCAGCACCGGTGCCTGGTGGACGTGGACGGCGTCGATGCGGTGGGCCTGCACCAGGTGGTCCACCCGGGCCCCGCCACCGACCACGTTGTGCGTGTGCTCGCTCACCCGGCCCACCCTACGCGTTCGGGCGGGGGCCGACCGGTGGTCCGTGGAAGTCCGCCGGGCCTACGAGTGGTCGGCCTCGACCGGGCGGTAGTACTCCCAGCTCGGGCTCTCGGCGAGGGCGCGCCAGGTGTCGAGGGCGATGGGCGGCTGCAGCTGCCCGTTCCCGACGATCACCCCCCGGTTGTCGACCGTCCCGCAGTACTCGGTGAACCTGACGACCAGGCCGCTGGGGCGCCACACCGCGACGCGGTAGCCGTAGATGCCGTAGGCCGGGATGTCGTCCGCCTCGACCATCTCCCAACTGCCGTCGGGCAGGTAGCCGTAGGTGCAGATGCGCTGGCGGTTGCCGCTGACGGGGGTGGTCCGGTCGCACTGGAACTGGCTCTGCAGCGCGGAGAGCGGGGCGGCGGGCCCCGGGAAGGGCCGGTCGGCCCGGTGGAGCGTCAGCTCCAGGGCGCCCTCGCGGTGGTCGGCGTCCCGGTAGAGGAAGAGCGCCCCGGCGAAGGACGGCCAGCTGTGCCGGATCGCCGCGGCCGGGCCCGGGCTCATCTCCTCCAGGTTCTTCATCGCGCTGCTCTCGGTGAAGTCCTCGAGGTCCTCCTCGGCGAGCTTCCCGGTGGGAGCGGGCCGGCCGAGCGGGGCGAGCTCGGGCAGTTCCAGCGGCCCCCCGGTGCCGGCCCCGACACTGCCGGTGGCGCCGTCGGACGGCCCGCCGGACGCGGGGGCGGTCGGCGGGGCGGCCGGGGCGACGGCGGGGCGCGGGGCGGCCTCGATCAGCGGGAGGCCGAGGTCGGCTCCGACGAGGGTGACGGCGGCGACGGCCAGTGCCGTCCCGGCGATCCGCAGCCGCCGGGCCAGTCGGCGGCGGCGGCCGCGCCGGCCGCTCTCGGCGACGATCACCGCGACGGGCACGCACAGGTCCTCGACGCTCGTCTCCATGAGGGTGGAGAGCTCCAGGTCCAGGTCCGGGTCCGGGTCCAAGGTTCCGATGCCTTCCGTACGGGCAGGTGGGTGTCGCGCTGATCGGGCGGGCGGGCGCGGGGGTTCGGAGCGTAGTGGGCGGCGGGTCAGTCCTGGAGCAGCAGGGCCCGGTCGGGGCCGAGGATGGTGCGCAGGCGGTTCATCGATCTGGAGTTGAGGCTCTTGACCGCGCTGACGGTGAGGCCCATCGCCTCCGCGGTCTCCTCCAGGCTGTAGTCCTCCAGGTAGCGCAGCACCACGACCGCCCGGTTGCGGGGCGGCAGTTGGCGCAGCGCGGCGATCAGGGTGACCCGCAGGGCGGCCGAGCTGCCCTCCTGCGCGCCGATCGACGGCTCCTCGGGGAACTCGTCGACCGCGAGCTCGGTGGAGCGGCGCAGCCGCCGGTGCGAGAGGTAGCAGCGCAGCAGCACCTTGCGGGCGTACGCGTCCAGGCCCGCCGCGCCGTCGCGCTGCAGCCTCCCCCAGACCGGGTAGAGCTTGGACAGCGCGGTCTGCACCAGGTCCTGGGCCTGGTGCCAGTCCCCGCACATCAGGTACGCCAGGTGGAACAGGCGGCGTGCCCGGCCGGCCGCGAACTCGTCGAAGCCGAGTTCCTCGGTCATGTGGTCCCCCGGATGGAAAGGTGTTTCGTCGACGTCCTGAAGACACGTCGCGGGCGGCCGGGGGGTCGCGGGCCGGGGGTAAAGACTCGGTAACGATGATCGGCGACGGGGCCGGGCGGACCCGGCGTCAGCTGAACGGGGCGTCAGACCTCCTGGGCTCGGCGCCCGGTGGGCGCGGGCCGGACGTCGACGCTGATCCGGGAGCCGTCGGGCAGGTCGCGGGCGGCGTGGGCGAACGGGCCGCGCACGCGCATCGCGGCGGCGGCGTCCTCCGGGACCAGGTTGTCGTGGGCGTACTCGCCGCCGAGGGCGAAGAACCGGCGCGGGAGCAGCCGCTGGTCGACCGGGAGCGGGCCGTTGGCCTGCATGTAGGCGTGGGCGAAGGAGTGCGCGCCGCGGACGTCGGGGTCGGCGAGCAGCCAGTCGGCCCAGTCCTCCAGGCTGCCGCCGAGGTCGGTGACGGCGGCGGTCTCCGGGTCGAAGCGGACCACCCGGGTGCCGTCGAGGATGCCGAACTGGACGCCGAAGAGGTCCTGCCCGAAGCAGAACACCTGGTCGGCGAGGCCCTGGTAGCTGGACTTCCAGGCGTCCTCGCCGTTCCACTCCAGCAGTTCGGGGCCCAGTCCCTCGTCGCCGACCCGGTAGACCTGGATGCCGCCGTTGAAGGCGAAGAAGCCGTTCATCCGGCCGAGCAGCGCGGCGAGTTCGGCGAACGGGCCGTCGGCGGTGCCGAAGTCGAGGTCGACGCCGGGGCCCATCGGGCCGCGGGCGAGTTCCAGCAGCCGGTCGAGTGCGCCGCCCGGCGTGCCCGTGGTCCCCGTCGTGCCCGTGGTGCTCATGGTTCGGTCCGTGTCCGTTCCCCGGGGCCGCCCGCTGCGGCCGACGCCTGCGACGATACCGGGGAACGATCAAGTCCCCTGGCAGGAAACTCCGTTCGGCCCCGCGCGCGGACCGTGCGGTCAGGCGCCGCCCGGGCCGGTCCGGGCGCCGACGGGGCGGGTGACGGCGAACAGGCCGAGCAGCACCGCGAGGGCGCTGAACGCGGCGGCGGCCGTCACGGCGGTGGCCAGGCCGTGGGCGAGGTCGGCCCGGGCGGGGTGCGCGGTGCCGTGCACGGCGCGGCCGTAGCGGGTGACCAGGACGGCGACGCCCAGCGAGAGGCCGACCTGCTGGACGGCCTGGAGCAGGCCGGAGGCGGCGCCGGTGTCCCGGGGGGCGAGCCCGGCCAGGACGGTGGTGTTGAGCGGGACGAAGCCGAGGCCCAGGCCCGCGCCGAGCAGCAGCAGCGGTCCGAACAGGCCGCTCCAGTAGCCGTCGGCGGGGCCGGTGGAGGCCAGCCACAGGCTGTCGGCGAGCAGCAGCGCGGCGCCGGTGACGATCAGCGGCTTCGCCCCGAACACCGGGATCAGCCGGGGCGCGCTGCGGGCGGCGGCGAACTGGGCGAGCGCCAACGGCAGGAAGGCCGCCCCGGCGGCCGGCGGGCCCAGGCCCAGGCCGTCCTGGACGTACAGCGACAGCAGGAAGTAGCTGCCGCCCATCGCGGCGAACAGCAGCAGGAAGATCGCGTAGGCGGCGGAGCGGTCGCGCCGGGCGAACAGCCGGAGCGGGATCAGCGGGCGGGCGGCCCGGGCCTGGACCAGGACGAAGCCGGCCAGCAGGAGGGCGCCGAGCAGCAGCGGGACGACGGTGGCGGGCGCGGTCCAGCCGGCCGAGGAGGCGTGGATCAGGGCGTGGACGACGGCGGTGATGCCCGCGGTGGAGGTGAGCGCGCCCAGCAGGTCGGGGCGGCCGGGGTGCCGTTCGGTCTCCGGGAGGTGGCGGCGCGCCAGCAGGACGGCGGCCAGGCCGATCGGCACGTTGACGAGGAACACCAGCCGCCAGGAGAGCGTGGCGAGCAGTCCGCCGAGGACGAGTCCCAGGGTGATGCCGAGCCCGGCGACGGTGGAGAACACGCCCAGCGCGCGGTGGCGTTCGGGGCCCTCGGGGAAGGTCACGGCGATCAGCGAGAGCGCGGCGGGCGCGGCGAACGCGAAGCCGACGCCCTGCAGGGCGCGGGCGGCGATCAGCACCCCGGCGTTCGGGGCCAGGCCGCCGAGCAGCGAGGCGGCCACCGTGACCAGCAGCCCCGCGGCCAGCGTCCGGCGGCGGCCGAGCAGGTCGCCGGCCCGGCCGCCGAGCAGCAGCAGGCCGCCGAAGGCCAGCGAGTAGGCACTGAAGACCCAGGCCAGGCCGCCCGGGGAGAAGCCCAGCCCGGCCTGGATCCGGGGCAGTGCGATGTTCACGATGTTGCCGTCGACGGCGACCATCAACTGGCAGGCGACGATGACCGCCAGCGCGCGCCCGCCCGCCCCGGCGGGTCCGGGCGGCAGGGTTCGTTCGACTACGGAGGAATGTGGGCCTCGGACGGTCACGGCGGTCTCCCGGAGGGCAGGACGGGGGGAGCGCCGAGGGCCAGGCCGCGGTCGACGCTTGTAGACTTTTCGATGGTAGGGACGGCCGGAGAATTGGTCAACGAGCGTTGAAACACGGTCGCCACCGTGGCCCGCGCGACGACCGGAGCCGGGATGGGGCAGGACAGGAGACGACGTGACCACACCCGAGCGGCCCGGCGGCCGGGGCACCCGCACCCGGCAGGCGATCCTGGCGGCGGCCCGCGAGCTGTTCTCCGAACTCGGCTACGAGCAGACCACCGTGCGCACCGTGGCGCACCGGGCCGGGGTCGACCCGGCACTGGTGATGAAGTACTTCGGCTCCAAGGAGGGCCTGTTCGACGCGGTCTCCGAGCTCACCCTCTCCTTCGGCGGCGCGCTCTCCGGGCCCCCCGAGCAGCTCGGCGAGCGCCTGCTCGGGCACGTGCTGGCCGACCTCGACGGCCGCCCCGACCGCAGCCTGCCGGTGCTGCGCTCGATGCTGACCCACCCGCAGGCCGCCGAGGCGGTCCGCTGCGCGGTCGCCGACCCCGGCAACAGCCCGGTCGCCGACGCCCTCACCGGCGAGGACGCGCAGCTGCGCGCCACCCTGGTCGGCACCGTCGCGCTGGGCCTGCTGGTCTCCCGCTACCTGCTGCGCGTCCCCGAGGTCGAGCAGGCCCCCGCCGAGCAGCTCACCGCCCTGCTCGGCCCCTGCCTGCGTCCGCTGCTGACCCCGCCCGGCCCCGACGCCCCGGACGCCCCCGCCGCCCCTGCCGCCCCCGACTCCCCCGCCGCCCCGGCGGGCCCGCTGCGGGAGCTGGCCGCCGCCGAGGCCGAGCGGCGGGCCGCCGCCGAGCGCGTCGACCGGCTGGCCCGCGCGGCGCTCGCCGCGGGCGCCTCCTTCGCCGAGGTGGGCCAGCTCCTGGGCATCACCCGCCAGGCCGCCCGCAAGCGCTGGCCCCGCGAGGAGAGCACTCCCACTCTCACGACAACCTAGGTTGTCACTCTGCCCTCCTGCTGCCATGACAACCCGGGTTGTCGCAGGACGCGCGAGCGGGGCGGTACCCGGAGGAGTCCTCCGGCGTACCGCCCCGCTCGGAGCGTCGGTCGCTCAGACCTGGGGCCGCCAGACCCGCAGGTAGTCCGCGGCGGCGGTGATCGCGTTGTCGTCGGACGGCGAGGGGTGCCAGTAGCCCGCGCAGATCGACAGGTTGAGGATCAGGTAGGCGCTCCAGTTCGGGCCGGTGCCGGTGTGGTCGGAGAAGACCAGCTTGTGGTTGATGTACCAGTCGTTGTTGTACGCCCCGTAGTGGACGCCGATGCTGACCCAGGCGCCGGGGTAGATCTCGTCGGCGTCGGTGTAGTACGTGCCGGCGCTGTTGATCCGGTTGGAGAGCTCCAGCAGGTTCGGGTTGTCCGGGTGGTACTCGAAGGAGTCGATCTCGTTGCCGCCGTCCTTCCAGGTCCACAGCGCGGGCCAGGCGCCGTTGCCGCTGGGCAGTTGCAGCCGGACCTCCGCGTAGTCGCCGGGCCGGACCTGGAAGCCCTGCTGGGTGTACTCGGTGGTGAGCAGGCCGGTGTCCCAGGACTGCTTGCCGTTCTCCAGCCGGTTGGCGCCGGGGGTGGCGGTGAAGGTGTTGGCGCCGTTGGCGGTGCTCAGCGCACTGGGCTGCAGCCAGTCGAGCTTGTCGTCGTCCGGGTTGTGGTTGCCGTACTTGTACGCGCTGGTCCGGTCGTCCTCCCAGGTGGTGCCGAGCAGCGGCGGGTTGCTGAAGTTCTCGTCGAACACCAGGTTCCCGGCGGGGATCGGCGGCTCCGGCGGGGTGACCGACTTGCTGACGGTCAGGGTCTTGCTCGGCAGGTTGTGGTACTCGCTGCCGATCCGGTACCAGCCGAACTCGGTGTAGGTGCCCTCGGGGAAGCTCCGGGGGGCCGTGGTCAGGACGTAACCCTGCGGGCAGATCCGCACGTTGGCGGCGGTGCCGGGGAAGTCGAGCACCTGCTGGTCGGCGTCCCGGACGCCGATGCCGACCTCGTCGACGTCCAGACAGGCGGTGGAGTTGACCGCGAGCGTGCCGGTGACCTGGGTGTCGGCGACGGCCTTGGTCGGCACCAGGGCGAGCTGGCGGACGGTGGGCGCGGCGACGGTCAGGGTCTGGCTGGGCAGGTTGTAGTACGTCGAGCCGATCCGGTAGAAGCCGAACTCGCTGTACGTCCCGGCCGGGAAGCTGCGGGTCGCGGTGGTCAGGGTGTAGCCGCCGGGGCAGATCCGGGTGCGCCCGGCCGAGCCGGGGAAGTCGAGGTTCTGCTGGTTGGCGTCCCGGACGCCGACGCCGAGCTCGTCGACGGTGATGCAGGTGGAGAGCGAGCCGACCGAGAGCGTCGCCGCGACCGGCGTGTCCGGCAGGGCGCTGGTCGGGGTGAGGCTGCGCTGCTGGATCCGCGGCGCGGCGGAGGCCGGCGCGGCGGGCAGCAGCGGGACGACGAGCAGCAGCGACAACAGCGCTACGCGGCGGGGCAGGGACACGGAGCTCCGATCGGCCGTCGAAACGGGGGGTGCGGGAGGAGGGAGGGGGTGCGGGTGCGGTGACCGGGCACCGGACTACTCGACGTCGATGGTGAAGGCGCGGGTGGGGACGCTCCGGGTGGGCCGGTCCGGGTCCTGGACGGAGACCACGCCGCCGGAGAGCCGCTGGCCGGGCCGCACGTCGTCCGCGATCCGCAGCGGGAGGATCACCGTCGCGGTGCGGCGCAGCGACAGGCCCTTGCGGAAGTCGCAGGTCAACTCCCGTCGCGCGTCGTCGTACTGGCAGCTGTCGGGGAAGACCCTGCCCTCCACCGTGACGTGCTTGGGCAGCCTGACCGTGGCGTGGAAGTGGTCGCTGACCTCCTTCGGGCCGAGGTTGGCCACCAGGGCCCGCACCACGGTGAGGCCGCGCACCTTGGTGCGGTCCACCGACACGTTCACCACCTGCAGGCCGTCCTCGCTGTTCGGGGCCCGCTGCTCGTCCGCGCTGACCGCCGCGCGTCCGCCGAGCGGCGGCACGCCGGACGCCACCGCGGCGGTCCCCGTCCCGGCCACGCACAATGCGGCCGCGATGCCGATGCGCCACCAACCGCGCCGACCGATGCTCACCGTTCAACCACCTCCCGTCGTCGTCAACTCCCGGCAGGATCGGCCGTTCTCAGGGGTGACGGCGCGGCGACGCACCGCCGCCCGGGCACGAGAACCCGTGCGGCGGACATAGGTCGGACTATCCGAAAGGAGGATCCGGCGACGAGTTCGCCGCCGCGCCTTCCCGTCGGCGGCGATCGCGGTGGGGCCCTGTTCGGTGTGGCCGTGGCGGCGGCCGCCGTCCCGGGCGTAGCGGATGTCGTCGGCGAACAGCACGGCCGACGCGTCGCCGCTCCGGCGGTCGAAACCGGCGTCCGGGGAAGGGGGTTGCCAGTCGGTGGGGCTCCCGTCCGCGGTGTCGACCCCCCTGCAGGACATCCGTGTCGTGGAGGCGGACGACCGCCTGCCGCATCAGCCGGTCGCCGCCGGTGGGCACCGCGCGGCGTCCCCCGCCGGTCGGGGCGTTCGGGGCCGGCCGGTCCAGCGCAGCCGCCGGGCCCCCAGGTCGACCGTGTCCAGCACGGCCGGGGCCGGTCGCGGGGCCGCTGCCCCGGGCCGCTACCGGGGCGCGGCGGGGGCGGGGCACACTGGGGGCATGGAACCCACCGAGCCCGAGGGCGGCGAGCCCGCCTGCTTCCTGAACCTGGTCTGCGAGGAGTGCGGCAAGGTCCGCGAGCACGGCCGCTGCCCGCTGTGCGAGCCCGCCGTACCGGCGCCCGGGCCGGCGCCCGCGCCGGAGGGCTGACCGTCCGGGCCGGTGCGGCTCAGCGCAGCAGGCCGTGCAGCAGCAGTTCCGCCAGGTGCCCGTACGCCTCGGCGTCGGCCAGGCCGGTGGCCTCGGCGACCCGGCGCTGCTGGATGCGCACCATCACCGAGCTGATCACGTCCGCGGCGAAGGCCACGTGGGTCTCGCGGAAGGCGCCCGCCGCGACGCCGTCCTCGATCAGCTGCTGGACCTGGCGGGCGGCGGCCCGGGTGTTGCGGCCGTAGACCTCGGCGGCGGGTTCGAAGGCGGCCAGGTCGTCGAAGAACCGGGCCGAGCCGGGGGCGAGCTCGGCGGAGACGGCGCGCAGGTAGGCGGCCAGCCGGGCGGCCGGGTCGGTCTCGGCGGCCAGCGCGGCACCGACCCGGGCGGTGGCCTCCCGGAAGAAGTGCACCACGGCCGCGCGGACCAGCTGCTCCTTGGAGCCGGCCAGGCCGTACAGGGTCCGCTTGGAGCAGTGCAGCCGGGCGGCGAGGTCGTCCAGGGTGAACCGGGCGAAGCCCTCGGCCACGAACAGCGCCACCAGCTCCTCGAAGAGCGCACTGCGGCGTGCGGCACCCCGTCCGGTGGGCCGGGGGGCGACTGCGCGGTCGATCACCCCGCCAGTATGACAGTCGGGTCCGCCCCGGCTCCCGCCCGTCCACGCCCCGGGCACCGTTCTCGCCACCGTTCTCGCCACCGCTCCCGTCCGCCGCCCGGCGCCGCCGGGCCCGGCGCTCGGGGACTGCCCCTGCCGGTCCCCCTGCGCTACGCTGACCGGTACTGACGTACCGCTTTGCGTACCGCTTGGAGCCGGAACATGGCCGTGGATCGCTTGCTGCCCACCGAGGAAGCCGCCGACCTGATCGCGTTGACCCGTGATCTCGCCGACCGGGAGCTCGCGACCAGGGTCGCCTCCCACGAGAAGGAGGAGCGCTACCCGGAAGGGCTGTTCGCGCTGCTCGGGCAGGCGGGGCTGCTGGGCCTGCCCTACCCGGAGGAGTTCGGCGGCGGCGGGCAGCCGTACGAGGTGTACCTGCAGGTGCTGGAGGAGCTGGCGGCCCGCTGGGCGGCGGTCGCGGTGGCCACCAGCGTGCACACCCTGGCCTGCCACCCGCTGACCGCGTACGGCACGCCCGAGCAGCGGGAGCGCTGGCTGCCCCGGATGCTGGCCGGCGAACTGGTCGGCGGCTACAGCCTGTCCGAGCCGAACGCGGGCTCGGACGCGGCGGCGCTGACCTGCCGGGCCGAACCGGTGGAGCGGGGGTACCGGATCACCGGCACCAAGGCGTGGATCACCCACGGCGGCCGGGCCGACTTCTACGCGCTGTTCGCCCGCACCGCGCCCGGCCCGCACGGGGTGTCCTGCTTCCTGGCGCCCGGGCAGGTCGAGGGCCTGAGCTTCGGCCCGCCGGAGGAGAAGATGGGCCTGAACGCCGTGCCGACCACCGCCGCGTACTGGGACGGCGCGCTGCTGGAGCGCGAGCGGCTGATCGGCACCGAGGGCCAGGGCCTGCCGATCGCCTTCTCGGCCCTCGACTCGGGCCGGCTCGGCATCGCGGCCTGCGCCACCGGCCTGGCCCAGGCCGCGCTGGACCAGGCCGTGGCGTACGCCAACGAGCGCACCACCTTCGGCCGCCGGATCGTCGACCACCAGGGCCTGGGCTTCCTGCTCGCCGACATGGCGGCCGCCGTCGACTCGGCCCGCGCCACCTACCTGGACGCGGCCCGCCGCCGCGACCTGGGCCGCCCGTTCAGCCGGCAGGCCAGCGTGGCCAAGCTGGTCGCCACCGACGCCGCGATGAAGGTCACCACGGACGCCGTGCAGGTGCTCGGCGGCTACGGCTACACCCGGGACTTCCCGGTCGAGCGGTACATGCGCGAGGCCAAGATCATGCAGATCTTCGAGGGCACCAACCAGATCCAGCGCCTGGTGATCAGCCGCCAGTTCGCCGCCCGCTGACACCGAACTCCCCTCCACCGAAAGGGCTTTACCGCCATGCAGCTCTCCGGAACCGCCGCTCTGGTCACCGGCGCCGCCTCCGGCCTGGGCGCGGCCACCGCCGCCCACCTGGCCTCGCTCGGCGCCACCGTGTACGGCCTCGACCTGCCGAAGGCCGTGGAGTCCGCCCCCGCGCCGCCCGACGGCGTCACCCTGCTCGGGGCGGACGTCACCGAGGAGCAGCCGGTGCGCGCCGCGCTGGAGCGGATCGCCGCCGACGGCCGCCCGCTGCGGCTGGCGGTCAGCTGCGCGGGCGTCGCCCCGTCCGCCCGGGTGGTCGGTCGGCGCGGCCCGCACGACCTGGACCTGTTCCGCGGCGTGCTGAACGTCAACCTGGTCGGCACCTTCAACGTGATGCGGCTGGCCGCGGAGGCGATGTCCGGGCAGGAGCCGGACGCGGCCGGACAGCGCGGCCTGGTCGTCAACACCGCGTCGATCGCCGCCTTCGAGGGCCAGGTCGGGCAGATCGCCTACGCGGCGTCCAAGGCGGGCGTGGCCGGGATGACCATCACGGCCGCCCGCGACCTGGCCCAGTACGGCATCCGGGTGGTCACCGTCGCCCCCGGCATCGTCGACACCCCGATGATGGCGGGCTTCTCCGAGGAGGTCCGCTCCGGCCTGGCCGCGACCGTCACCTTCCCGCAGCGGCTGGCCCGCCCCGAGGAGTACGCCCGGCTGGTCGCGATGATCGCCGAGCACGACTACCTGAACGGCGAGACCATCCGGATGGACGGCGCGCTGCGGATGGCCGCCCGCTGACTCACCGCTCCGGCGCGGCGGCGGTGCGGTGGACGCTGAGCACCGCCGCCACGTCCGGCGCGGGCACGGGCGGCGGGACGGCCGCGCTGAGGGTGCCCAGCCGGTGCCGGACGGTGGCGGCGACTCCCTTGCCGAGCAGGTAGCGGGTGGGGGTGGCGGCGCCGGCCGCGTGGTCGAGCAGGCGGTGCGCCTCCCGGCTGCGGACGCCGGTGTGGCTGAGCACCAGGTGGTCGAGGCGGTGCGGGGCGGCGGCCAGCGCGGCGCCGATCCGGTCGGCGGCGGCCAGGTCGATCCGGTTGTCGGCGGCGCCCAGCACGTGGGCGGCCGGGACCCGGCCGAGGTCGAGCAGTTCCACCCCGGCGGCGGCCGCGGCGGTCGTCAACTCGGCTGCGGCGTCCGGCCCGAGGCCGGAGCTGGCCAGCGAGAGGCGGCGCAGCACGCCGTGCGGGGCGGTGCGCAGCGCGGCGGCGAGGGTGCGCGCGCCCGGGTCGCCGAGTCCGGCGGCGGAGGCGTACAGCTCGTCGGTGGCCCCGGCGGCGATCAGCCGGGCGAGCTGTTCGGCTCCGGCCGGGCCGAGCGGGTTGCCGCTGACGTACAGCCGCTGGAAGTGGCGGCCGCCGGCCAGCAGGGCGTCGGTGAGTTCGGTCAGGCCGGCCGGGTCGAGGCCGGTCTGCACCAGGTCGAGGGTGCGCAACCGCTCGGCGGCGGCGACGAGTTCGGCGGCGGCCCGGCCGGCCCGGATGCCGAGCGGGTTGCGCTTGAGCCAGAGCGCGCGGACGGTCTGCGGGGAGGCCCGCAGCCGGTCGGCGATCCGGCAGGCCCCGGCGGCGGTGATGCCGTTGCAGCCCAGGTACAGGGTGCGGACCGGGGTTCCGGCGGTGCGGACGGCGACCGCGTCGGCGCCGTCGTCGCCGAGGCCGTCGGTGCCGAGCAGCAGGTGCCGGACGGGGGCCTCGCCGTCCTCCGCGTCCTGCGCGCCCTGCGTGCCCTGGGCGGATTCGGCGAGGGCGTCGGCGACCAACTGGGCTCCCTGCGGGCCGAGTTGCTGCTTGCACAGGTCGAGTCGGCCGTCCGGGAGAGCGGTGCCGGCCGGGAAGTCGATCCGCCGGTCGGTGCCGGTGCCGGTGCGCAACCAGGCGATCAGCGGGGCGAGTTCGGCGGCCGGGCGGGGCACCACCGACGGGACTCCGGCGAACTCCTGGGCCATTCCCGCTCCTTGCGGCTCATCGCTGAACGTTCCCGGGAGTGGGGCCGGTCGGATTCGAACCGACGTCCTCCGGTTTTGGAGACCGGTGCGCCTGCCTCTGCGCTACGGCCCCACCCCTGGGCGACGGGGCCGGTCGGATTCGAACCGACGTCCTCCGCATTGGCAATGCGGCGCGCCTGCCGCTGCGCTACGGCCCCGTCGCGGTGATGCTAGACGCCGCGCTCACCACTCCGCCACCAGATAGTCCTTGAGGAAGACGCCCACGAACGGCTCCCCGGCCTCGCCCCGGACGATCGGGTCGTAGACCCGGGCCGCGCCGTCGATGATGTCCAGCGGGGTGCGGAAGCCGTGTCCGGCCAGTCGGGACTTCTTCGGGGCCGGGTTCTCGTCGGTGATCCAGCCGGTGTCGACCGCGCACATGTAGACGCCGCGGGTGGCGAGTTCGGCGGCGCTGGTGCGGGTGAGCATGTTGAGCGCGGCCTTGGCCATGTTGGTGTGCGGGTGCCCGGCCGTCTTGTTGCGCACCTCGAACCGGCCCTCCACCGCCGTGACGTTGACGATGTAGCGGGAGGGGTGCGGGGACGCCTCCAGCAGGGGCAGCAGCCGGTCGCAGAGCAGCGCCGGGGCGAGCGCGTTGACCAGTTGGGTCTCCAGCACCTCGGCCGGGTCGAGGCCGCCGAGCGTCGCCGACCAGGAGTTGTCCGGTGCGGTGTCGGGCAGCAGCCCGGCCTCGTCGACCGTCCCGGCGTCGAGCCCGACCGGCAGCAACGCGCCTGCGCCGGGGGCGAGTTCGGCGGCGGGCCAGGCAGCGGTGAGCGCGGGCATCGGGCGGAACCCGGGCGCGTGGCCGACCTGCGCGGGCACCGGGCCGTGCTCCCCGGCGGCCAGCAGGGCGTACGACTCGGGCGGGCGGCGCAGGGTCTGCGCGGCGTTGTTCACCAGGGCGTCCAACGGCCTTCCCTCGGACCGCAGTTGCTCGCACAGGCCGAGCACCTGGCGCGGGTCGCGCAGGTCGATGCCGACGATCCGCAGCCGGTGCAGCCACTGCTCGCTGCCCTCGGCGGCCCGGAAGCGGGTGAGGGTGTCGTGCGGGAAGCGGCTGGTGACGATCAGCTCGGCGCCGTCCCTGAGCATCATCAGGGCCAGTTGGAAGCCGATCTTGACCCGGCCGCCGGTGAGCAGCACCCGGCGGCCGGTCAGGTCGGTGCTGAGCGCGCGGCGGGCGGTGTGGTCGGCGGCGCAGTCGGGGCACAGCCGGTGGTAGAAGCCGTCGAGCTGCCGGTAGAGCCGCTTGCAGACGTAGCAGCGCTGGGGGCGGGCGAGTTCGCCGATCGGGACGTGCCCGTCGGCGGTGGGCAGCGGGGCGTCCTCGCGGCGGGCGGCGCCGCCGGTGGCGGTGGCGCCGACCAGGGCGGCGTCGGCCCGGGCGGCCTCGGTGCGGCGGGTGCGACGGCGGGCGTGCCGCCCGTCCCGGACGAAGGACTCGGCGCCGCGCTCGGCCCGCAGCCGCACCGGGTGGTCGGCGGGCAGCAGCCACAGCCGGCCCAGCGTCCGCTCGAAGGCGGCGAGTTCGGCCTCGTCCGGTGCCTGGGGCGCCCCGGGTGCCGATCCGTTCGGCTCCCGGGGGCCGGGCAGGGGCGTGCTCATCGGGCGGTCCTCCGGAAGTGGTGGTGCGGGGCGACGGGCGGTGGTGGGCCCGGCCGGATTCGAACCGGCGTGCTCCGCACGAGCAGTGCGGCGCGTCTGCCGCTGCGCTACGGGGCCCGTCGTGGGGCCTCCCGGGGGCCGGATTCGAACCGGCGTGGTCCGCGGTGTGATCGCGGCGCGTCTGCCTCTGCGCCCACGCCCGGGAGGTGACAGTGATCATAACGGCAGGCTGCGAGCGGGCGGAACCGGGTTTCCGCCACCCCTCGCGCTCCTCGTCGCCGCCCGTCGCGCCCGGTCGGGATCCGGTGGCGCGACGGCCGCCCGGAGAACGGCACGGACGGCGGCACGGACGGCGGCGCGGACGGCGGCGCGGACGGCCCGGCCGGTTTGCGGTGCGGAGGACCGGACACACCACAGGGCATGACCGCACCCACTTCACGCGTCGTGGTGATCACCGGCGCCAGTGCAGGAATCGGGCGGGCGTGCGTCGGGGCGTTCGCCGCGCGCGGCGACCGCCTCGCCCTGATCGCCCGGGGCAGCGCGGGGCTGGAAGCAGCCGCCGCCGAGGCCCGGAAGGCCGGTACGACGGCCGTCGTGATCGAGGCCGACGTCAGCGACCCGGAGGCCGTCGAAGCCGCCGCCGAACGCGTCGAGCGCGAGCTCGGCCCGATCGACGTCTGGGTGAACGACGCGTTCACCTCCGTCTTCGCGCCCTTCAGCGAGATCTCGGCGGAGGAGTTCCGCCGGGTCACCGAGGTGACCTACCTCGGCTACGTGTACGCCACCCGGGCCGCGCTGAGCCGCATGCTGCCCCGCGACCGGGGGACGCTCGTGCACGTCGGTTCCGCCCTCGCCTACCGGGGCATCCCGTACCAGAGCGCCTACAGCGGGGCCAAGCACGCCCTGCAGGGCTGGCACGAGGCGCTGCGCTGCGAGCTGCTGGCCGCCGGTTCGGGGGTGCGCACCACGATGGTGCAGATGCCGGCCGTGAACACCCCGCAGTTCGACTGGGTGCTCTCCCGGCTGCCGAAGCGCGCCCAGCCCGTCCCGCCGATCTACCAGCCCGAGGTGGCGGCCCGAGCGGTCGTCCACGCGGCGGACCACCCGGGGCGGCGCGAGTACTGGGTGGGCGGCAGCACGGCGGCCACCCTGATCGCCAACGCGGTGGTGCCGGGGCTGCTGGACCGCTACCTGGCCCGGACCGGGCTCAGCTCCCAGCAGACCGACCAGCCGCGCGGCGACGACGACCCGGCCAACCTGTGGGAGCCCGCGGACGACCGGGAGGACCACGGCGCGCGCGGCCGCTTCTCCGACCGGTCCACCGCCCGGAGCCCGCAGCTGTGGGCCACCACCCACCGGGGCGCCGTCGCCGGGGCCCTCGCCGCCACCGCGGCCGCCGTGGCCCTCGGCACGTACGCCGGGCGTCGGCGGTGACGGGCGCGCCCCGACGCGGGGCCGACGCACCGGCGAGCCGTCGGGCGGGGAGGGCGGCATGACCGTCTTCCCGCACCCCGCCGAGCGCACCGACGGCGGGCGGGGCCGGTTCGAGCGGCTGGCCGAGGCCGCGTCCAACCTGAGCAGTTCGCCGGTGTTCTCGGTGTTCTGCCTGCTGCTGGTGGCGGGTTTCTCCGTGGTGCACGCGCTGGGCCTGTCGACCGAGTGGCAGATCCTCGCCGGTGACGTGATGACCGCCGTCACCCTGGTGCTGCTGGCCCTGTTGAAGAACGCGGAGCGCCGCGCGGAGCACGCGCTGCAGCGCAAGCTGGACGCGATCGCCGCCGTCCTGCTGGAGCAGCACGCGGGCGACGGCGACGAGGCGCACCGGGAGCTGCGCGAGGCGATCCGGCTGGAGGAGCGGGTCTGAGCGGCGGCGCCGGGCCGGTTCCCCGGCCCGGCGCGTGCGTCAGGACTCCCCCGCCCGGCGCGTGCGTCAGGGCTCGCCGACCCGGCGCGTGCGTCAGGGCTCGCCGACCCGCAGCCAGCGGTAGCCGTACGGCGGCAGCTCGACGCGCGGCGCGCCCGCCGCCCGTTCGACGGTGGCCCCGGTGAGGATGTCGGTCAGCGGGCCGTCCGGCACTCCGGCGGCGGTGGCGGTGACCGTCCGGTCGGCGAAGTTGTGCAGCACCAGGACGGCGCCGTCGCCGGTGGAGCTGAGGTGGGCGAGGACGGCGGGGTCGCCCGGGTCGAGGATCTCGCAGTGGCCCCAGGCCAGTTCGGGGGCCTCGCGGTAGCCCTGGACGAAGGAGCGCATCCGGGCCAGCAGCGAGTGCGGGTCGTGGGCCTGGTCGCGGACGTTGACGTGTTCGGGGCCGAAGGCGCCCCCGGGCAGCGGCCGGGGGTAGCGGGCCGGGTCGGCGTCGGAGAAGCCCGCCGTCGGCTCGGGGGTCCACTGCATGGGGGTGCGGACGGCGAGCCGCCCGTCGGCCTCCAGGTTCTCGCCCATGCCGATCTCCTCGCCGTAGAAGAGCACCGGCGTGCCCGGCAGGGTGAACAGCAGGCTGTAGGCGAGTTCGATCCGGCGCCGGTCGCCGCCGACCATGGGGGGCAGCCGGCGGCGCAGGCCCCGGCCGTAGAGCTGCATGTCGGCCGCGGGGCCGAACGCGGCGAAGACCTCGTCGCGTTCGGACTTCGAGAGCTTGTCGAGGGTGAGTTCGTCGTGGTTGCGCACGAACGTCGCCCAGTGCGCGTTGCGGGGCGGCTGCGGGCGTTCGCGCAGCGCGCCGGCGAGCGGGGCGGCCTGCTGCCTGGCCATCGACAGGTACATCCGCTGCATGCCGATGAAGTCGAAGCACATCGTCAGCTCGTCGCCGCCCGAGGCGGGGTCGCCGAAGAACCGGAGCGTGTCGTCGTAGGGCAGGTTGACCTCGCCCAGCAGCATGGCCTCGCCGTTGCGGCGGCCGAGGAAGGCCCGCAGGTCGGCCAGGTAGGCGTGCGGGTCGGGCAAGTGGTCGGCGTCCACCTGCCCGGCGGTCTCCAGCAGGAACGGCACCGCGTCGACCCGGAACCCGGACAGGCCCAGCTGCGTCCAGAAGCCCATGATCCGCGCTATCTCGTCGCGCACCTCGGGGTTGGTGATGTTGAGGTCGGGCTGCTCCTTGTAGAAGCGGTGGAAGTAGTACTGGCCGGTGGGCTCGTGGTACTGCCACAGGCTCTGCTCGGCGTCGGGGAAGGTGATGTCCTTCGGGCCGTCCTCGGGCGGGGTGTCGCACCACACGTACCAGTCGCGCAGCCGGGCGTCCCGGCCGGAGCAGGCGTCCTGGAACCACGGGTGGTGGTCGGAGGTGTGGTTGACGACCAGGTCGGCGATGACCCGCAGGCCCCGGTCGCGGGCGGTGCGGACGAACTCGGCGAACTCGCCGAGGGTGCCCAGCCGGGGGTCGACGGCGTAGTAGTCGGTGATGTCGTAGCCGTCGTCGCGTTCGCGGGTCGGGTGGAAGGGCATCAGCCACAGGCAGGTCACGCCGAGCCGCACCAGGTGGTCGATCCGCTGGGTGAGGCCGGGGAAGTCGCCGACGCCGTCCCCGTTGCCGTCCTGGAAGGTCTCGACGTCCACGCAGTACACCACCGCGTTCTTCCACCACAGGTCGGCGGTCTCGGTCAGTCTCATCGGGTGTGCTCTCCTTCGGTGCCGGTGATGCGGTGGACGCGCGCCTCCCAGGGCGCCAGGACGGTGCTGGTGCCCGGCCCGGGGCCGTCGGAGCCGTCGGAGCCGTCGGGGCCGTCGGGGCCGTCGGGGCCGTCGGCGAGATCGGCGGGGTCGGCGGGGTCGCCCGGCTCGGGCAGGTTGCCGAGGACGAGTTCGGCTTCCCGCCAGCACGGCGGCAGGTCGACGGGCACCGGCTCGCCGGTGAAGTTCCCGAGGACGAGCAGGGTGGTGCCGCGGTGGTGGCGGGTGAACGCGTACACCCGCTCGTCCTCGGGCAGCAGCGGGGTGAAGTCGCCGTGCACGACGGCCGGTTCGCTGTGGCGCAGGGCGATCAGCCGCCGGTAGTGGTGGTAGACCGAGCCGGGGTCGCGCCGGGCGTCGGCGGCGTTGACGGTGGTGTGGTTCGGGTTGACCGGGATCCACGGGGTGCCGGTGGTGAAGCCGGCGCCGGGCGCGGCGTCCCACTGCATCGGGGTGCGGGCGTTGTCCCGGCCCATGGCGCGCAGCCCGCGCAGCACCCGCTCCGGGTCCTGCCCGGCCGCGAGCGCCTGCGCGTAGTGGTTGAGCGCCTCGATGTCGCGGAAGTCCCCGATCGAGGCGAACGGGGCGTTGGTCATGCCCAGTTCCTCGCCCTGGTAGACGTACGGGGTGCCGCGGTGCAGGTGCAGGACGGTGGCGAGCATCGTCGCGGAGCGGGCCCGGTGGCGGGGGCCGTCGTCGCCGAACCGGGAGACGATCCGGGGCTGGTCGTGGTTGTTCCAGTACAGGCTGTTCCAGCCGGTGTCGGCGAGGCCCTGCTGCCAGCGGGCCAGGGACGCCTTCAGGTCGGTGAGCCGCAGCGGCCGCGGGTCGAACTTCCCGCCGGGGCCGTGGTCCAGGCTGACGTGCTCGAACTGGAAGACCATGTCCAGCTCGGCCCGCGCCGGATCGGTGAACATCCGGGCCTGCTCGACCGTGACCCCCGGCATCTCCCCCACCGTCAGCAGCCGGCCCGGGTGGTGGGCGAACACCTCGCGGTGCATCTCCTGGAGGTACTCGTGCACCCGGGGGCCACAGAGGTAGGACGGCGAGCCGTCGCCGTACGGGCCGTCGCCGCGCAGCGGGCCGTCCGGCAGGGCCGGGTCCTTGGAGATCAGGTTGACGACGTCCATCCGGAAGCCGTCCACGCCGCGCTCCAGCCACCAGCGCATCATCGCGTACACGGCCTGGCGGACCTGCGGCTCCTCCCAGTTCAGGTCCGGTTGCCCGGGGGCGAACAGGTGCAGGTAGTACTCGCCGGACGCCCCGTCGTACGTCCAGGCCGGGCCGGAGAAGAACGACCCCCAGTTGTTGGGCTCGGTGCCGTGCGGCCGGGGGTCTCCCGGGTCGGTGGCCGCGCGCGGGGGGCGCCACCAGTACCAGGAGCGCTTGGGGCTCGCCGGGTCGCGGGACTCCTGGAACCACGGGTGCCGGTCCGAGGTGTGGTTCACCACCAGGTCCATCACCAGCCGCATGCCGCGGGCGTGCACCGCCGCCAGCAGCCGGTCGAACGCCGCCAGGTCGCCGAAGAGCGGGTCGACGTCCTGGTAGTCGCTGATGTCGTAGCCGTTGTCGGCCTGCGGCGACGGGTAGACGGGTGACAGCCACAGCACGTCGACGCCCAGTCCGACGAGGTGGTCGAGGTGCGAGGTGATGCCGTCCAGGTCGCCGATCCCGTCGCCGTTCGAATCGGCGAAGCTGCGGGGGTAGACCTGGTAGACGACCGCGGACTTCCACCAGGTCTCGTCCCCGTCCGTCCCCGTCCCTGTCCCCGCCGCGTTCCCGTCATCCCGGTCCACCGGACCGCCCTTGCCGTACGTGCCGCCCTTGTCGTCCTTGTCGTCCTCGGTCACCGTGCCCGTCCCCTCCGGTTCTCCGCGTCCGCCGCTCCGGTCACGGCCCCTCCTTCCCGCTGGCGCCGAATCCACCGACCCGCTTTCGCCCGGCCGGGGGCGGACACCGGAGGCGGGCGGGGGCGGGGGGCGGCGGGCGTACCCGGTGACATGCGGTGTTGCCCTTGACCGATGATCACAGGAGCTGGCAGCGTGCTGGTGTGCCCGCGGCCGGGCAACGAGGCGGCGGCCGGGGTCGAAGAGGCAGGGACGGACACACAGATGGCACCGGACACGGCCGCCCGACGGGGCTCGGACTCCGCCGCGCACCGCGACTTCCTCGCGGCGCGCGACCACCTGCTGGAGGCGCGCGGCGACCTCGACGCCGCCCGCGCCTTCCCGCGCCCCACCGGCGAGCACTTCAACTGGGCGCTGGACTGGTTCGACGTCCTGGCGGCGGGCAACGAGGCGGTCGGCCTGCGGGTCGTCGACCTGGACGCGGACGGCACGCCGCGGCAGGAGACGGCGCTGACCTTCGCCGAGCTGAGCGCGCGCTCCGACCGCACGGCCGGCTGGCTGCGCGAGCAGGGCGTCGCCCGCGGGGACCGGATCCTGCTGCTGCTGGGCAACCAGGTGGCGCTGTGGGAGGTGATGCTCGCGGCGATCAAGCTGGGCGCGGTGGTCATCCCGGCCAGCACCCTGCTGACGGCGGACGACCTGGCCGACCGGCTGTCCCGGGGCAGGGTGCGGCACGTGGTCGCCGAGTCCGCGCTCACCGGCGGCTTCGCCGGGCAGGAGGGCGACTGGCGCGGGATCGCGGTCGGCGAGCCCGTCCCCGGCTGGACGGACTACGCGGGGGCGGCCGAGCACACCGGCGGCTTCGTCCCGGACGGGCCGACCCGGGCCGAGGACCCGCTGCTGCTCTACTTCACCTCCGGCACCACCAGCCGCCCCAAGCTGGTGCAGCACACCCACCGCTCGTACCCGGTCGGGCACCTGTCGACGATGTACTGGATCGGCCTGCGACCGGGCGACGTCCACCTCAACGTGTCCTCGCCGGGCTGGGCCAAGCACGCCTGGAGCAACTTCTTCGCGCCGTGGAACGCCGGTGCCGAGATCCTGATCGTCAACCAGCCGCGCTTCTCGGCCCGCCCGCTGCTGGACGCGCTGGTCCGCCACCGGGTGACCTCCTTCTGCGCGCCGCCCACGGTGTGGCGGATGCTGCTGCTGGAGGACCTGGGGCAGTGGCAGCCGCCGCTGCGCGAACTGGTCGGCGCGGGCGAGCCGCTCAACCCCGAGGTGGTCGAGCGGATCGAGCGGGCCTGGGGCGTCGCGCTGCGCGACGGCTACGGGCAGACCGAGACCACCGCGCAGATCGGCAACACCCCCGGCCAGCCGGTCAAGCCCGGCTCGATGGGCCGTCCGCTGCCCGGCTACGACGTCGTCCTGGTCGACCCGGTCACCGGCGAGGAGGTCACCGGCACCGGCGTGGACGGCGAGCTGTGCCTGCCGCTGGCGTCCGCGCCGCTCGGGCTGATGGCGGGCTACCAGGGCGACCCGGAGCGGCACGCCGAGTCGATGGCGGGCGGCCGCTACCACACCGGGGACGTCGCGCAGCGCGACGCCGACGGCTACTACACCTTCGTCGGGCGCGCGGACGACGTGTTCAAGAGCAGCGACTACCGGCTGTCGCCGTTCGAGCTGGAGAGCGTGCTGATCGAGCACCCGGCGGTGGCCGAGGCGGCGGTCGTCCCCTCCCCGGACCCGCTGCGGCTCTCCGTGCCCAAGGCGTACGTGATCCTGGCCCCCGGCCACGAGCCCGACGCCGCGACCGCCCGCTCGGTCCTGGCGTTCGCCCGCGAGCGGCTCGCCCCCTACAAGCGGATCCGCCGCCTGGAGTTCGCCGACCTGCCGAAGACCATCTCCGGCAAGATCCGGCGGATCGAACTGCGCCGCCTGGAGGAGGAGCGCCACGCGGCGGCCGCCGGCGCCGCCACCGGCCTCGGCGCCCCCGGCAGCCCGGTCCGGGGCGAACGCGAGTTCTGGGAGGAGGACTTCCCCGGGCTCAAGGACGCCTGATCCGCCGTCGCGCCGCCCCGACGTCGCACCGCACCGCCCCGGCCGGACGCATGCTCCCGCCAGGCTCCGAAGTGCCCGCTCAGCCGTGGAGGCTCAGCCACTTGTGAACGGCGTCCACCCCTCCTCGAACCGATGTCACCGCCGCTGGCACGCCTGCCACGCGGCCGCTGACGGAGTCTTCGGCCAGCACCTCCTCAAGGCCGGGGTCGTCCAGGGCGGGGTGGGCCGTTGTGGTGAAGCGCAGCCAGGTGCGGTTGCTTCCGTCCTCGTCCTCGACCACACACGAGTCGGCCTTGAGCACTTGGCCGGGCTCCCCGTACGGCGGCAGACGCCAGGCCAGGCAGTGCCGTAGCGGTACTCCCAGCAACAGGGCCTGTGCCCCCGTCAGGTAGAGCCGGTGGACCGGTGAGCCCTCACCGAACGGCGCCTCGAGCGGATGCTGTTCCACCAGTCCCACGGCGCGCGGTCCGATCGCGACGATCGAGTGCCGCGGGTGGGAGCTGCGCGCACTGTCCGGGCACCGGCGGAGGGCTTCGGCCAGCCGACCGGCCGTCGGCGCGGTCAGCGGGTGGAAAGCCGGCATCAGCTCCTGGTACGCATCGATCGCAGTCGGTGTCAGGTCCGCTAGCGCGGCTCGGGTCACCGACGAGTGGAGGGAGCTCTCGGGCGTGGCGGCCGACATGGCTAAGGTCCCGTCCGGTCCCAGTACGAGCAGCAGCGCGGCCAGCAGATCGTCCGGATCGGCGGCCGGTGCGAGTGCGTCCTCGTCCGCCTGCACGAACAGCACTCCGCCCGGGCGAACGCCCAGCCCACGCAGTTCGGCCGCCAGGTCGTCGACGGCGTTCGGCGTCCGGCGTCCCTCACTCGTCGCCCGGCCCGGTCCGCCTCGGTGCAGCAACCTGATCACCTCCCTGCCACCACGGCCGGTCAGGCCAAGCCAGTTCTGCGTCCGGCGGTCGTGTTTCGGCTGCGCCATGACAGGCACCAGTTGTGCCACGAAGGCGGCGTGGCCGCTGCGCACCAGTTCTTGGTGTACCTCGTCGGACACGATGACGGCCGTGTCACAGTCGGGGTCGGCGTCCAGGGCCCGGCGCACCTCCGGCAGGTCGCACATGGCGATGGCGGTCGCCTGCCGGGTTTTCCAGCCTTCTCCGCCGTCCGAGGCGGATTTCGCGAGGGCGAGCACCAGTTGGAGCCTCGTCGGTGCAGGGGTAGCCTCGCGGCATTCGCGGGTCAGAGCGGGCAGAGCGGCGGCGAAGGCGAACACCCTCGACCACTCGGTCGGCACGAGCCACGTCACGGATTCTCCGGCGTGGTGTGCCTGGTGCCAGCCGTAGCGGCCGGTCGTCGAGGCGCAGAGCTTCGTGAGCCGCCGAAAGAGGTTCCCCGGAATCGCTCCGGTGCCAGGGACGGCGGTGACCGCCGTGACCAGCGGGATGTCCAGAACCGGGTCCTCCTCCAGCGGCCGGACCGGGACGCGGAGGAACACGATGCACCCGGCCGGGCCTGTCCGGACGTAGTACTCCCTGCCCCGGTCCGCCGAACCGGCGGCTCCGTCGAGCACCAGCGCGAACGTGAACGGTGCTCGTCGGTGGCCCCTGGCCATCATGGACAATGGCGGTGGCGGACTGCTGGTGAGTACTGTCACCTCAATCGGCACGGGGACGCCTCCGCCGTCCCGCCTGAGGCAGAGGAAGTCGGCCTGACCGACCCCGCCGGCCTGTCGGATGACCAGTTCGGGGGCCAGGAAGTTCCTGAGGTCCCCTTCCAGGACATACTCCAGTTCCCTCCAGCCCCTGGCCTGCTCGCTCCCCGGATCCCACTCGTAGGTGAAGGAGAGGAGCGCGAGCAGGACGGGGGGCAACTCGGCCGGGACCGTGTCGCACGCGTCGAGTGCCCTGAGGATTTCGTCGAACGCGTTCCGGACCACCGGGTCGGCCCACTCCGGGACACAGCGGTTGCGCATCACTGCGAGGCGGCCGACGGAACCGCCGACCGCGAGACGGGTGCCGGGCCCGCCCGTGCGGTACAGCCACTCGAAGACCGTGCCGAGGTCCAGCACTGCCGGGCCACCCGGAAGGCCGGTGCGGTGCAAGGCCGTCAGCAGGGCGGGCAGGCTGTCGCCGTGCCGTACCGCGCCCCGTTCGGGCACGTCGACCGTCAGCGTGCCTCGCTGCCGTCCCTGCCTGAAGTCGGCCTCCCAGGCCGTGCCGTTGGCTCCCCGCAGGCTCGTCAGCAGCACCGTGGCGCCGTTCCGATACTGGTCCAGGATGCTCACGACGCGACGGACCAGTCCGTTTTCAACCGGCCCCTGGACGTACACCAGTAGTGCGTCGGGCGAGTCCCGGGTGGCTTTGACGAGCGCGTTCAGCACCCCTTCCGACGCGTCCGGGAGGTGGAGCACGATCCGACACCGCGAGGGATGCAGGTCCCAACCCGCCGGTGAGGTGAGGACCGACATCAGCGCGCGGAGGTCCGTCTGGAGTTCGTGGGGGGTGGCCGTGCCGTCGGGGAGCCCGATGAGGAGGGCGGAACTGCGGGCCGGAGCCGGGAAGTCGGGCTCCGGCCCGCCGACCGGTTCCGTAGCCGGGCGTGGGCGGGGCGGTGCGAGGAGGGCGAGGAGGTCTGCGGAGGCGCGGGCGAACGGACGCAGATCGGGCGGGAGGTCGGTGGTCTCACTGTCGGCGGGAAGGGCGTGCACCGGGAGAACGCGGCCGGTGCGGGGACGGCGAGCGGCGATGTGGCGGGTGATGGCGGATTGCACGGCGTGGGCATCGTGGCGGTTGAGCAGCGGGGCGAGGGCACTGCGGGCCTCGGGGTGGAAGGCGAGGGCGCCGGGGACCCGGGTGTCGAGGAGGCCGCTGGTGATGATGTCGGCGAGGTCCTCGATGGTGGCCTCGGGGACCACCTCCTGGTGGACGAGGCGCAGGAGCGGCAGGCTCATTCGGTGGAACGGACTGCACAGGGCGGCGAGTCGGCGTGCAGCAGGGGTGGCGGTGTGCAGGAAAGCGGCGGTCCGGTCGGCGGGCCCAGGGGTGTCCTCGTCGCTGGGGTCGAAGGGCGAGACGAGGGTGCCGGCAGCGGGGACGAGGACGGCGTCGTAGCCGGCCGGGGCGGTGCGCATCAGACCGTCGGCCCAGCGGCGGAGGGTGAGCGGGGCGAAGGTGAGGGCGGGTAGGGGGATCCAGCCGGTGTCGGGGCCGAAGGCGGCGGTGAGCATCGGGGGCACGGCGTAAGCAAGCTCGGTGTTGCGGGTGGCCGGGCTGCGGTGGCGGGCCCGGACGGCCGGGAGGTCGAGCCCGGTGCGTTTCCAGAGCCGGCTCGGCAACGGGTTGAGCAGGGCGGCAGGTCCGGCGGTTCCCCAGGCGTGGAGGAGTTGCCAGACGGCAGGGTCGTGCCAGTGCGGTCCGGCGCAGTCGGAGATGAGGAGAACGATGCGGCGCCGTTCCGGGAGGTGGCGGGGGTCGACGAGGCGGCCGAGCGCGTCGGTGACGGTGGGCCGGGGGTCCAGGTCCATTCGGAGGGTCCGGACCCGGCGGAAAGCGCCGAGTCCGGTGAGCAGGGTGGTGAATTCGGCGATGGTGTCGTGCCAGAGTTCCATGGTGGGGCTGTGCTCGACGAGGAGCAGGACTTCGAACCAACGTTCTGGTTCGGGGCGGAGGACGGGCAGGAGCTCGCCGGTGCGGGTGTAGGCGTCGACGGTCGCTCCGAGGTCGACGGCGCGCCGGGGGCCGTCCGGGTAGCGGCATTTGAAGGACCTCAGCGAACGGCCGACGTCAAGGGCGCGCGGGAGGGCGCGGGCGGCAGCGATTTCGACGGGAGCGGCAGGGGTGAAGTCCTGCCTGGGGTGATCGGGCGGTTGGTCGTAGAGCAGGGCGTCGGCTGCGGGAGCCGGCTCCCGGTCGGCCGCCGGCACGGGGCCGGGTTCGGGCGGTGGGCCGGGTTCGACGGCCGCTGCGGGCGACGGAGCGGACGCGGACGTGGGTCCGGCGGGCGCCGGACCGTCGGCGAGGGCCGCGGCTGCGAGCCAGAGCGCGTCGGCGACCGCCGCGGCATCGGTAGCGGGCGGTAGGACGGCGGCCAGTGCCGCGATCAGGTCAGCGGTGCGGTCAGGCACCGGACAGGTCCCGGAGCATCAGGTCGAGCAACCGCCTGCGCTGTTCGCCGGTGGGTGCGCCGGCGTCGGTCACCAGGCGGACGGCGTTGAGGAGTTGGTCGACCGCCAGGGTCTCGCCGCGGGCGATCCGATCGGCGAACTCGGTGACCAGCGCGGCCGCTTCGGCGGCGAGCGGTGCGCCGTCCAGGCCCAGGTGAGCGGCGACGGCGCGGTGCAGGGCGGGGGCGTCGGGCCGCGGCATGTCGTAGCGGATGCAGCGTCGCAGGAAGGGGGCGGGGAAGTCGCGTTCGCCGTTGCTGGTCATGACGATGAACGGGAAGGCGTCGCACTGGACCAGGCCGGCCTCGATCTCGGCGGTGCCGGTGGATTCCCAGGTGCGCACGTGCACGGTGTCGCGGGTGTGCCGGACGAGTTCCGGGATCTCGAAGGTGCCGTTCTCCAGGACGTCCAGCAGGTCTGCGGGGAGGTCGATGTCACTTTTGTCGATCTCGTCGATCAACAGTGCGCGCGGGCGCCTCCCCGGTAGCAGGGCGGTGCCCAGCGGGCCGAGCCGGAGGAAGGCGTCAATGTCCGCCGGGGCGGCGCCCCGGGCCTCGCTCACCCGCAGCGCGTGGATGTGGGCGAGCGCGTCGTAGCGACACAGCGCCTCGGGGAGGGTGCTGCGGGAGGTGACGTGCCACTTCAGGACGGGCCCGAGGCGCAACTCGACGGCGACCTGTTCGATGACCGTCGACTTGCCGGTGCCGGCCCCACCGGTGATCAGCAGGGGCCGGTGCAGGTACAGCGCGGCGTTGACGGCGTCGGTAAGGCCCGCGGGCGGGAGGAAGGCGCGGTGGGGTTCCAGGCCGCCGAGGCGCCGCCAGGGCGGCGGGGGCGCGAGGGTCACGTCGCGGGGGCGGCCGTCGCCCCGATAGTAGCTGTTCCAGGACATCAGGTGCTCCTCGGTGCGGGGACGACGGCTCGGGGGGCCGGGTGCCGGTGGTAACCGGCGCAGAAGTCCAGCCAGGGCAGGTCGTGCCAGGCGGTGCTCAGGGCGGCCAGCCGGAGCAGGTGGGCGTCGGTGACGGGGTCGGGAGGATCACCGAAGGGGTCGGGCCCGCCGAGTGCGCGACGGTAGGCGTCGCTGAAGCGGGCGGGCAGGCCGGCCCATAGGTGGGTGAGGCACCAGTGCCACTCCTCTTCGGAGGACGGGTGGTCGGTGCGCGGCCACAGCAGGATCGGGGCGTGCGGCAGCAGAATGTCGACCACCTCGCGCAGGACGGTGGGGGCACCGCGGTTGGTGAGGCCGATCGGGCGCCGGTACTGGCCGCGCCGCAGGTCGGTTCGGAGACGGTCCAGGGTGGTGGCGGCGGGGTCCATCCAGTCGACGGGCGCGACCGGCCCGAACGGGCTGCCGTCGAGGGCTTCGAGTTGTCTGCGGGCTTGCCGGTTCATTCCGCGGAAGTGGCCGGGTTCGACGAGCCGACCGGCCCAGCGGAGCGTGACCTCGTAGTCGACACCGAGGCATCGGATCCCGACGACCGTTTCCTCGGGGTGCCAGTCGAGCAGCACGGGGGCGGTCACCACGAAGTCGACGGCCCGGATCCCGCCTGTTTCGGACGCCAGTTCCTCGGCCCATTCGAGCACTTCGGGCAGTTCCCCTTCGACACCGGCCCGGTCGGGCCGGCAGTCGAAGTTCCGGTGTGCGACACAGTCGGCGCTGTCGCGCAGGCACACGGAGAGGACGTCCGGCCAGTCGACGAGCGCGGCGTCCAGGCTGATCACCAGCCGCCGGCCGGCGTCGCGCGCGGTGTGCTCGGCGTACTGGGCGGCGGCGTCGTTGAGCGCCATCTCGGCTCCGGCGACGCGGGCCCAGCGCAGGATCCTCTCGTGGTGCGGTTCCAGGCCGCAGGCGTGGGCAGCCGCGACCAGGTACCAGGCGAGCATGCTGTAGGGGGCGGCGGCAGGGGCTCGTAGGACGGCGTCTTCGAGCAGGTGGCTCAGCAGGGCGCGGTCGCTGAGCCCGGCGGGCGGCTGGACGGGGCCGGTGGTGCGGCCGCTCCACTGGCGGTTGAACTCGTTCACCATCCGGTGCAAGTGGCGAGTGGTCAGCCCGGCGCCGGTGACCTCGACGACGGCTGTGACCGCATCCAGTGCGACCAGCAGGTCGGTGCAGGCGGATCGCGTCCACTCGATCCCGGCGGCGGCAGCCCGTTCGGCGAGCGCGGCCAGTTCCTGGCGGGTTCGGGGGAGAGGGCCGGTCGGGGCCTCCGGCCAGTCTCCTAGCGCTCGGCCGAGGGCTTCGATGCCGAGCGGGCCGAGGCATCCGTTCGACGGCGGACCGGAACGGGACCGGTTGCGGCCGAGCCAGACGGAACGGGCAGCGTCCGTTCCGCCGTAGTAGTCGAACGCCCTGGGTGCCTGGTGGACGGCGAGTTCTCCCTCCACGGTCCCGTGGATGTCCGCGACCCCGAGGTACTCCCCCCGCCCTGCCATGCCCTCGCTCAGTCGGGCCGTCACCTGGCGGCTGAGCAGCAGCTTGAACGCCTGTTCCTCGGCGCTGCAAGCAGCCAGCAGCGCCACCTGCTTGGTACCGTTGCGAAACCCGCCGACCAGGCCGTCGACGCTCGGGGTGCCGGCCGCGGCGTGGCAGGTGTCGATCAGCGCGACGACCCCGGCCACGCCCGGGTGGTCGGCGGCCAGGTGGATCATTTCACCGATGTTGACGCAGTGCAGGCTCTCCTGGTCCTTGCTGTCGGCGGCCATGTACCAGAGCGTGGTCGGGTCGTGGGACTGGCCGTGGCCGAGGAACGCGAAGACGAGAGTCGCGCCCACGGCCCCCGCGGACTCCACCGCCGTCCGGACGGCGGTATCGATCTCCTGCCTGCGGACCCGGCCAGAGCGCAGGTGCTTGTCGTCCAGACCGGGGCTGGGAATGCACCCGCCCACCTCCTCGTCCGTGAGAACCGCGAACAGGTCTTCGGCTGCCGATTCCAAGTCGTCCAGCGGGCCGGTGGCACCGTCGGACTGAGTGGCGATCAACAGCAGGTGCCGTTCCGGGGGACGTCGTAGTCTCATCCCCAGGCGGCCAGGGCCGTCAAGGTGCGCAGCACCGGTTCGGCCACCTCGCGTCGGCGCAGGTAGCGCTCGGCTCCGTGCGGAAAGAACACGACCGAATCCATCCGCTGCGAGACCGGTTGCACACCCCGGCCGTTCGGCCGGATCGCTTTGACGAGCCGACGCTTCGGAACCACCGGGTCGTCGCCATCGCGGAAGTCCGCCCAGTCGTCGACGGTCTCGGGCGTGGCTGGCGGGCGGGGCCGCAGCAACGGCCAGACGAAAGCGCGGGTGGTGATCGGGGAGCCGAGGGTGACAAACAGCGCTGTCCGACCGGGGTATTCGGAGAGTGCTTCGAGCGCGACCACGGTACCGAGCGAGTGCGCGACCACGACAGCGGGACGGGCAGGATCAAGGCAGGCGTGCACCCGGTCACGGATCCGCTGGTCGAGGGTCAGGCCGGTGGCGTCCGGTGCTCCCCGGTGCAGATAGCGGCCCGGCTGCGACAGCATGCCCAGCAGTTCCATTCGACTGAGCGCTCGAGAGGCGAGGTTGGCTCCCGGAACGGCCAGCAGGGCGGTCACCGCGGCACTCACCACCCGTACTACATTCAGGACGCCCTGGGCCCCTTCCCCGGAAGCGAGTTGGGTGCGGCAACGGCGGAGCAAGGGGTTGCCGCTCTGATCGGGCAGTTCGAGTACGTCGTCCAAAAGTTCGACCATCAGGACGCGGGTGATCTCGATCTCTTCCGCACTCGCCCCTCCCGGCGCACCACCCTGGGCCCCGGCAGTGGCGAACAGGTCGGCGTAGCAGGCGAAGGAGCAGCTGACGGACTTATCCAGGAATTTGGCGGCCGCAGGATGAGTGTCTGCGGCCCCCTCGGCCAAAGCACCCTTCCAGTCGGCGAGTTCCTGCTCCGGGTCGCGCGATCCGCCGATCCCGTGGACGAACACCAGTTGCGGCTTCACCTGATCGACCGTCATGCCTCTGCTCCCGATCCAGCCGGACACTCGACCCGCATTGGGGTGCAGAGGCTAGCAACCATCTGGCACAGCACGAAAATTGATGCTGCGCCAGCTACATTCATCCGGCCAGGGAGTGCCCATGGAAGACCTGGCGTGGAGCGCTTCAGCCCTCGGTCCGTACGATGGCGTCGGCCGACCGCAGCCCGCTCAAGGAGCGTCCGCCACAACCTGGCCCGAGTCGCTGGGGAACGCACGGAGACCGACCTGTGGGGCCGGGGCAGCCGACCGGCGGTGCGGTCGACGAGGTGTTCGCGAGTGTCCGGACGGCCGTACCCGAGACGCCGCTGTGCTCGGTATCGCACTCGAAGGCACAGCCGCCCCTCTGCTTGTCACAGACCGACCAGTCCCTGACCGGTCCAGTTCGCAGTGCGCGATGTACACCGGCCGGGAGGCTAGCCGACGGTGCGTCGCCGGCCACGATGACGGCCTCCGCCGCGATTCGGCACCGGTCGAAGCTCCCGGTCGCGCCGTCCGGTGGACCGAGCTGCACCGCTGGGAGGAGGAACGCCACGCGGCAGCCGGTCCGGGGGCGGTTCACGTATCCTGGCACGGCGCACACGAACTTGACGTCCCGAGTCTGGTGGATCGTCGGAAACCTTTCCAGGGAGGCCCCGTGCCCAGCGACGACCAGGCCCCGACGCTCGCCGCGTCCGTGCCGCAGCCCGACGGAACGCCCGAACGGCTGCGCCGCCAGATCGAGTTCATCATCGAGGTGGACCAGCTCAAGAACGTCTTCCGGCAGAGCCCGCTGCTGGCCGCCGACCGGCGGGAGAACGACGCCGAGCACTCCTGGCACCTCGCCCTGATGACGCTGCTGCTCGCCGAGTACGCGGACGAGCCGATCGACCGGTCCAAGGTGCTCGCCATGGTCGTCCTGCACGACCTGGTCGAGATCTACGCCGGGGACACCTTCCTCTACGACACCGCGGCCTCCGCCGACCAGGAGGAGCGCGAACGCGCGGCCGCCGACCGGCTGTTCGCGATCCTGCCGAACGACCAGCGCGACCACTTCCGGGCGCTCTGGGACGAGTTCGAGGAACGCGCCAGCGCGGAGGCCCGGTTCGCCAAGGCGATGGACCGGCTCCAGCCGCTGCTGCTCAACTACGGCAACCGCGGCGGAACTTGGCGCACCCCCGGGGTCACCGACGCCGACGTGCTGGCCCGCAAGTCCGTCATCGGCGACGCCTCCGCCGAACTGTGGAGCTACGCCCGGACCCTGATCCGCACCGGCGCCGACCACGGCTGGGTGCCCCGCGCCGAAGCGGGGCCGCGGTCGTGACCGGCTGAGCCCGACCCCGCCCGGGCGCTCAGCCGTGGGTGCGCACCAGGTGGTCGGCGAGCGCGGCGAGATAGGCGTCGCGGTCGCCGACCAGGGCGGTGCTGGTGACGGTCAGGCCGTCGCGGACCGGCCGGAACAGCGGGCCGGCGACCGGCAGGGCGAGGACCAGCAGCCGGAACGCCGGGAGCCGGACGCCCGTCCGCCCGGTCCGTTCGCGGAGGGCGTCGGCCAGCCGGGGGCGGCCGGGGGCGGGGCGGGAGCGGGCGGCCAACTCCCGCTTGCGGGCCGAGCTCCAGCGGAGCAGTTCGGTGCCGTGCTCCCGGACGAACGCACCCAGCGGGCCGTCGAGTTCCGCGAACGCCCCCGAGCCGTGCCGCGCCTCCGTCAGCGCGCCGTCCCACCAGGCCGGCCACTGCGCCGCCGGGCCGGGGCCGGTGGGGTGCGCGAGGGACGCGAGGGCGAGGGGCGGGTCGACCGGCGGCAGGCCGAGCGGATCGGTGAGGCCGAGCGCGTCGCGGACGGCGAGGGCGAGGGCCGCGTCGTGCGAGTAGTCGAGGGTGACCGTCCACGGTGCGTCCACCGTTGCCGCCATGGGTACCGCTCCTCGGTCGTCGTCCGTCCGCCACCCGCTGGCCTGCCCACCGCCGGGGCTCGTCAACCGGCCCGGCCGGGCGGTCGTACGGCGTGGCGGTTTGGGGCGTCCACGCCGGGGGGCGATGCTGGGAGGGACGGCCTGGCGGTTGCTGCCTCCGAGAGGGGATGGACGGACATGGCGACTAGGGTTCCGGGCCGGGCGGCGACCGCGACGGCGGACGGCGGCGGGCTGGTCACCGGCTGGTCCGCGGCGGCCGAGCGGCTGACCGGGTTCGGCGCCGGCCGGGTGCTCGGGCGTCCGGCGGTCGAACTGCTGGCGGGCCGGGTGCCGGTCGCCTTGCTGCGCGCGGTGGTTGGGCACCGGCCGTTCGACGGGATGGTGCGGCTGTCCCGGTCGGAGGACGATCCGGTGGCGGTCGAGCTGGCCGTGGTCCCGGTGCGGACGGCGCGCGGCGAACCGACCTGGGTGCTGTCCGCCCAACCCTTGCAGCCGCTCCAGCCGTTGCGGCCGTTGACCGCGGCGGCGGCCGCGCCGGCGCCCGCCCCCGTCGCGAAGTCAGCCTCGGAGCCCTCGGCTTCCGCGGCTTCCGCGGCTTCCGCGGCCTCCTCGGCGGAGCGGGCCCGGCAGCGACTGGCGCTGCTCGGCGAGGCCGGCCTGCGGATCGGCTCGACCCTCGAAGTGGAGCGCACCGCGCAGGAGTTGGCGGACGTGGCGGTCGAGGGCTTCGCGGACTTCGTGGGCGTCGACCTGCTCGACTCGGTGTTCGGCGGCGCCCCGCCGTCGGAGGCGGGGCTGGTGTTCTACCGGGTCGCCCAGCGCTCGGTGCTGCCGGGCAGCCCGGAGTCCGCGGTGGTGTCCGGCCGCGGGGACGTGATCGCGGCGGACTCGCCGATGGCCCGGGTACTGGCCTCGGGGCGTCCGCTGCACACCGACTACCGGGATCCGGCGATCCGCTCCTGGCTCGCCCAGGAGCCCGAACGGGAGCGGCTGGCACAGGAGTTCGGCATCCACTCGGCGCTGCTGGTGCCGCTGACCGCGCGCGGGACGACGCTCGGCGTGGCGATCTTCCTGCGGCACCGCTCGCCGGAGCCGTTCGACGAGGACGACCTGCTGCTGGCCACCGAGCTGACGGCGCGCGCCGCGCTCTCCGTCGACAACGCCCGCCAGTACACCCAACAGCGCGACACCGCACTGGCGTTGCAGCGTTCCCTGCTGCCCAGCCGGACGCCCCGGCAGGCCGCCGTGGAGGTCGCCTTCCGCTACCTCCCGGCGGGCGGCCGGGAGGGCGTCGGCGGCGACTGGTTCGACGTGATCCCGCTGTCCGGCGCCCGGGTGGCCCTGGTGGTGGGCGACGTGGTGGGCCACGGCGTGCCCGCCTCGGCCGCGATGGGCCGGCTGCGCACGGCGGTGCGCACGCTGGCCGACATCGACATGCCGCCGGACGAACTCCTCACCCACCTCGACGACTTGGTGCTGCGGGTGGATCTGGACGAGCTGCCCGAGGGCGGCACCGCCTGGGCCGGGAGCAGCGTCGGCGCGACCTGCCTGTACGCGGTGTACGACCCGGTGAACCGGTCCTGCTCACTGGCCCGGGCCGGGCATCCGGGGCCGGCCCTGGTCGGCCCGGACAACACGGTGTCCTTCCCCGAACTGCCGGCCGGTCCGCCGCTGGGCCTGGGCGGACTCCCGTTCGAGGCGGCCGAGTTGGAGGTGCCGGAGGGCAGCGTGCTGGCCCTGTACACCGACGGCCTGCTGCGCGCCTCCGAGTTGCGCGGCGATCCCGAACTCGGGCTCGGCCGACTCGGGTCGGCGCTCGCCGCCCCGGCCGGTTCGCTGGAGGACCTGTGCGACCAGGTGCTCTCCTCGACCCTCGGCCCGGACGCCCCGACCGACGACGTCGCACTGCTGCTGGCCCGCACCCGGGCCCTGCACACCCAGGACGTCGCCGACTGGCCGCTGCGCCACGACCCGTCCGAGGTGGCCCGGGCCCGCAAGCTGGCGACCTCGAAGCTGGCCGACTGGGGGATCGAAGAGGCGTCCTTCGTCACCGAGTTGGTGGTCAGCGAGCTGATCACCAACGCGGTCCGCTACGGGCGGCCGCCGATCGGCTTCCGGCTGATCCGGGACGGCGGGGTGCTGATCTGCGAGGTCTCCGACGGCAGCAGCACCGCCCCGCACCTGCGCCGCGCCCACAACGACGACGAGGGCGGGCGCGGCCTGCTGCTGGTGGCCCAACTGTGCCGCAACTGGGGGACGCGGCACACCCCGCGCGGCAAGACCATCTGGGCCGAGCAGGAGCTCTGACCCCTCAACCCAGGGCTTCCCGGAGGGCGTTGCGCAGGACGCCGTCGTGGCGCGCCAGCAGTGCGGCGGCGGTGGGCGCGTCCACCCCGGCGAGCAGCAGCAGGATCGCGTCCTTGACCCGGCCGCCGGTGGCGGCCAGTGCGGCGTCGGCGTCGGCCGGTCCGGTGTCGGTGGCGAGGGCGACGATCCGGCGGGAGCGGGCGCGCAGCTTGTCGTTGGTCGCGCGGACGTCGACCATCAGGTCTCCGTAGGTCTTGCCGAGCCGGACCATCACCAGCGTCGAGACCGTGTTGAGCACCAGCTTCTGCGCCGTCCCGGCCTTCAACCGGGTGGAGCCGGCCAGCAGTTCGGGACCGGTGACCACCTCGATCCGGTGCTCGGCGGCGGCCCCGAGCACCGAGCCGCGGTTGCCCGTCAGGGCGACGGTGAGCGCCCCGAGCGCGCGGGCGTGCTCGACGGCGGCCAGCGCGTACGGGGTGCGGCCGGAGGCGGAGACGCCGATCACGGTGTCGGCGGGGGTCGGGTCGAGCGCGTCCAGGTCGGCGACGGCGGCGGCCCGGTCGTCCTCGGCGGCCTCGACGGCGGAGGTGAGCGCGGCGGGGCCGCCCGCGATCAGTCCGACCACCTGTCCGGGCGCGGTGCCGAAGGTCGGCGGGCACTCGCCGGCGTCCAGCACCCCGAGCCGTCCGGCCGTCCCGGCCCCGGCGTACACCAACCGGCCGCCGCGGCGCATCCGTTCGACGATCGCGTCCACCGCGGCGGCGATCGCCGGGAGTTCGGCGGCCACCGCCTCCGGCACCGTCCGGTCCTCGGCGTTCATCAGCCGGGCGAGTTCCAGCGTCGGCAGCAGGTCGATCTCGGCGCCGCCGGGCCGCCGGGCCTCGGTCGCCAGGGCGGCCAAGACGTCCGGGGTGCCGGGGTCGCTCGGGGTGCCGGGGTCGCTCGGGGTCGGTCCGGCCGGCTGCGGGGTCGGTGCGTGCGGGGTCGGTGCCATGTCCGCCAGCGTAGGCGCGGCGGCGGGCGTTCAGGGCGGCGGCGCGGGCGCGGCGCAGGGCGCGGCGGCGTGCGCGGCGGGCAGCAGGCCCGGGGTCGGCTCCGGCAGCAGGTCGGGCAGGCCGAGCGCGGGGCGGCCCAGCAGGGCGGTCAGGGCGTGCCGCTGGCGGTCGGTCAGGGCGGGGAGGAAGACGGCCGCCGCGGCGCCGGTCCGTTCGCAGGCCCGGGCCACCTCGCGGGCCTTGCCGGTACTGAGCAGGGTGCGTTCGGAGTGCGGCAGGCCCATCCTGCGGGCGCCGCCCGCCGAGACGCCGCGCCGCTGCACCAGCCGGTCCACCACCCGGATCCCGCGGGCCTCCAGGGCGGCGGCGGCCGCGTCCATCACCGCCGCGAAGTCCCGTCGGCGGGCGGGGAAGTGGCCGACCAGCACCACCCGGTCCCCCTCGGCCGCGGTCCACCGGGGGCGGCCCGCGTTCCCCGCCCCGCGCCGGGGCGGGCGCCGGTCGCGCCTGCGGGACTGCTGCACGGCCCCAGGCTAGCGCGTCGCCGCGGCGGCCGGTTCCGGGCCTGTTCGCCGACAGTTGACCCGGCTTTGGTGGCTTCGTTGCCGCTCTCCTGGCTACGCTGCGCGCGTCGGCGCGGGACCGGTCCAACAGTGCCCGCGCCTCTCGGACTCGGGGGGTCCCATGGTGGCGGCGCGGCGCGTCGTGCGGGTGGTGGTGCTGTCGGTGCTCGCGCTGCTGGGCGCGGTGCTCGGTGCCCCGGGGGTGGCTGCGGCGGCACCGGGCAGCGGGTCGGTGGCGACCGTGATCGGCGGTGTTCCGGCCCGGGTGGCGGACGGGGGCGGGTTCACGGCGGTCTTCACGGTGCGGTCGACGTCGCGCTACCGGATCCTGGTGGACTCGCTGTTCCTGCGGGTCGCGTCGGCGGACGACCCGTCCGGGCCGGCGGACGGCGTCTCGGTGGAGTGGCAGGATCCTGCCACCGGCACCTGGCGGACTTCCGACACGCACGGCGGGACGGGCTGGGGGCTGACGCTCTCCCCGCCACCGGCCGTCGAGCCGCGCGGGACGCTGACCTTCCGGGCCCGGATCGGGCTGGACGCGGCGCTGCCCGGCGGCGGGTACGCGGTGGAGACCGACGGGGTCGCGGACTACCGGCTGCTCGACGCCGCGGGACGGGACGCGGGCACGCTGGACGGACGGACGCAGGCCCGGGCCGCCTTCCGGTACGACGCCGCCGCGCCCTCGCCCTCCGCACCGCCCTCGCCCTCGCCCTCCGCGTCCGCGTCCCCGTCCGCCACGGCGTCGGCGTCCGTCCCGGCGGAGGCGACCCCGGAGGCCGTGGCCCTCCCCTCCGACGCCCCGCCTCCCCCGCCGTCCGCCACGCCCTCCGAGGCTCCCTCCGCGGACGCCGAAAGCACCCCGCCGACGACGCCCGAACCGGAATCCGACTCCCCCGCCCCCGCCCTGGCCGGGGCCGCCCCCTCGGCGGGACCGCCCGGACTGGCCGTCCCCGACCTCTCCGGCAGCGGGCCGGGCCACGGGCCGGTCAGCCCGTCGCTGGTGCTCGGCCTGGTCTCGATCCTGGCCGGTTTCCTGCTGGGCGGCTCGCTGCTGGTGCGACGGGGCACCGGCTCCTGAGCCCTGTCCGGCGCGAGCCGGGTCGGCTCGGCGGCGCGGGGCCCGTTCCGGATCGCGGCGGGACCGCGGCCCGCCGATAATCCGCAGCCACGGTACGTCCGGGCCACTACCCTTTGCGCAAGTTGGCGGCGGGCCCGGGGTCCGCGCCGGAGAGGGAATTCCCGTGACCGAGGTACTTGCAGCGATGGTCCTTGCGCAGAACGCCGTGACGGGGGCCATGGCCCGCGTCCTGCCGCGCCGGCTGTCCGAGCGGGACCCGCTGGTCCGACCCTCCGAGCACGCCGACTTCCAGTCCAACGTCGCCCTGTCCCTGGCGAAGGCGACCGGGCAGCCGCCGCAGGAGCTGGCCCGGGCGCTCCAGCAGGAGCTGGCGGGCGGTGCGGTGTCCTCCACGCTCTCCGGGCCCGGCTTCCTCAACCTGTCGGTGGACGACGCGCAGCTGTGGCGGCAGGTCGGGGCCCGGCTTGCGGACGACCGGCTCGGAGTGGGCGAGCCGCTGGCCGGCACCCGGACGGTGATCGACTACTCGGGTCCGAACATCGCCAAGGAGATGCACGTCGGGCACCTGCGGACCACGGTGATCGGCGACTGCCTGGTGCGGGTGCTGTCGTTCCTGGGCGGGGACGTCGTGCGGCAGAACCACCTGGGTGACTGGGGCACGCAGTTCGGGATGCTGATCCAGTACATCGACGAGCACCCCGAGGCGCGGTGGCGGGGCGCCGACCCGGGCGAGCAGGTCTCGGTCCTGGACGGCCTGTACCGGGCGGCCCGGCAGGTCTTCGACGCCGATCCCGCGTTCGTCGAGCGGGCCCGGCTGCGGGTGGTGGCACTGCAGTCGGGCGACGGGGCGACGCTGGCGGTGTGGCGCGAGCTGGTCGCGGCGTCCACGGCGGCGTTCCAGCAGCTGTACGACCGGCTGGGCGTGCTGCTGACGCCGGAGGACTCGGCGGGCGAGTCGACGTACAACCCGGTCCTGGCGGAGGTGGTGCGGGAGCTGGCCGACGCGGGCATCGCGGTGGACAGCGACGGGGCGCTGTGCGTGTTCTTCGACGACGTCACCGGCCCGGACGGGGAGCCCGCCCCGCTGATCGTCCGCAAGAAGGACGGCGGGTACGGCTACGCCGCCACCGACCTGGCCACGCTCCGGCACCGGATCAGGGAGCTGGAGGCGGACCGCATCCTGTACGTGGTCGACGCCCGGCAGGCCCTGCACTTCCGGATGGTCTTCGCCACCGCCCGCCGGGCCGGCTGGCTCACCGACGGGGTCGAGGCGGTGCACGTCCCCTTCGGGACGGTGATGGGCCCGGGCGGCACCCCGTTCAAGACCCGCTCCGGCGGGACGGTGCGCCTGTCCGAGCTGCTGGACGCGGCGGTCGAGGGGGCCCGGGAGGCCATCGCCGACAAGCCGCACGACCTGGACGGCGAGGCCCTGGAGCGGGTCGTCCGGGCGGCCGGGATCGGCGCGGTGAAGTACGCCGACCTGGCCACGTCCCGGGCGAAGAACTACGTCTTCGACATCGCCCAGATGGTCGCGCTCCAGGGCAACACCGGCGTCTACCTGCAGTACGCGCACGCCCGGGTGCGGACCATCCTGGGCAAGGCGCCGCAGGAGGCCCTCGACACCCCGGTGGACACCTCGCTGGCGCTGCACCCGGCCGAGCGGGCGCTGGTCCTGGCGCTCGACGGCTTCGACGCGACGCTGCGCGAGGTCGCGGCGGAACTGGAGCCGCACCGGCTGTGCGGGTACCTGTTCTCGCTGGCGAAGGCGCTGACCGACTTCTACGGGGCGTGCCCCGTCCTGAAGGCCGACTCCGCGGGCGTCCGGGCGAACCGGCTGGCGCTGTGCCGGCTGACCGCCCGGACGCTGGCCCGGGGCCTGGACCTGCTCGGCCTGCAGGCCCCGGACCGGATGTAGCCGTCGGGGGCGGCGGCGGGTCCGGCGACGCGCCCGCCGCCCGCGCCACCCGGACAGCGGAGAACGCGGCCGCCGCCGAACTCGCCCTCACCCCGGCCGACTCGGCCGCCGTCGACGAGATCCTGCCGACCGGCGGCTTCGGTGCCCGCTACCGGAAGCGTGCCCTGCCGGCCTGGTCCCGAGCGGACAACACCCGTCCTTTGAACAATTCTTGACGATCCTTCAGGGTCATCCCGGATGGGCACGGACGACCCGCGCTGCCACACTCCCCGGTATGGACACACGGGGGAACGCGTCCAGCACCGCCGACGGCTCCGGGGCGGGCCGACCAACTGCCTTGGCCCGCTTCGCGGTCGGCCCGGTGCTCGGTGTGGCGTCCGGGTTCGCGGCGGTGCAGGCGGCCCTGGCGGGGCGGTACGGCTTCCACCGGGACGAGCTCTACTTCCTGGCCGCCGGACGGCACTTGGCCTGGGGGTACGTCGACCAGCCGCCGCTGACACCGCTGCTGGCGCGGCTGTCGACGGCCGCGTTCGGTGCCGGCCCGGCGGGGCTGCGGGCGGTCGCGGTGCTGCTCGGCGCGGCCACCGTCGTGCTGGTCGCCTTCGCCGCAAAGGAGTTGGGGGCGCGCCGGGCCGGCCAGGTGCTGGCGGCGGCCGGGGCGGCGGTCTCGGCGCTGGTGCTGGCGCTCGGCCACCTGCTGAGCACCGCGAGCTTCGACCTGTTCGTCTGGACGCTGCTGGGCGTGCTGGTGCTGCGCCTGCTGCGCACCGGTGACCGGCGCTGGTGGCTCGCGGTCGGCGCGGTGAGCGGGATCGCCCTGCTGAACAAGGACCTGGTGCTGCTGCTCGCCGCCGCGCTGCTGCCGTCGATCGCCTGCGCCGGGCCCGCCGCGCGCGCGGTGCTGCGCGGCCGGTGGCTGCCCGCGGGCGCGCTGCTGGCGCTGCTGGTGGCGGCGCCGAACCTGTACTGGGAGGCGGCGCACGGCTGGCCGCAGCTCACCGTCGCCTCCGGCATCAGCGGCAAGGACGGCCTGACCAACCGACTGACCTTCGTCCCGATGCAGCTGGTCTACCTCTCCCCCGTGCTGATCCCGGTCTGGCTGGCCGGGTTCCGCCGCCTGCGCGACGACGGACGGGTGCGCTGGGCGAGGCCGTTGGGGTACGCGTACCTGGCGCTGTGCGCGCTGGTGCTGGTGCTCGGCGGGAAGCCGTACTACGCGCTGCCGCCGCTGCTGCTGCTGGTGATGGCCGCCGGGTGCGGGCCGGTCGCGGAGCGGCTGTGGCGGCCCGGGCCGGAGCACCGGCGCGGCCGGGTCCGGCTGGTGGGGCTGCTGCTGGTCGCCGCGCTGGTCAACTCGCTGATCACGCTGCCCGTCCTGGCGCCCCGGCAGCTCTCGGTGCTGTCGGCGCTCTACCCGGAGTCCGCCGAGCAGGTGGGGTGGCCCGAGCTGACGGCGGCGGTCGCGGCGGGCTGGGCGGCCGTCCCCCCGGAGCAGCGCGGGCGGGCGGTGGTGTTCGCCACCGACTACGGCGAGGCCGGGGCCCTGGTGCACTACGGGGCCCGCTACGGCCTGCCCGCCTCGTACTCGGGCCACATGTCCTTCTACGACTGGGGCCCGCCCCCGGACTCGGCGACCGGCCCCGTCGTCCTGGTCCGCCCCGAGCCGTACCCGGCGGTCGAACGGGCCTTCACCGGCTGCCGCCAGGTCGCCGAGGTCGACAACGGCCACCGGCTGGCCAACGAGGAGCAGCACGCCCCGGTCCTGCTGTGCACGGGGACGGTCGCCCCGTGGTCCCGACTGTGGCCCCGGCTGCGGCACTTCTACTAGGGCCGCGTCACCGGCGGTCGGCGCCGGGCAGGGTGCGCAGTTCGCTGTCGGTGATGCCGCCGGGGCACTCGCGGGTGCGGCCCCAGCCGGCCAGGTCGGCTCCGGCGCGGTAGGCGGAGTCGAGGAACTCCAGGACGGTGTTCCAGGGGTCGGCGGCCGCGCGGGCCTCGTCGTACATCAGCAGGGCGAGGTGGCTGCCGCGGTTGGGGGACCAGCGGGCGGTGTCGGGGCGCAGCGGGCGGGCGTCCAGGCCGGGGGGTTCGGGGGCGGTGTAGGAGTAGAAGGCGGGGGCGGGGACGTTGTCGTCGCCGAACCAGAAGCCGGCGCTGATGACCTCGCGGGAGTACGCCTCGCGGGTGACGCTGTCGGCGGCGGGCTGGTCGATCTCGCGGTCGGAGAAGCGGGTGACGGCGAGGTCGAAGGTGTGCCAGAAGTGGTGGACCGGGCTGGTCTTGCCGGAGTACCCGGCGGCGTACTCCTCCAGCAGCAGGGCGACCTGGCTCAGGACGTGCCAGTAGGTGGTGACGGCGGCCGGGTCGTAGCTGCGGTGCTCGTGGTCGTCGGCGAACGGGCGGTGCGCGTCGGGCAGGTCGTAGGGGTAGGGGTGCTCGGGCAGGACGTCGATGTCGAGGTGGACGAGGGCGCGCAGGGTGTCGCGGTAGAAGTCGCCGACGGAGCGTCCGGCGAGCGGGAAGGAGTCCTCGGCGCCGTCGAGGGTGCGGACGTACAGGCGGTGGTCGGTGAAGTCGAAGTCGATGGTGAAGGCGTCGCCGCCGCGGGTCGGGCCGGTGGGGCGGGTGGTGATGCCGCGTCCGGTGAGGTGGAAGGGGACGTTCCACCAGTGGTTGCGGCGGGCGCTGCCGGCCAGCCGGATCTTGCCGATCACCTGGGCGAAGCGGTGCAGCGTCTCCTTGGTGTCCCGCCAGGACTCCAGGGGCAGGGGCGGGAACAGCTCCATGGTGCACTCCGGCGTGAGGGAGGGGTCGGGGGCCGCTGCCCATCCTCACCGCCCCCGGCCCGGCCCCGGGGGCGCGACGCGCCCGGGCGGGGGTACGGCTGCTCCGTCCGGGCGTCGGGGCCGGAGCGGGCCCGCCCGTGCGGTTCTCCGTGCGGATCCCGGCGCGGTCCGTCAGTGCGGTCCGGGGGGCAGGACGGCCGCGGCGAGGGCGGCGGCCTCGGCGGGGGTGTCGACGGTGACCGGTTCGGGGAGCGCGTCGGCCACCGGGCCGTCCGCCCGCCACGGCCGGACGGTGCAGCTCCCGTCGGGGTGCGGTTCGACGGCCACGCCGACGTTCTCGAACGGGAAGTGCGGCCGGGTGGAGAACCACAGCGTGTAGTGGCTGCTGACCGGTAGCAGCCGGCGCAGCCGGGGCTCGGCGAACGCCGCCCGCCACAGGTCCCGGACGTGGTCGGGGTTGGGCTAGCAGCCGTGGTCGAAGTGCTGCAGGCGGGTCCGCCACTCCAGTTCGGCGGCGGTGAGCGGTACCCGTTCGTGGGCCAGTGCCCAGTCCTCGACGTGCAGGAACGGTGCGGTGCGCCGGATCTCCGGCAGCCGGGCGCCCGCCAGCCAGCGCACGGCCGCCCGGAGGGCCTCGGCGAGGTCCGGTGTGCGGCCCAGGGCGAGGGTCACCCAGCCGCGGCTCAGGTACAGGTACGGGGTGGTGCCGTCCTGCTTCCGGTAGAGGACGGCCCGGTCGGGCACCGATTCGCCGGGGCGCCCGGAACCGACCGGGTGCTTGTGCTCCCCTTCGAACTCGGCTCTGAACCAAGCCAGTTCGCTGGGCACGGGCAGTGGGAGGCCCTTCTCGGCGGCGATCCGGGCCAGTTCGGCGCCGAACTCGGCGGCGGCGGCGTCCCGTTCGGCCTGGGTCTCGTAGGCGGGGGATGACATGGCGGGGAGTGTAGTTCGGGTGGGGGCGGTCCGGTCGGCCGGGCTGGACGGGGAAACGGCGGGGCCCGCGGACAGGTGGTGTCCGCGGGCCCCGCCGGAGTTCGGTGCGCCGGTCGGCGCGGCCGTCCGCCTTACCAGCGGTACCAGCGGTGGCGGCCGCCGGAGGGGTGGGTGCCGCGGGCCACGAAGCCGATCAGCCAGACCGCCAGGACGAGGATGGCGACCCACCACAGCACCTTCACCGCGAAACCGGCGCCGAACAGCAGCAGGGCGAGGAGCAGGACCAGCAACAGGGGAACCATCGTGACCTCCTGGGATTCGTTGTCGCGGCCTCTGCTGCCCCGGGAGCCGGCAGATATGCGGAGGAATTTTCCGCTGTCGCGAACCGGCCTCCCGTCAGGGTGCCGGGGCGGGCGTTCAGTTGCCGGCGGCCGCCTGCCGCCGCACCGTCTCGCGCAGCCTGCGGCGGCGTTCGGCCGCCCGGCGGCGTTCGTCCTCGTCGGCCGCGGTGATGTCGAGGAAGACCTGGTCGATGTCGGGGCAGGTGGCCCTGATCCGCTGCTTGAGCCGGACGCAGAGTTCCTCGACCCCGCTGCTGTCCAGTCCGTCGACCAGGTCGATCCGGGCGGCCAACAGGGCGGAACCGGGGCCGAGTTGCATGGTCAGCAACCGGGTCACGGTGTCGACCTCGGGCCGTTCGGTGAGCACGTCCAGCGCTTTCTGCTGGACGGCCGGGTCGACGGCCTGACCGACCAGGCGGTCCTTGGCGTCGCGGCCGAGCCGGTAGGCGACGTACATCAGCAGTGCCGCGATGGCCAGGGCCGCGGCGGCCTCCCACTGGGGCCGACCGGTCCACTGGTGCAGCCCGGCGCCCACCAGGGCCAGCAGGACGCCGAGCACCGCGGCCGCGTCCTCCGCGAACACCGTCCGCACCGTGGGGTCGTCGCCCCGTCGCAGTTGGGCCGCCAGGCCGCGTCCGGCCTGCCGGGCCTGTCGGCGCACCTGGAGCACGGCCCTGGTCAGCGAGGCGCCCTCGGCGACCAGCGACACCAGCAGCACCAGGTAGACGACGAGGTAACCGCCGGTCTCCTCGCCCTCCGGGTTCAGCAGGGTGTGCAGGCCCTGGTAGCAGGAGAAGCAGCCGCCGGTGACGAAGATGCCGACGGCGGCCAGCATCGACCAGAAGAACCGTTCCTTGCCGTAGCCGAAGGGGTGGCGGGCGTCCGGGCGGCGGCGGCTGCGGCTCAGCGAGGCCAGCAGGAACACCTCGTTGAGGCTGTCGGCGACGGAGTGCGCCGCCTCGGACAGCAGTGCGGGTGAGGCGGCGACCAGGCCGCCCGCGATCTTCGCCAGGGCGATCACCAGGTTGGCCACCAGGGCGATCAGCACCGTCCCCCTGGTCTCGCCGTCGTCCCCCGGGCCGTCCGTCCGCACCGTCCGCGCGCCGCGCGTTTCGTCCTTCGTCATGTCGGGCCGCGCGTCGCGCGTTTCGTCCTTCGTCATGCCCGGCCGTGTGCCCCCGGCCCGGTGGCGCAACCGCCCGGTCGTTCGGGCGTGCTTTCCCTTCCGCGCGGGGGGAGTTGAACGGCCCGGGGCGGGCACCCGGCGGGCATGACGTACACAGACGCACGGCGGACGGGCGGGTCGTGGCCGGCGCAGCCACGGGTGTGGGCGGTGGCGGTGGTGGCCGGGACGGCCTGGAGTGCCGCCATGTACCTGACGAGCAGCAGGTCGTGGCCGGTCGCGGTCTGCTCCGGGGTGCTCTGCACCCTGCTGCTCCTGCCGATCGTCCACTGGGGGCAGCGCCGCCGGGCCCGGAGGCTGGGCCTGCGGGACGCCTCCGACCTGGTGGAGCTGAGCCGCGCCGTCAAGGAGGAGCGGATCCCCGAGGACCCGGCGCGGTTGGCGGCGCTGCGCACGGTGATCCGGGCCGACCGGGAGCAGCGGCGGCGCGGGTGGCTGGTGTGGGTGGTGATCTGCGTGTCCGAGCTGTGGCTGGCGGCTTCCTCCTGGGTGCGGCACGGCCCGCTGGTGGGGACGGTCGTGCTGGTGCTCCTGCTGGGCTGGCTCCCGACGATGCTCGTCCTGGACCGCCGGCAGCGGGACCGGCTGCGCCGGCTGGAGTCCCGGCTCGCCGGGTGAACGGGCGGGCACCGGGCCGGGCGGTCCGGTGCCCGGGAGGGCTCAGTCGCGTCCGGTGCCGGTGCCGGCCGGCAGGACGTAGCGCTGCGGGGCCATCAGGGTGTCGCGCCAGGAGAGCGCGTCGACCACGGCGGTGTGCGCCTCGGTCGGGGTGAGGGTGCAGCCTTCGCGCACCACGGCCGTCAACTCCTCGTTCTGCCACGTCACTTCGACGTCCTTGACGTCCAGGACGGTGCGCAGCCGGTCGGCCAGGGCGTCCAGGTCGACCCAGTTGGTGCCGACCTGCTGCCAGCGGCCCTTCTCTCGGCGGCCGACGGGCAGGTTGCTGAGGGCGGCGAGTTCGCCGTCGGGGCCGAGGGTGACGTTGCGCTGTCCGGCGAGGTCGATCAGGCGGAGCAGGGCGCGGGCGAAGTGCTCGGTCTCCTCGCGGTCGAGGACGTCGGGGTGGGCGTGCAGGCTGATCTCCAGGCAGCCGCTGGTCCGCCAGATGTTGATCATCAGCCGGGTGGGGAGCGGTTCGGTGGGGTACCAGCTCAGGTCGGGGTCGGCGGCGGGGTCGGGACGCAGCGCGGCGATCTCCTCGGGGACGGTGCCGCTGACGTCGTTGAGCACGACGTCCCGCACGAAGCGGGCGCCGCGGCCGAGCGAGGAGTCGTCGAGGATCTTCCAGAGTCGCTCGGTCTCGAAGGTGGCGTGCCAGTAGCCGGAGAGCGCCTGGGCCTGGGTGCGGGCGATCAGGGTGTCGAGGTCGGGGCAGTCGGTGTCCAGGACGAGCAGCGCGTCCTGGGCGAGGGTGCCGATGTGCTCGGCGAGGACGGAGCGGTGCCGGTTGGCGGACAGCGCGGCCATCACCACGGTGGAGCGGGCCGCGCGGTGGGCCGCGAGGGCGGCGTAACAGGCGGTCAGGACGGCGGACTTGGAGCTGGCGGTGCGCCGGACGGCCCGGTCCAGGGCGGCGGCGCCGGCCGGGGTGCGGATGCCGAGGGTGTGCAGCAGGTTCTCGGCGGAGCGGACCCGGTCGTCGGCGAAGACGGCGGAGGGCTCCTCCGCCAGGATGCGTTCCCAGTGGCGCAGGGCGGCGCGGCCGCGGCGCCGTCCGCTGCTGGAGCGCTCCTGTTCGGCGACCTCGATCGGGGTGGGCCCGGCGGGCGGCGGCAGTTCGTCGCCGGAGGTCAGCGCCATCCACTCCTTGAACAGCAGTCCCGTTGCCACGCCGTCGAGTTGGGCGTGGCTGACGACCACGGCGAGCAGCACCGGGCGGCCGTCGCGGGTCAGCAGGCCGAGCCGGAGCGGGAATTCGGCGGTGAGGTCGAACGGGTGGCAGCGCTCGTCCCAGCAGAACGCCTCGGCCCGGGCGGCGGGGTCCTCGTCCGGGTCGAGGGCGATCACCTGGACGGTGAACTCCCCGTCCACGTTCTGCCGTTGGGTCTCGGGGAGCCGGTCGCCGCCGGCGCCGGGGAAGACCGTGCGCAGGGCGGCGTGCCGTTCGGCGAGGGTGCGCAGGGCGTCGAGGCAGCGGGTCTCGTCGGCGCCGTCGGGGATGATCCAGGTCGCCTGCTTGTTCAGCGAGGAGGGTTCGTTCTTCTCCCGCGAGGGCTGCTCGTTGCGCAGGCAGCGGAGCACGTTGTCCTGGCCGAGGGTGACCGGCCCTTCGGCTCCGGGCGCCTCGGCCAGGAATCGCAGCGTGACGGCTCGGGTGTTCGACACGTCGTCAGTCTCCGTTCGGGGCGGTGCCGTTGTGCAGGGCGTTGCCGATCTGCTCGGGCCAGTCGGCGGGGCGGGTGCCGTGGGCGTGCAGCAGGGCGAGCGCGATCCGGTCGAGGCCGAAGGCGGTGCAGGCGGTGTGGCCGGTCGCGCCGTCGGCGGTGAACTCGAAGACCTCGCCGAAGTGGTCCTTGTGGATGTTGGCGGAGGCGATCGCCTGGACCAGTCCGTCGGCCACCGGGACGCGCAGTTCGAACTTCAACTCCTGGGCGCGCTGGGCGGCTTGGTAGAGCTTGCGGCCGCCGCCGAAGAACGGGTCGTCGGCGAGTTCGACCGCGGCCTTGAGGCCGAGGCCGTCCAGCCAGTCGGCGACCTTCCGCAGCCAGTGCTCGCGCCAGTCCTGGCAGTGCTCGGGGGTGCCCGCGGTGACGAGTTCGGCCATCCGGAAGCTGCGCAGCCGCCCGGGTTCGGCGGTGGCCTCCTGCCGGAAGCACTGCGCCTCGACGCTGTAGCGGACGGGCTCGGCCAGCTCCCGTCCGGCCAGGCCCGCGTACACGGGGTAGCAGGCGGCGGGGAGCAGCACCAGGTCGGAGATCTCCTGCCGGGCGTGCCAGGGGCCGTCCTCGGCGATCAGCGGGGAGAGCCGGCGCCACTCGGCGGGGCTGCCGCCGTAGCTGTGCACGGTGCCGAGCAGCTGCGGGAAGGAGGCGGCGAATCCGGCGCGTTCGATGGTGGCGCGGGAGATCACCGGCGGGACGACCAGCCGTTCGAAGGGTTCGTCGGCGGCCAGCCGGGCGATCGACCCGCGCAGCGCGTCGAGCAGCTTCTCGTAGGCGGCGGGCTGGAGTTGGACGCCGGGCGCGGCGGTGGGCAGCGGGGTGGCGTCCTCGGGGTGGCGGGTGTTCATGGCTCGGTTGCCTCAGTCAGGGTCGGGGTCGGCGGTCGGCGGCGGGTCGCACCGCGTCCGGTTCCGGGCGCGGGCGCGGGTCCGGGTAGGGGCGCAGCCGCGGCCGGAACGGGTGGGTGCCGGTGCGGGCGACGGCGGCCCGGTAGCCGGGGGGTGCGGGCAGGTCGTGGACGGTGCACGGGCCGAGCGGGCCGTGCATCCGGTGCGGGCCGGGCGGTTCGGACGGGTCGCCGGGCGGGCCGGCGTGGGTGCGCAGCCCGTCGGCGAGGCGTCCGCCGTGGGCCTTGGTGTACGCCTCCTTGCGGGTCCAGCGGAGGGTGAACTCCTCGGCGTCGCAAACGGATTCGGCTTCCGGGTAGTAGCGGGCGGCGAGCCGGGCGGCGGCCCGGTCGGTGGGGACGGGTTCCAGGTCGACGCCGATCGCGCCGTTCCGTTCCCCGTCCTCGCCGCCGTCCCGGTGCCGCACGGCGAACAGCGCCCAGGGCCCGGCGGTGCTCAGGTTGACGCTCAACTCGGCCTGGAGGCCCTCGGGTTCGGGGCGTCCGTGCGGTCCGCGGCGCCAGCGGATCCGTTCCGGAGGGAGGCCGGCGGCTTCGGCGGTGAGCAGCCGGGCGACGGCGTGCGCGGTGACGAAGCGGTGGCGCTGGGGTCCTTCGGGGTGGCGGGCGGCGCGGGCGCGTTCCTCCGGGTCGAGCAGGGCGGGGCTCCGGGGCAGCAGGATGTCGGTGCGGATCAGCCAGACGTCGGTCACCGGGCGGGCTCCGCGGCGGCCCAGTGGGCGAGGTCGATCCGGCCGGTCTCCGGTTCGCGGTCGGCGAGCGCGAGCGGCCGGTCGGCGTACCGGGGGTCGGCGAGGGCGGCGGCGAGCGCGGCCCAGCCACCGGTGTACGGGTTGCCGGGGCGGGCGGTGCGGCCGTCGGGCGGGCGGGCGCCGGCCACTCCGGCCAGCCCCGGGCCGAGCAGCAGCAGCGCGTCCGCGGGCAGCTCGGCGCACAACTCCTTGAGCACGTGAGCGACTTGGTCGTCGGTCGTACCGGATCTGCTGTCGGTGCCGAGCAGCGGCCGGCCGCCGCCGTCGGCCTCCCAGAGCAGGGCGGCGGCGGAGTGCCGGTCGGGGAGCCGGGCCGGGCGGTGCGGGCGGTGGTGCAGGTCGGCCTGTTCGACGGCGATCAGCAGGGCGCGCCGGGCGCCCGCGGTGCGGGCGTAGGCGTCGGCGATCAGCAGGGCGCTGAACGCGGCGCCGGCGCCCTCGTCGCAGATCGCGAAGGACAGCGGTTCGCCCGGGCAGCTCTCGGCGAGGCGCAGCGCGACGGCCTGCCCGGGGCGGACGTCGGGCACGGCGTACACCAGGATCAGCAGGTCGACCGGGCGGGCCGGGTCGGTCAGGGCGCGGATGGCGTGTTCGGCCAGCGCGTCGTAGGAGTGGCCGCGGGCCCCGGCCAGCGCGTCCTCGTCGAGTTCGACCCCGTACGGGCGGGCCAGGTCGGCGGTGAAGGTGCGCAGGTCGGGGTCGGCGGCGAGCGGGGAGTGGCCGGGCAGGTCGAGGGCGTGGGCGGCGGTCAGGCGCAGCGGGGAGGCGGTGCGCGGCAGGGTGGTGGCGGGGAGCGGTCCGCGGACGCGCACGGTCGTCAGTCCTCGGCGATCACGTGTCCGGCGACGAAGCCGGCGAGGGTGCCGATCGAGCGCAGGTCCTCCGGGTCGATGCCCTCGACGTCGATCTGCACGTCGAGGTGGTCCTCCAGTTCGAGGATGAGTTCCAGGGTGGCGGCGGAGGTCAGCCCGACCTCGTCGAACAGGCAGGCGTTCTCGCCGACTTGGGGCAGCTCGCGCTTGAGCACCCGGGGCAGCAGCAGCATGATCCCGTCGAGGGCGCGGCCGCGCAGTTCGGGGTCGACCACGGCGGTGCCGGCGGCGCCGGCGTGATCGGCGTGATCGGGGTGATCGGCGGTGTTCTCGGGCAGGGCGGAGTCGGTCATGGCGATCCCCTGGTCTGGCCCGCGCCCCGGCGGCGGCCGGGGCGGGGCGGGTGGGCTGGAAGGCGGCGCGGCGCGGCCCGGCACCGTAGGGCCCGGTGCGGGGGCGCGGCGCGGCGCGGTTCGGTGCGACGGGGTGCGGCTGGGTGCGGCGCGGTCGGGCGCGGCGCCGTGCGGCGCGACGCGCCGGGTCGCGGTGCCGGAGCACCGGGCGCCGGTGGGCGTCAGTGCTGGAGCACCATGGCCGCGAAGGTCGCGCCGATCCCGGACGCGGCGACCAGGTAGCGGTCGCCGCGGCGGAGCAGGCCGCGGGTGGTGGCGGTGTGGTGGTTGAGCAGGATGTCGGCGGCGAAGCTGTGCCCCACCGCCGGGACGTTGTCCAGCACCACGCGTTCGGGCGGGTACCCGGTTTGGCGGCAGATCCGTTGCCAGGAGATCCGGTTGACGTTGTGCGGGAGCAGCAGCCGGATGGAGTCCCAGCTCTCGCCGGCCTCCTCCAGTGCGGCCTCCATCACGGCCACCATCAGCTCCGGGTAGCTGCGCTGGTAGCGCTGCATCAGCTCCGGGTCCTCGGCGAGTCGCCCGTCGAACTCGCCGCGCTGGTCGACCGCGTAGGACAGCACGCGGTCGCGTTCGCCTCCGGCCCGCACCAGGCAGGCCGCCGCCCCTTCGCCGAAGAGGGCGGTGTCCGGGACGATGCGGGCGTCCCGGGTGAAGGTCTTCTCGCCCGCCAGGATCAACGCCATCGCCTCGGGGTCGGGGTCTGCCGCCAGCAGCCGACCGGCCACGTCCAGCGCCAGCAGGGAGCCGGCGCAGGCGTGGTGGGTGATGGTGAAGGCACGGGCGTGCGTCAGCCCCAGACGGCCGAGCGCGTCGTGCAGCGGGTTGTGCGGGTAGGGCGCCGCGATCGGCAGGCTGCGCGCGTGCAGCACGTACTTCACCCGGGGTTCGTTTCCGCGCAGCGGGGCCAGGGCCTTCGCTGCGGCGATGAGCAGATCGGTCAGGTCTCCGTCGGGGTCCACCCTGACCCGTTCCAGTCCGTGGAAGCGGCGGAACAGCTTGATCTGACGGTCCGTCAGGCCCAGGCGTTCACCGACCAGTTCGATCGGTTCGGCGAGGGGTGGCAGGTGGACGGCGACTGCTTCCAGAGCGGTCACGCGGGCTAGTATTCCGTCGCCTCACCGGCCCGCACAAGAGATCGCCGACGCTTCCTTCGCGATATCCCCTTGTGGTCTGTACCACTCCTCCCTCGTCTGCCCACGATCCGTACGGGCCCGCGGCCGGTGCCGCCCCGATTCCCCGCGTCCGACCCCGCTCCAGGAGGACACCCGTGCCCGCACCCGTATCCGCGACCGCACCCGCACCCGCCCCCGTCGATGCTCCCCCGCTGCGCCTGCTGATCGTGGTGCCGCCGCTGGCCGGGCACCTGCTGCCGGCCCGGGCACTGGCCGCGGCCTGGGCCGCGCGCGGGCACGAGGTGGCCTGGGTGGGGCCGGAGGCGGCGCTGCGGCCGCTGCTCGGGCCGGACGCGGTGGTGCACCCGACCGGCGCCCGGCTGTTCCGCGAGCAGGCGGTGGGCGGGGCGGCGGCCGTGCGTTCGCTCTGGGAGGGCTTCGTGGTGCCGCACACCCGGTTCACCCTGGGCGCGGTGCGGCGGGCGGTCGGGCAGTGGCGGCCGGACCTGGTGCTGGTCGACCAGCACGCCCCGGCCGGCGCGCTGGCCGCGCACGGCGCGGGCGTGCGGTGGGCGAGCTTCGCCCCGTCCTCGCTGGAGACCGGCGATCCGCTGGGCGGCGACGGCGAGTTGACGGCCTGGCGGGACGGGGTGCTGCGCGGCCTGTGGGAGCGGGCCGGGCTGCCCGCCGCCGAGTACGCCGACCCGCGGTTCTCCGCCGGCCTGGTGGTCGCCCCGAGCTGCGCCGAACTGCTCGGCCTGGAGCGGGAGTCCGTCCCGGCCGAGTACGCGCTGGTCGGGCCGCTGCTGGAGCGGCGGCTGTTCGACGGGCCGCTGCTCGACGGGCGGCCGGTCGACGGGCGGGCCGGGGAGCCGTTCCCCTGGGCGGAGTTGGCCCCGGGCCGGCGCCGGGTGCTGGTCACCATGGGCACGCTGTCCGCCGAGGTGGCGGGCGACTTCCTCGGCCGGGCGGCCGCCGCGCTGGCCGGACTCCCGGACGTGCAGGCGGTGGTGGCGGCCCCCGGGGAGGTGGAGCTGCCGCCGGGGGCGATCGGGTGCGCACGCGTCCCGGTGCTGGAACTGCTTGAGCGCGGGGCGGTGGACGCCGTACTGTGCCACGGCGGGATGAACACCGTCGGCGAGTCCCTCGTCCACGGGCGGCCGTTGGTGGTCGCCCCGATCCGCCACGACCAGCCGGTGACCGCCGGACGACTGGCCGCGCTGGGCGCGGCCGTCCGGGTCGACTTCGCCACCGTCGCGCCCGAGCAGCTGCGCGCGGCGCTGCGCGCCGTCCTCGACGACCCCGGGTACCGCGCCGCCGCCGAACTGGTGGGACGTCAACTCCGGGACGGCGGCGGTGCGGTGGCGGCCGCCGAACGGCTGGAGCGGTTCGCGCGCGCACCGCGCTGAGCCCGTCCCGCCGTCTGGTCCAGACCATTGTCGGGGAGCCGGGTCGGGCCCTAGGGTCTGCTCCGGCGCCCGTCCGCCGCCTCTCCCCCTCCCCCGCCCCTCCCGTTTTCCGTACCCTCCCCCAGCCTTCCCCACCCTTCCCGCCGCCCTTCCGGGCGGCCGTCCGCACACCCACTTACCCACCACAGGAGTCCGGGTTGATCGTGACCAAGGGGCTGCGCAAGTCCTTCCGGCCCCGCCGCGGCGCCGCCACCGTCGACGCGGTGCGCGGCATCGACCTGAACGTCGCGGAGGGCGAGATCTACGGCCTCCTCGGCCCGAACGGCGCAGGCAAGACCACCACGCTGCGCATGCTCGCCACCCTGCTCGTCCCCGACGGCGGCGCCGCCACCGTGGCCGGCGCCGACCTGCGCGCCGAGCCCGGCGAGGTCCGCCGCCGGATCGGCTACGTCGCCCAGGGCGGCGGCACCACCGACCAGGCCACCGCCCGCGAGGAACTCGTCATGCAGGCCCGGATGTACGGCGTCCGCAAGGCCGAGGCCGTCCAGCGCGCCGAACAGGGCCTGGCTGCCTTCGACCTGACCGAGTTCGGCGACCGGGTCTGCAAGACGTACTCGGGCGGCCAGCGCCGCCGCCTCGACCTGGCGCTCGGCGTCGTCCACCGGCCGAAGCTGCTGTTCCTGGACGAGCCGACCGTCGGCCTCGACCCGCGCAGCCGCTCCCAGGTGTGGGCCGAGGTCCGCCGGCTGCGCGAGCAGGGCATGACGGTACTGCTGACCACCCACTACCTGGACGAGGCCGACGCCCTGTGCGACCGGATCGGCATCGTCGACAACGGCGGCATCGTCACCGAGGGCACCCCCGAGGAGCTCAAGCAGAAGATCTCCGGCGACTCCGTCACCATCGCCCTGCCGGACGCCCGGACCACCACCGGGGCCGAGCGCGCCCTCGCCGAACTCCCGTGCGTCCAGCGCCTGGAGGCCCTGCCCGACGAGGACGGGCTGCGCCTGCACGTGGACTCGGCGGCCACCGCGATCCCGCAACTGCTGCGCACCCTGGCCGCGGCCGGCATCGAGCCGGAGCGCGTCCAGCTGCAACGCCCCAGCCTGGACGACGTGTTCCTGGCCCTGACCGGCCGCGCGCTGGTCCACAGCGGCTGACCCCCTCCCCCCTTTCCGGCCCCGAAGCCCCCGAGGTCCCCGTGAAGCTCGCCCGCGACACCTGGCTGGTCTACCAGCGCCAACTCCTCCTGATGGCCCGCTCCCCCGTGTGGATCGCCGTCGGACTGCTCCAACCCCTGTGCTACCTGCTGCTGTTCGCCCCGCTGCTGACCTCCGCGCTGGCCGCGTCCGGCGCGCACAGCACCGCCGACGCCTACCGGATCTACGTACCGGGACTGCTGTCCGCGCTGGCCCTGATGGGCGGCCTGTTCACCGGCTTCACCCTGCTGGGCGAACTGCACGCGGGCGTGATCGAGCGCTCCCGGGTGACGCCGGTCAGCCGGGTCGCCCTGCTGCTGGGCCGGGCCCTGCGGGAGACCACCGCGCTGCTGATCCAGTCGGTGCTGATCGCCGTGCTGGCCATCCCGTTCGGCCTGACCGTGGGCCTGGCCGACCTGCTGCTGGCGCTGGCGATGCTGGCGCTGATGGCGCTGATGGCCTCCTCGGTCTCCTACGGCCTGGCCCTGCTGGTGCCCACCGACGCCGCGCTCGGCCCGGTGGTCAACACCATCGCGCAGCCGCTGGCGCTGATCTCCGGCACCCTGCTGCCGATCGCGCTGGCCCCGGCCTGGCTGCGCACCGCCGCCTCCTGGAACCCCTGCTACTGGGCCGTGGAGGGCATGCGCGCCCTGTTCGCCGGGCACCTGGACGCGCCCGAGGTGTGGCGCGGCCTGCTGCTGACCGGCCTGCTGATGGCCGTCGCGGTGGCCTGGTCGGCCCGGCTGTTCGCCCAGCGGATCCGCTGACCGGCAGCGGCACCGGCGCACGACCGAGCGGGGCCCGGCGGCAGGAGTGCCGGGCCCCGCTCGGTCGTGCGCTCAACCGCCCTGCGCCCCTCCGGCGCCCCGTGTCCCTCCGGGGGCGGCGTCGGCTGCGAGACCGGGAGCGGGAGCGGCGTCGGTGGCGGAACCCGGGGCGAGCGCCTCCAGGTAGATCGACTCGTCCTTGCGGAAGGCGGTGTCGAGGTCGGCGACGTCGGGCCGGGCGCCGGTCTGGAACTCCTGCCGGGTGACGGTGAACCCGCCGTACCCGGCGCGGTCCAGGACGTGGCGCAGCTCGGCCTCGTCGTAGATCCAGCGGTGGCCGAAGTGGTAGAAGATCTGGTTCAGCATGAAGGCCCGGCGCTCGGGCATCGGCGGGCCGACCCGCATGGTGCGCAGGCGGCGGCGGTGGCGGCGGAAGAACTGCTCGCGGTCGTCGAGGTACCCGGCGACGTACTTGGCCAGGTCCGGGGTGGTGAGCCGGAGCAGGCCGCCGGGGCGCAGCACCCGGCGCACCTCGGCGAGCCAGAACACCGCGGTGCCGAGCGGGACGTGCTCGATCAGGTGCTCGGCGTACACCCAGTCCACGCTGCGGTCGGCGAACGGGAGCGGCCGGGTGATGTCCAGGCTGGTGTACAGGCTGCCGCCGTCGATCCGGTAGACCGGGCCGGGGCGGGTGGCGTCGGTGCCGTTGTGCAGGCCGACCAGGTCGGTGCCGAGGCCCTGCGGGTGGCGGGTGCGGAACGCGGCGAACTCGATGCCGGTCACCCCGAGCTCCTGGAACTCCTGGTGCGTGTACGGCACTTCGGGGCGCACCTGCTCGATCGTGGCGCACCGGGCGAGGTCCTCGGTGAAGGCGTCGGTGCGGGCCTCGAGGCCCTCGGGGTCCTCCCAGTCCCAGTCCGCGAACAGCTCCGCGACGGGGGGTCCGGCGGAGGGTCCGGCAAGGGGCTGGGCGGGGGGCTGGGCGGGGGGCTGGGCGGGGGGCTGAGCGGGGGGTTCGGTCGTCGTCATGCGTGTCATTCCGTTCTCTTTGTCGGTGCTCCGTCATGGGCCCCTATATATAAGGAGAGCGACGGGCACTCAGCGGTGCGCGGGAGCGGCCTCCGGGGCCGCCGGCGGGGCGGTCGGCGGGGCGGTCGGCGGCCAGGGCGCGAGGGCGCTGCGGTCGAGGTCGGCGAGGGTGGGGCGGCCGGACAGCACCATGGTGTCGAGCAGCTCCTCGCGCAGCAGGTCGAGCACCGCCCGGGCGCCGTCCGCGCCGCCGTGCGCCAGGCCCCACAGCACGGGCCGGCCGACCAGCGCGGCGCGGGCCCCGAGGGCGAGCGCCCGGGCGAGGTCGGCGCCGTGCCGCAGGCCGCCGTCGACCAGCACGGGCAGGTCGGCGGGGACGGCGTCCACCACCTCGGCCAGCACGTCCGACGCGGGCGGGGTGCCGTCGAGCTGGCGGCCGCCGTGGTTGGAGACCACCAGGCCGTCCACACCGTGCTCGACGGCGAGCCGGGCGTCCTCGGCGGTGAGCACGCCCTTGAGCAGCAGCGGCAGCGAGGTGCGGCGGCGCAGCCAGGCCAGGTCGGCCCAGGTGACGGTCGGGTCGAACTGCTCCCGGGAGTGCTCCTCGATGCCGGAGCGGCCCGCCCGGGACCGCGCGGCGCCGCTGGTGAGCCGGGCCGCCAGGTTGGCGGCGGTCATGCCGGGCGGCAGCGCGAAGGCGTTGCGCAGGTCGCGCAGCCGGCGGCCGACCTTGGGCGCGTCGACGGTGAGCACCAGCGCCCGGTACCCGGCCGTCTCGGCCCGGGCGACCAGGGCGGCGAGCGCCTCGCGGTCGCGCAGCCAGTACAGCTGGAGCCAGCGCGTCCCGTCCGGCGCGGCCTCGGCGATCTGCTCCAGGGTGCGCCCGGCGAAGATGCTGACGACCAGCAGCGCGCCCGCCCCGGCGGCGGCCCGGGCGGTGGCGCACTCCGCGTCGGGGTGCGCCAGCCCGTGGTAGGCCATCGGGGCGACGCCGTACGGGGCGGCCAGCCGGTCGCCGAACAGCTCGGTGGTGCAGTCGGGGGCCGAGACGTCGACCAGGACGCGCGGGCGCAGCACGTGGCGGCGCCAGGCGTCCGGATTGGCGCGGGCGGTCCACTCGGCTCCGGCCGCGCCCTCGAAAAAGTCCCAGATCACGGCGGGCAGTCGGGCCTCGGCCAGCGCACCGTGCTCCGCCAGGGTGAGCGGAACCATCGCGTCCGAACCTCCTGATGATCCGTCAACTCGTGCGAAAACGAGGGACAGCGTAGGGGGCGACCGGTCACTGGTATAGACCTTGACCCTTGATGCGGTCCCGTGCAAAGGTCGGCACCGACGGGGGATCCACACTGAAGCATCACAACTTCCGAACCTTGCTTCCCACACGAGCGCGTGGAGTTGCGTTGACGCTTACCCCAATCCCGGTGCGCGGCCGCACGGTTGCCGCGGACTGGGTGGACGAGCAGTTACTCGCCGGACCGGACGGCGAACCGTGTCTGCGCTTCGGCGCTCCGGTGGCCAGGGGGACCTTGCGGGCCCTGGTGGCCGAACGGCAGCGGCAGTTGGCCGCCGCCGGCCTCGGCGAACACGGGACGGTGGCGCTGCGGATGCCGCCGTCCGCGGAGTTCGTCGCGGTCCTGCTGGCCGCGTGGCGCTCCGGCGCGCAGGCGGTCCTGCTGGACCACCGGCTGACCACCGTCGAGGTGGACCGCGCGGTGGACCGGCTGCACCCCCGGGTGCTGGTCGAACTCGCCGACGGGCGGCCTGCGTTCAGGTCGCTCCCGGACGGCGGGGCGGCCGGCTCCGAGCACGCCCTGGTCCAGCTCAGTTCGGGCTCGACCGGGCCGTCCAAGGTGATCGCCCGGACGGCCGCCGACCTGCTGCGCGAACTCGACTGCTACGCGAGGCTGCCGGAGTTCCCGACCCGCGGCGAGCGCACCGTGCTGCTGTCCTCGACGGTGCACGTGCTCGGCCTGGTCGGCGGACTGCTGCACGCCCTGCACGCGGGCGTGGAGCTGGTGGTGCCGCAGCGGATGACCCCCGCGGGCATCCTGGCCGCCGTCGCGGAGGGCAGCGCCCCGACCACGGTGATCGGGGTGCCGTTCCACGCCGAGCTGCTGGCCGCGGCCGCCGCGCCACCCGGACTGCCGCAGCTGCGGCGGATGGTGGTGGCCGGTGAACTCGTCCGCCCGGAGCTGCCCGCGGCGTTCCGCGAACGCTTCGGGGTGCCGCTGGGCACCATGTACGGGATGACCGAGACCGGCGTGATCGCCACCGACCTGACCGGGCGCAACCACCCGGCGGTCGAACCCGTCCACGGAATGGAACTCTCCGTGGCCGGGGGCGAGTTGCACATCGCCCGGGAGCAGTCCCCGTACCTGGGCCCGACCGACCCGACCCGCTGGTCGGACGGTCTGCTGCACACCCGGGACGCCGCCCTGATCGAGGTCGGCACCGGCCTGGTCACCGTCCTCGGGCGGCGCGACTCCCAGATCTCCATCGGCGGCCTCAAGGTCGACCTCAACGAGGTCGAGCAGGCCCTCACCGGGCTCCCCGGTGTGGTCGAGGCCGTGGTGCTGTTCGCCGACGGCGCGATCGAGGCGTACGCCGCGACCGCCGACGGCGTCACCTCCTCGCCGTCCGAACGGAGCGGCCCCGCCGAGCAGTTGCGCGAACTGCTCGGCACGGAACTGGCGGGCTACAAGCTGCCCCGCCGACTGCACCTGATGCCGCGGCTGCCCCGGACCGCCACCGGGAAGCTGCTGCGGGACGCCGCCGCCCTGCGCCGACAGGCCGACGCCGCCCGCTGACCCCTCTCGCTCCTCCACTCCTCCGCCCCTATCGCTCCCCCTGTTCCGGTGCGGTGCGCCCGGCCCGGTGGACGGCTCCAGACACCGTCCGCCCGTCCGTCGGTGCGCCCTGCCCGGGAACACCCCTCTCCCCTTCCCCTCCCGATTGCGCTGGAGATCCTTCCATGCAGGAACAGATCCGCTCGTTCATCCTGACCACCCTGGCCGCGATGAACTACGACGTCTCGAACGTCACTTCGGAGACCGACCTCGGCCCGGCCGGCCTCGACCTGGAGTCGCTGGCGCTGGCCGACCTCGCGGTGCAGGTCGAGGAGGAGTTCGGCGTCCGCTTCGAGCTGGACGACATGGAGTCCACCGCGCTGATGACCATCGACGAGTTCAGCGCCGAGGTCGCCGCCCGGATCGCCAAGACCTCGGTGAGCACCGCCTGATGAGCACCGGCACCGGAACCCGCTTCGGCCGCGCCGAGGCCCTGGAGATGCTGGCCCGCTACGGCGACCGCTCGCCCGAGCAGGTCGACGAGCACCTGGGCTCGCTGGAACTGACCTGGCTGATCGCCCAGGCCGAACAGGTCTACGGGGTGCAGCTCGACCTGGACGACGAACGGCTGGACGCCATCCGCACGGTGGACGACGCGGTGGCCGCGCTCGGCTCCCTGATCGACACCGCCGCCGACGCCGCCGCCGACGCCACCGGCAGCGGCACCGGCGGTGGCGGTGGCGGTGGCGGTGGCAGTGGCACGGACGCGGGGGCCGCCGCGCCATGACACCGACCGCGCTCCGGAACGGTCCGCCGCGGCGCGCCGTCCTGGTCGGCGGGATCGGGGTGCGCTCGGCGTTCGGCGCGGGGCTCGCGGCGCTCACCGACGGCGTGCTCGCGGGCCGGCCCGCGTTCACCCCGGTGGAGCGCTTCGGCACCGCCGGGCACCGCACCGACCGGGCCGCCACCGGCCCGGGATCGCCCCGGCTGGCCGACCAGTTGGTCGCGGTGCTCGCCGAGGCGGGCGCGCTCTCCGACCCGGCCGACCGCCAACCGGCCGACGGCCCGGAGGAGTTGCTGCTCGCCCTGCACGGCGACCGGCGGGCCGGACCGGTCGCCGCCGAGGTCGCCGAACGCACCGGGCTGCGCCCGCGGGTGTACACCGGCGCGTGCGTCGCCGCGTCCGGCGCGGTCGCCGACGCCGCCGCGCTGATCGCCTCCGGCCGCCGCGAGCGCGTGCTGGTCGCGGCCGGCTACCTGGTCGAGCCGGACACCTTCGCGGTGTTCGACGCCGGCCGGGCGCTGGCCCCGGACGGCGCGGTCCGCCCGTTCAGCCTGGGACGGCAGGGCATGCTGCTCGGCGACGCGGCGGTGGCCGTGGTCCTGGAGTCCGCACCGGCCCTGCGCCGGCGCGGCGGCCGGGCGCTCGCCGAGATCGCCGGCTGGGCCAGGACCGGGGACGCCTTCCACGTCTGCCGTCCGCACCCCGCCGGCACCGGCCTGGCCAGGGCGGTGCACGGCGCGCTGGCCCGGGCCGGCGCGACACCGGCCGCGATCGGCTACGTCAACGCCAACGGCGCGGGCTCCAAGCTCGGCGACCTGGCCGAGGCCGCCGCGCTGCGCAGCGTCTTCCCGTCCGGCACCCCGCCGGTCAGCTCCACCAAGTCCGTGCACGGCCACGCCCTGGAAGCCTCCGCGCTGCTCGAACTCGCCGCCACCGTGGGCGCGTTGGGCGCGGGCGCGCTGCCGGTCAACGCGGGCTGGCAGCGCCCGGACCCGGACTGCCCGCTCGACCTGGTCCTCGACCGCCCCCGTCCGGCCGCCCCCGCAGCCGCCCTGGCCCTGACCCTCAACGCCGCCTTCGGCGGCGCCAACACCGCGCTGCTGGTGGCCCCGGCCTGACCGGAAGCGCCGATCTTCCGCCAACTCGCTTTCTGCATAGGAGATTTGTTCTTCAGCTGCGTCCTGTCCCACCCCGCTCCATCCGCCCTGCCCGCTTCCGCCCGGCCGCTCCCGGCCCGTCCTCCTGGTGGCTCCCGCATGACCGCCCCGACCTCCGTCCCCGTTCTCGTTCTCGTCACCGACCCGCCGACCGCGCCCCCGGTCACGGCACCCGCTGCGCCGCCGACCGCACCGCCCGTCGTGGCACCCCGCGTGCTCGGCGGGCCGCTGCGGGTGCTGGCCTCCGCCCGGTGGCCGGAGCGTCCGGGGGACGAACTGCCCGCCATCGCGGGCTTCGTGGAGTCCTCGTTCAGCCCGCTGGTGGCCGAGACCGCCGAGCGCTGCCTGCGCGCCCGCTACGGTCCGCCGCCGGCCGCCGGGGCGCCGCGCACCGCGCTGCTGCTGGTCAGTCCGAGCGGCGACACCGGCACCGCCGACGCGCTCGCCCGGGCCACCGCCGACGGGCGGCGGGTCGCCCCGCTGCTGTTCTTCCAGTCCAACCCGAACGCCGTCCTCGGCCACGTCGCCGCCCGCTGGCAACTGGACGGCCCGGTGGTCGCGCTCGGCCCCGGCTTCGACGGCGAACGCGAACCGCACGACCGGGCCGCCCTGTTGATCGAGGACGGCGACGCCGACCAGGTCCTGGTGGTGACCGCCGTCCAGGGCCCGCCCGACCACGCCACCGCCGTCCTGCTCGCCCCCTGAGCACCGTCCCCGCCCCGCCCCTCGGCGCACCGCGGCCCGCCGGGGGTCCCCCTTCCCGCACCACGACAAGAACGGGACCGATGAGCCTCCCCAGCCTGCGCGCCACGCTGTCCGCCGACAGCTCCGTCGGCGCCGGAAACGTCCTGACCACCCGGGTCGAGCAGGGCCTCGGCCTCGATTCGCCGACCCTGACCTTCGACACCCCCGTCGACGGCCACCCGGCGCACACCGCCCTGACGCTGCGCGAGCTCGACCGCGCGGTGCGGGCCCGGGCCGCCGCGCTGCACGCCCGCGGGGTGCGCCGCCGCGACCCGGTCGCCGTGCAGGCGTCCGCCGCGGCCGACCAGGTGCTGTCCTTCCTGGCGCTGACCCGGCTCGGCGCGATCCCGGCCCTGCTCAACCCGGCGCTGGACGCGGACACTTCGGCCCGCTACCTGCGCCGGCTGAACGCGACCGGGCTGCTCGCCGACACCGCGCACGCCAAGGCCCTGGCCGGCCTCGACTGCGGTGCGCCGCTGCTCGCCGACACCGCCGAACTCGCCGACGGCGACCCGGAGTCGGCGCCCGCCCCGTACCGGCACTGGCCCACCGATCCGGTGGCGATCACCCACTCCTCGGGCACCACCGGCCTGCCCAAGGCGGTGCTGCACTCGCACCAGAGCCTGTACGCGGCGATCCGCCACCGCCTGCTGCTGCCCCGCCCGCAGGGCATCGACCGGGTGCTCAGCGCGCTGCCGGCCGCGCACGCCGCGACGCTGATCGCGGTCAACCTGGCGCTCAGCTTCGACGCCCAGCTGTACCTGATCTCCCGGCAGACCGGCCCGGCCGTGCTGGACGCGATCGAGGGCTGGCGGCCGCAGGGCGTGTACGGCTTCGCCACCACCTGGGCGGACCTGGCCCGGCAGGACCTCGCCGCCCGCGACCTGTCCTCGGTCGGCCTGTGGTGGAACACCGGCGACTGCGCGCACGAGGCGCACATCCGCCGCCTGGTCGCCCAGGGGTCCCGGGTGACCGCCACCCGGCAGGGCCGGATCCGCACCCCCGGCTCGGTGTTCATCGACGGCCTGGGCTCGTCCGAGATGGGTCACTCGCACTTCCACATCACCCACACCGTCGACTCCGAGCGCTACGACCGCTGCGTGGGCCGTCCGCACGCGTTCGTCGACTGCGCGGTCCTCGACCCGGACGGCAACGAGCTCGGCCCGGGCGAGGTCGGCGAGCTGGGCACCCGCTCCCCCACCCTGTCGCCCGGCTACTGGAACGACTCGGTCACCACCCACCGCACCCGGGTGCGGGACTACTTCCTCACCGGCGACCTGATGTACCGGGACGAGGACGGCTACTACTACCACGTGGACCGCGCCGTCGACACCGTCGACCTCGGCGACGGCCGCCGCCTGCACACCGCCGCCAGCGAGGAGCGCGTCCTGGCCGCCTGCCCGGACGTGCACGACTGCACCGTGGTCGCCTTCCGCGCCGGCGAGCGGACCGTCGCCGACGTGCTGCTGCAGCTCGACCCGGCCGCCGACCAGGACGCCGACCGCACCGCCGAGGTGCTCGCCGCGCTGGAGCCGCACGTGGCCGCCGTGGTCCGCACCGTGCTGGCCGTCCCGGACGGGCGGATCCCGCTCGGACCGACCGGCAAGGTCCGCAAGGTGCTGCTGCGCCAGCGCCACCTGGCCGAGCACGCCGCGGCCGCCTCCGCGGTCGAGGCCCGATGAACACGGTCGCCGCGCAGGTCACCGGCATCGGCTGGGTGACGCCGCTGGGCCGCGCCGTCCCGGAGGTGTTCGCCGCGCTGGCGGCCGGCCGTTCCGGGCTGAGCGCCCCGCCGGAGGACCACCCGGCGGCGGGGTGGCTGCGGGTGGCGGGCATCGCCCCGCACGTCCCGGCCACCGAGGTGCTGCCGCCGACCGAGACCCGGGTCGCCGACCGGTACCTGCTGCTCGCCCTGGCCGCCGCCGCGGACGCCCTCGCGGACGCGAAGCTGACGATCCGTCAGGACACCGACCCGGAGCGGGTCGCGGTGGTGCTGGGCACCGGCGGCGGCGGGCTGGAGAGCTACGAGTCGCAGGCCGTCGGGCGGCGCGAGCGCGGCCGGGCCGCGGTCAGCCCGTACCTGCTGCCGGGCATGCTCTCCAACATGGCGGCCGCCCGGATCGCCATCACGCACGGCATCCGCGGCTACAGCTCCGCCGTGATCACCGCCTGCGCGGCGGGCGCCCAGGCGATCGCCGAGGGGCTGCGGCTGATCCGCGGCGGCGAGGCGGACGTGGTGGTGTGCGGCGGCGCGGAGGCCCCGCTGCACCCGACGATCTCCGCCGCCTTCGACAACTCCCGTGCGCTGGCCGCCGGTTGGGACGACCCGACGCAGGCGTCCCGGCCGTTCGACGCCCGCCGCAACGGCTTCGTGCTGGGCGAGGGCAGCGCCGTCCTGGTGCTGGAGAGCGTCGCGCACGCCGAGGCCCGCGGCGCCGGCGGCTACGCGTCGCTGGCCGGCTGGGGTGCGGCCACCGACGCCCACCACCCGACCATGCCGCGCCCGGACGGCGCGGGCGCGGTCTCCGCGATGCGGGCCGCGCTGCGCTCGGCGGGCCTGGAGCCGTCCGCCGTGGACTACGTCAACGCCCACGGCACCGGCACCAGGCTGGGCGACCGGGCGGAGGCGGCGGCGCTGCGCGAGGTGTTCGGCGCGCACGACCCGTGGGTCAGCTCGACCAAGGGCGCGACCGGCCACCTGCTGGGCGCCTCGGGGGCGGTGGAGGCGGCGGTGTCGGCGCTGGCCGTCGCCGAGGGCCTGATCCCGCCCACCCGCAACCTCGAACAGCCGGACGGGAGCTGCGGGTTGCGGCACGTCCGCGGCGCGGCCGAACACGGCGCCGTGCGCCACGCCCTGTCCAACTCGATCGCGTTCGGCGGCCACAACCTGAGCCTGCTGTTCGGGCCGCCGAGCGTCACGGCCAAGCACCTCGGAGGGACCTCATGACCGTGCCGGGCATCGCGTACACCGAACTGTACGTGGAGGACGCCCACAAGTACGCCGCGCGGCTGCGCGACGACTGGGGCTTCACGCTGAGCGAGCCGGCCGGGGCCGCGCCGGGCACCACCCGGCTGGTGGCGCACCAGGGTTCGATCCGGGTGCTGCTGACCTCCGCGGTGGAGGCCGAGCACCCGGTCGCGGCCTGGGTGCGGCGGCACGGCGACGGCGTCGCGGTGATCGCGCTGCGGCACGCCGACGCGGTGGCGGCGGCCGCGGCGGCCGAGCGGGCGCTGGACGCGGGCGGCGGCTGCCTGGACGGGGCGGGCACGGTCTCCGGCTTCGGTGATCTGGCGCTGCGCTTCGTCGGCGCGGAGGACCTGCTCCCGGCGGGTGAACTCCCGGGCGAGGGAGCACTGTTGTCGCTGGACCACGTGGCGGTGGTGGTGCCGGGCGGGCAGTTGGAACCCGCGGTGGAGTGGGCGGTGCGCGGACTGGGCTTCCGGGAGGTCTTCCGGGAGTACGTGGAGGTCGGCGACCAGGCGATGGACTCCCGGGTGGTGCAGAGCCCGTGCGGGACGGTCACCTTCACCCTGCTGGAGCCGGACACCTCGCGGGCCGCCGGCCAGATCGACGGTTTCCTGGAGTCGCACGGCGGCGCGGGCGTCCAGCACCTGGCGTACGCGACGGAGTCGATCACCGCCGCGGTGCGGGAGCTGGCGGCGCGCGGGGTGGCGTTCCTGAGCACGCCGGGCGCCTACTACGAGCAGTTGGAGTCGCGGCTCGGGCCGACCGCCATCCCGGTGGCCGAACTGCGGGACACCCACGTACTGGTGGACCGGGACCACGGCGGCGAGCTGTTCCAGATCTTCGCCCGTTCCACCCATCCGCGCCGGACCTTCTTCCTGGAACTGGTGGAGCGGCGCGGCGCGGGCAGCTTCGGCACCGCGAACATCAAGGCCCTGTACGAGGCGGTGGAGCGCGAGCGCGCCACCGCGGACAGCTGAGCAGAGGGGAGAGGGAAGTGACCAGCGCCATCGAGCAGTTCGCGTTGACCGAGGAGGAGGCGGCGCTGCTGCCGAGCGTCGAGGAGGTGCTGCAGTACGCGGAGCGCGGCTGGTACCTGTCCCGGCGGCTGTTCTCCGACGCCGAGTTGGACGCGCTGCAGGCCGCCACCGAGCGCTACTACGCGGGTGAGCGGGACCGCGCACTCCCGGCCCGGCCGCCGCACCTGGCGTCCTGGCAGCCCGCGGACGGGCCGGTGCAGCGGCACAACGACTACGTGCACTACGAGCACGGGGAGATCGGCCGGATCCTGCGCAAGCCGCTGCTGGGCGCGGTCGCGGCCCGCCTGGCGCAGGCGGAGGAGATCCGGCTGTTCCAGTCGACGCTGATCTACAAGCCGCCGGTGCCGGGCGAGCCGAGCAACGTGGTGCCGTGGCACTTCGACAAGCACTACTGGCAGACCTCCACCTCGCAGCGGATGCTGACGGCGTTCCTGCCGTTCCACGACTGCACCGAGGAGATGGGCACCATCACCATGGTGGACGGCAGCCACCGCTGGGAGGAGCGGCCGGGCGGCGACGACTCGACCCGGCACTTCGCCGCCCGGGACCGCTCGGAGCTGGAGCAACTGCTGCACGAGAACGCCGAGTTCAACGGGACCGAGGTGCACACCGTGCCGGTCGAGATCCCGCGCGGGCATGTCTCCTTCCACCACTGCCGCACCTACCACGGCTCGGGCCCGAACCGGTCCGCGCAGCCGCGCCGGGCGGTGTCGCTGCACCTGCAGGACGGGTCGAACCGGTACCGCCCGTTCCTGCGGCCGGACGGCTCGCCGGTGGTGTACAACCACGACGCGGTGGTGCGGCGGGACGCGAACGGCCTGCCGGACTACGCGGACCCGGAGTTCTGCCCGGTGCTGTGGCGGTCGGAGCCGGGGAAGTCGGAACCGCGGCGGTCGGAGCCGTGGCGGGCCGAGCCGGGGCGGTCGGGCCGGTGAGCCTGCCGCACCTGGCGGACCCGGCGGGCCGCTACCGGACGATGCGGCTGATCCGCTCGTTCGAGGAACTGGCCCTGGAGTGGGTGCGCTCGGGGCTGGTGGTCGGCGGCACCCACCCGTACAGCGGGCAGGAGGCGGTGGCGGTCGGCGTGTGCGCCGCGCTCGACCCGGCCGACCGGCTGACCTCCACCCACCGCGGGCACGGCCACGTGCTGGCCAAGGGCGCCGACCCGGGCCGGCTGCTGGCCGAACTGCTGGGCCGGGTGGACGGGTTGAACGGGGGCCGGGGCGGTTCGATGCACGCCGCGGACTTCTCGTTGGGCATCCTGGGCGCCAACGGCATCGTCGGCGCGGGCGCGCCGATCGCGGTCGGCGCGGCCTGGGCGGCGCAGCGGCGCGGTGAACCGACCGTGGTGGCCTCGTTCTTCGGCGACGGCGCGCTCAACCAGGGCGTGCTGCTGGAGTCGTTGAACCTGGCTTCGATCTGGCGGGCGCCGGTGGTGTTCGTCTGCGAGAACAACGGTTACGCGACGACGCTGCCGGCCGCTTCGGCGGTGGGCGGTTCGGCGTGCGGCCGGGCGGCGGCGTTCGGCATCCCGGCCGAGACGGTGGACGGGATGGACGTGGAGGCGGTCCGGGCGGCGGCCGAACGGGCAGTTCGGCGAGCGCGTTCGGGCGGTGGTCCGTCGTTCCTGGAGTGCCTGACGTACCGGTTCGAGGCGCACCACACGATGGAGCGGCGCTTCAAGCTGGCCTACCGGACGGCCGAGGAGGTGGCGTCCTGGCGGGAGCGCGACCCGCTGGCGACCGGCCTGCCGGCGGCTGCGGCGATCGACCTGGAAGTGGCCGAACTCCTTTCCAGGGCAGCCGAGTTCGCGCTAGCCTCAGCGGAGCCGGATCCGGCGACGGCCACTGACCACCTGTACGCGAGCGGGCTGCGGCCCCGGTCGGGAGCGGCCCTGTGACGCTGTTGTCGTACGCCAAGGCGATGAATCGGGCGCTGGCGGACGCGCTGGCGGCGGATCCGGCGGTCTGCGTGTTCGGCGAGGACGTCGGCGCGGGCCTGGCCGGGCTGACCCTGGGCCTGCAGCAGCGCTTCGGCGCCGAGCGGGTGGTGGACGTGCCGCTGTCGGAGCAGGCGTTCACCTCGGCCGGCATCGGGGCGGCGCTGACCGGGATGCGTCCGGTGGTCGAGTTGCAGATCCCGTCGCTGCTGTTCCTGGTGTTCGAGCAACTCGCCAACCAGGCGCACAAGTTCTCGCTGATGACGGGCGGGCAGGCCCGGGTGCCGCTGACCGTGGTGGTACCGGGTTCGGGTTCCCGCAGCGGCTGGGCGGGGCAGCACTCCGACCACCCGTACGGCCTGTTCGCGCACGTCGGCATCAAGACGCTGGCGCCCGCGACGCCCACCGACGCGTACGGGCTGCTGAGTTCGGCGATCCGGGACGACGACCCGGTGGTGCTGTTCGCCCCGGCGGGCGCGCTGGGAGTGCGCGAGGACGTGACGGCGCCGCTCGTCCCGGTACCGCTCGGCGAGGCCCGGATCCACCGTGCGGGCACCGACGTGACGGTGGTCGCGGTCGGCCACCTGGTGCACCAAGCCCTGGCGGTGGCCGAGGAGTTGGCGGACGAGGTGTCGGTGGAGGTGCTCGATCCGCGCACCCTGTACCCGCTGGACCGGGCGGCCCTGGTGGAGTCGCTGCACCGTACCGGCCGGCTGGTGGTGGCCGACGACTCCAACCGCTTCGCCGGTTTCGCCGCCGAGGTGCTGGCCGTCGCCGCCGAGGAGGGCCGCCTGCTCGCCCCGCCCCGCCGGGTCACCCGCCCGGACGGCGCGGTGCTGCCGTTCGCCCTGGCCCTGGACCGGGCCCTGCAGCCGAGCGCCGAGCAGCTGCGGGACGCGGTCCGGGCCGTCCTGAAGTAGCCGCCCCGAAGTGACTGCCTCTTCGGGCAGTCGTTCTCCGAGACGTACCACCGCTGCGTCCACCCGCGTAGTGTCCACCCCCGCCCCGCCCTGCCACACCACACGAGGAGAGCAGTCATGAGCGACCGCTACCACTGGGACCGCAGCCACCCCGGCCTGACCGCCCTGCGCGAGTCGATCGAGGAGGTCCGCCGCGAGGTGGTCTCCCACCCGATGTACCTGTCGCTGGACACCCTGGAGAAGGTGCGGACCTTCCAGCAGACCCACGTGTTCGCCGTCTGGGACTTCATGTCCCTGCTCAAGTGCCTCCAGCGGCAGCTCACTTGCGTGAGCCTGCCCTGGCTGCCGGACGGCCCGACCGCGAGCCGCCGCCTGATCAACGAGATCGTGCTGGTCGAGGAGAGCGACGAGCTCGGCGAGGGCTACACCAGCCACTTCGAGCTGTACCTGGACGGCATGGCCCGGGCGGGCGCCGACACCGCCCCGGTCGAGGCGTTCCTGGCCGCGCTGCGCTCCGGCCTGCCGGTCGCGCAGGCCGCGAAGGAGGCCGGGATCCCGGAGGCGGCGGCCGCGTTCACCGCCGTCACCTTCTCGATCATCGAGGACGCGCCGGTGCACTGCCAGGCCGCGGCGTTCGCGTTCGGCCGGGAGGACCTGATCCCGGAGATGTTCGAGCAGGTGGTCCGGATCGACGACGCCGAGGGCAGGTTGAGCGTCTTCAAGGACTACCTGGCCCGGCACATCGAGGTGGACGGCGAGCAGCACACCCCGATGGCGATGCAGATGCTGATCGACCTGTGCGGCGACGACGCCGAGCGCTGGGAGGAGTGCGGGGCGACGGTCCGCGCCGCGCTACGGGCCCGGGTCGCGCTGTGGGACGCGATCACGGCCGCGCTGTGACGCGGTGACGCGCACGGCGCGGGGCCCGGCCCCCGGAGCGGTTCCCACTGCTCCGGGGGCCGGGTCCGGCGTGTCATCCACCGCTTCCCGCGCGGCAGTTGACGCCCTCGGGGCCGGCGGTCAGCCCTGGCCGAGCCACAGGTCGGGGCCGAAGACCTCGTAGTGGATGTCGGCGGCGGGCACGCCCGCGGCGAGCAGCTGGGTGCGGACGGCGCGCATGAACGGCAGCGGGCCGCACAGGTAGGCGACGGCGTCGGCGGGGACGTCCAGCGCGGTCAGGTCGACCAGGCCGGTGCGCCCGGCGGGCCACTCGCCCTCGGGGCGCTCGTACCAGACGTGCGCCTCGCCGCCGGGGAGCTTGTCGACCAGCTGGACGAACTCGTCCCGGAAGGCGTGCGCGGACTCCTGCCGGTCGCCGTGCACCGCGATCACCTTGCGGGCGGCGCCGGTCTCGGCGAGGTGGGTGAGCATGCCGACGATCGGGGTGCAGCCGATGCCGGCCGAGGCGAGCACCACCGGCCGGTCGCCGTCGGCCAGTTGCACGTCGCCGAACGGGGCACTGATCAGCAGGGTGGCGCCCTCGTCGACGTGCTGGTGCAGGTGGTGGGAGACCTCGCCGGCCGGGTCGCCGGCCACCTTCTTGACGGTGATCCGCAGGCCGCCCTCGGGCCGGCCGGACAGGCTGTACTGGCGGATCTGGTGGGCGCCGTCGGGGAGTTCGACCTGCACCGAGACGTACTGGCCGGGCTTGTGCGCCGGGACGGGGCCGCCGTCGGCGGGGCGCAGCAGGAAGGTCGCCACGTCGGCGGTCTCGGCGGTGCGGGCGACCACCGTGTAGGGGCGGCGCTCGCCGCGGGTGCCGCTCTCCTCGTACAGGCGGGCCTCGATGGCGATCAGCGCGTTGGCCATCAGCCAGTAGACCTCGTCCCAGGCGGCGGCGACCTCGGGGGTGACGGCGTCGCCGAGCACCTCGACGATGGCCGCGAACAGGTGGGTGTGGACCACCTGGTACTGCTCGGGGGCGATGCCGAGCGAGGCGTGCTTGTGGGCGATCCGGGCGAGCATGGCGTCCGGGCGCTGGTCGGGGTGCTCGACCAGGGCGGTGGCGAAGGCGGCTATCGAGCCGGCCAGCGCCTGGCGCTGGCTGCCGTCGGCCTGGTTGCCCCGGTTGAACAGGTCGCGCAGCAGTTCGGGGTGGGCCGCGAAGAGCCGCTCGTAGAACGAGCCGGTGATCTCCCCGATCGCCGCACCCACTGCGGGGAGGGTGGCGCGCACGGTCTCCGCGGACTTCTCGGACAGCATCCGAAACTCCAAACTCGCATCCAAGATGCGCATTTAACGGTGTGGAAAACCCACTACTGGACTTGCTGCTGCTGGCCTGGCCGTTGCTGGCCTGGCCGTTGCTGGGCCTGCCATTGCTGGACCTGCCCGCCACCGGGCCCGCCGCTCGCCGGCGCCCGCCCCGATGCTCGTCCGGCGGACGGCTACGCGGAAGGGCCGAACGGCCCCGGCCCCGGTGGGCCGGACGGACCGAGCGGATCGAGCGGGCCGAGCGGGCCGGACGGAGCGGGCAGGCTCGGCAGGCCGAGCAGGACCGGACCGCCGGATTCGCCCGCCCCTCCCGCTCCGCCCTCGCCGCCGACCAGGTCGTCCACGGTCAGCGGGTCGAGCGAGGCGTAGAACGCCTCCTGCGCCCGGCGCAGCGCCCCGCGCAGCCGGCAGGAGTGGCGCAGCGGGCAGGGCGGCTCGTCCTCGCAGCCGACCACGTCGCCGACGCCCTCCAGCTCCCGGACGATCCGCCCGAGCGATCCGGTGCGCCCGGCGGCGGTCAGGGCGAGCCCTCCGCCGCGGCCGCGCCGGGCCTCGACGACGCCGAGGTGCTGGAGGCGGCTGACCACCTTCGCCGCGTGGTGGTAGGGGACGCCGACCGCCTCGGCCACCTCGCGGGTGGTCGGGCTCTGGTCCTCGTCCAGCACCGCCAGGCGCATGGCGATGCGCAGCGCGATGTCAGTGCTCTTGGTCAACCTCACGGGCCTGACTCTAGCCAATTGCGCATCTTGGATACCAATTACACCGCTGTCTGCTGCGTCACGCTCCGCCGCACTCCCGCCGCACCGCGTACCGGTGATCCTGCTCACCCCCGTGCGGCGCACCGGCCGGCGGTCGTACCGCCCCGCTAGCCTCGGGTGACGCCCGGCCGTTCTCCCCGCGACCGGGGCCGCGCCCTTCCCGCTCCCCCCGCTCCCCTTCCGACGGAGGCCCTGGTGACGGCACGCCAACTCCTCGACCTGCTGGTCGATCCCGGCACCTTCCGCGGCTGGGACGAGCCGGTCACCGCCGAGCACGCCGACCCCGGCTACCGGGACGCGCTGGCCCGGGCCCGCGAGCGCACCGGCCTGGACGAGGCCGTGCTGACCGGACGCGCCCTGTTGGACGGGCGCCCGATCGCGCTGGTCGCCTGCGAGTTCGCCTTCCTCGGCGGCTCGATCGGCGTGGCCACCGCCGAACGGATCACCCGCGCCGTGGAGCGCGCCACCGCCGAACGCCTGCCGCTGCTCGCCCTGCCGGTCTCCGGCGGCACCCGGATGCAGGAGGGTTCGGCCGCGTTCCTGTGCATGGTCCGGGTCACCGCCGCCGTCCACGCCCACCGCAGTGCGGGCCTGCCCTACCTGACCTACCTGCGCAACCCCACCATGGGCGGGGTGTTCGCCTCCTGGGGCACCCTCGGCCACCTGGTGCTGGCCGAACCGGGCGCCCGGCTCGGCTTCCTCGGCCCCCGGGTGTACGAGGAACTGCGCGGCGAGCCGCTGCCGCCCGCCGTCCAGCGCGCCGAGACGCTGGCCGCACACGGCAGACTGGACGCGATCGTCCCGCCCGAGCGGCTGCGCGCCTTCCTGGCCCGCGCCCTCACCGTCCTCACCGCCCGCCCGACCGCCCGTCCGACCGCCCCCGTTCCCGCGCCCGCACCCGTCGCCGTTTCCGCGGCCCCGACTGCGGCCGCGTCCGGGGTTTCCGCGGCCCCCGAAGTCCCGGACGCCTGGGAGTCGGTGCTGCTCAGCCGCCGCCCCGACCGGCTGTCCGCACTCGAACTCCTGCACCACACCGCCGAGTCGCTCCTCCCGCTGGACGGCGACAGCGCACTGGTCCGGGCCCTGGCGCTGATCGGTGGACGCCCCGTGATGGTCGTCGCCCAGCAGCGCCAGGGCCCGGACCAGCCCCAACTCCCGTTCACCGCAGCCGATCTGCGGGCCGTCCGGCGCCAGGCGCAGATCGCCGAGGAGCTCGGCATGCCGCTGCTGACCGTGGTCGACACCACCGGCGCGGAACTCTCGATCGAGGCCGAACTCGACGGCGTGGCCCTGGAGATCGCGCACTGCCTGACCACCCTGGTCGGGCTGCGCACCCCCGTACTGGCCGTACTGCTCGGCCAGGGCAGCGGCGGCGGCGCGCTCGCCCTGCTGCCCGCCGACCGGGTGATCGCCGCCCAGCACGCCTGGCTGGCCCCGCTGCCGCCCGAGGGCGCCTCGGCGATCGTCCACCGCGACGGCGAGCACGCGCCCCAACTCGCCCGCGCCCAGGGCATCACGGCCGCCGAACTGACCGCCACCGGCCTGGTCGACCTGGTCGTCCCCGAGAGCGCCGACCCGGCCGACCTGCGCGAACGCCTCGGCGCCGCCGTCACCGCCGCGCTGGCCGAACTCGCCGAACTCCCGGACGCCGAACGCCTGGCCGCCCGGGCCACCCGCAACCGCCGCCTCGGCGGCCCCGGTTCAGGAGACACCCCGCGATGAACACCACCGACCCGCTGGTCCCCGCCCTGGCCGGCGTGCTCGCCGACCTGCTGCGCTTCCTCGACGAGTGCGAGGACGACGAGGTCGCCGACGACACCGCCGTCGGGCTGCTGGAGAACGTCGCCGGAGAGCTGAACAGCCTCCCTCCGGCCCAACGCGAGCGCCTGACCGCCGTGTTCACCGACCTAGGGCTCGTATTCTGTTGTGATCATTCTGGGAAGTTGCCCTCGCGGCGCGGCCTGATCCGGTAGACCGTGTTCCGTGACGCGAGTGCAACTTTC
>NZ_BAAANS010000036.1:0-89698 GCF_039529925.1 Kitasatospora saccharophila | reverse complement strand
GCGGGCCAGAGCGTCACGGTGAAGTTCAGCGCGGTCGAGGACGCCTCGCTGCAGACCTCCTTCGTGATCGACGACACCGCCGTCCAGACCGGCTGACACCCCCTCGCCAGCGCCGTCCCCCGCTGCCCGGCGGGGCGGGGGACGGCGCCGGCGGGCGGTGTCAGGAGACGAAGCCGATGACGCCGAAGCCGGGCCGCCGCCCCGCGTGGCGGAGCCAGCCGAGGACGTCGGCGACGGCGTCGACCACCTCGGGCTCCAGCGGCGGGGCGTGGCCGTCGCGCTCGCTCCGCTCGAACTGCTCCAGCGCGGCCAGGCAGCGCTCGTGCGTCCACTCACCGCAGCTCGGGTACTCCGCCGCGCTCGGCGGCACCCCGTCGGGCAGGGCGTCGCCGTAGTGGAACTCCGCGAGCGAGACCGCGGTGATCCGCAGCGCGCGCAGGCCCTCGTCGACGACGCTCAGCCAGCTGCCGCGGAACGGGGAGAAGCCGGAGTTGTCGAGGAACGAGCCGGTCAGCCGGCACAGGCGCCGGTAGGCGTAGCCGTACTGGAAGGCGTGGTCGGGGTCGGCCGAGTACGGCCCGCCGTGCACCACCGCGCGCAGCGCCTCGGCGGCGCCGGGGGCGCCGTCCTCGATCTGGCGCGAGAACCACTCGTCGTCCGAGGCCAGGTCGTCGCCGAAGTGCTCGTCGACGGCCCGCAGCAGCTGCTCGTCGCGGGAGCCGACCAGACGACGGGTGGCCGCGGTGTCGAGCAGGAAGACGCTCAGGGAGGAACTCATGCGCACAGCCTAGGGATCGGGGCCGACAACCAGGGGCCCGGTCCAGTCGCCCGTCCCGGCCAGCGAGAGGACGAGGGCGGCGATGTTCCAGGCGTCGTCCGCGCCGCTGTGGTGGCGGCCCTCCAGCGGGAGGCCCGCGAGTTCGAGGGCCCGGGCCATGCCGGGGCGCTTGCGCAGGCCGCGGGCGTCGGTGAAGACCGCCTTGGCGTTGGCGTGCCGGCGGCCGAACGGGTAGGCGGTACCGGTGGCCCGGCACTGGCGGCTGAACTGCAGCCGGTCGTAGTCGCCCCAACTCGCCCAGGGGCGCCGCCCCGCCGCGTGCTCGACGGCCAGCAGCCGGCAGGCCCCGGCGAAGGACACGCCGGTCTCCACCTCGCGCTGCGTCAGGCCGGTCAGCTCGGTGCAGAAGGCGCTGACCGCCGAGCGCCGCGGGCGCACCAGGATCCGGTGCCGGTCGACCCGCCGCCGGGCGGTGAGGTCGACCACCGTCAGCCCGATCTCGATGATCTCGCTGACCTGCCCGGGCGGCGGCTGCCCCTCCCAGCAGGTGGCCTCGACGTCCACCACGTTCCACAACTCCGGTTCCACGGCCCGATCATGCGCAGCCGCCGCCGGACGGGTCAACCGGATATCCCGGCCGCGCTCACCCCCGGGGCCAGAGCGGCTCCTCGGCGCGCCGCTCGGCCTCGCGCAGCACCCGCAGGACGTTGCGGCCGGTCAGGGCGGCCAGTTCGGCCGCCGACCAGCCGCGGGCGGCCAACTCGGCCAGCAGGACCGGGTAGCCGGTGACGTCGGGCAGGTCGGCGGGCTGCCGGTCGACGCCGTCGTAGTCGCCGCCGAGCCCGACGTGGTCGAGGCCCGCCACCTCGCGGGCGTGCTCGACGTGGTCGGCCACCTGGGCGGCGGTGGCCTCGGGGCGCGGGTGGGCGTCCAGCCAGCGGCGCAGCTCCGGGGGCGGGGGCGCGCCGGGGCCGGCGGCGAAGGCGGCCGCGTACTCGGCGGCCGCGGCGGACGGGGCCTCGCCCGGGGCCGGGTGGCGGGGCCAGGACCAGCGCGGCTCGGGCAGTTCCAGGCGCTCCCGTTCGGCGGCGAACGCGGCCCGCCAGGCGGCCACCTCGGCGGACACGAAGTCGGGCACGAAGGTCAGTTGCAGCACGCCGCCGTTGGCCCGGAGCAGCGCCAGCACCTCGTCGGAGACGTTGCGCGGGTGGTCGCCGACGGCCCGGCAGGAGGAGTGGCTGAAGATCACCGGCGCGGTGGAGGCGGCCAGCGCGGCCCGCTGGGTGGACTCGGCGGTGTGCGAGAGGTCGACCAGCACGCCGATCCGGTTCAGCTCGGCGACCACGGCCAGCCCCTCGGCGGACAGGCCGCCGACACCGGGGGAGCCGGGGTCGGTCGCCGAGTCCGCCCACGGGGTGTGGTGGTTGTGGGTGAGCGTCAGGTAGCGCACGCCCAGCCGGGCGTAGACCCGCAGCACGCCCAGCGAGGAGGCCAGCGAGTGGCCGCCCTCGACGCCCAGCAGCGAGGCGATCCGGCCCGCGGCGATCGCCGCCTCCACCTGGTCGGCGGTGGCGGCCGGGCGCAGCCGCTCCGGGTAGCGGGCGATCAGCCGGTGGGCCAGGTCGAGCTGCTCCAGGGTGGCCACGGCGGCCACCGGCTCGGGCAGGTCGGAGGGGACGTAGACGGACCAGAACTGCGCGCCCACCCCGCCCGCGCGCAGCCGGGGCAGGTCGGTGTGCAGCTCGGGCCGGGGCCCGTCCAGGCCCTCCACCGAGCCCCCGGCGCGGGCCCGCAGGGCGACCGGCAGGTCGTTGTGGCCGTCGACGACGGGGCTGCGGCGCAGCGCCTCCAGGACGGTGTCCCGCACGGGATCGGGGCGGCTGTTCACGGGGCGGTGGCTCCTGTCTGCTGCTGCTCGGGCAGTCGGGGTCGGCGGCGGGCGGCCTGCCGGTCCGGGTCGGGGACGGGCAGCGAGTCGATCAGCCGCCGGGTGTAGGGGTGTTCGGGCGCGCCGAGCACCCGGGCGGTGGGGCCGCTCTCCACCACCCGGCCGCGGTGCAGCACGGCGACCCGGTCGGCGACCCGCTCCACCACCGCCAGGTCGTGGCTGACGAACAGGGCGGCGAAGCCGAGTTCGCGCTGCAGCCGGGTGAACAGCTCCAGCACCCGGGCCTGCACGGAGACGTCCAGCGCGGAGGTCGGCTCGTCCGCGACCACCAGGTCCGGGTCGAGCGCCAGCGCCCGGGCCAGCGAGGCGCGCTGGCGCTGGCCGCCGCTGAGTTCGTGCGGGTGCCGTCCGGCGGTGTCGGCGGGCAGCCGGACCTGGTCCAGCAGTTCGCGGACCCGGGCGGCGACGGCGGCGCCGTCCAGCTCGGGGCGGTGCACCCGCAGCGGTTCGGCCACGCAGGCGCCGATGGTCAGCCGGGGGTCGAAGCTGGTGGCCGGGTCCTGGAAGACGAAGCCCAGCCGGCCGCCCCGGCCGGGGCGGCGGCGGGCGCCCGGGCGCAGCGTCTCGCCCAGCACGGTCAGGGTGCCGCCGCCGACCGGGACCAGCCCGGCGACGGCCCGGCCCAGGGTGGTCTTGCCGCTGCCGCTCTCGCCGACCAGCCCCAGCACCTCGCCCGCGCCGATCTCCAGGTCGACCCCGTCCACGGCGCGGAACGGCGGCCGCCCCCACCGCCCCGGGTACTCGACCACCAGGGCGCGGGCCGCGACCACCGGCGCCGCCACCCGCTCCGGCGGCGCCGGACGGGCCGGAGCCGCACCGAAGTCCGGTACGGAGGACAGCAGTTGACGGGTGTACGGGTGCTGCGGCGCGGCGAACAGCTCCCGCACCGGGGCCTGCTCGACGATCCGGCCCGCGCGCATCACCGCGACCCGGTCGGCCAGGTCCGCCACCACGCCCATATTGTGGGTGATCAGCAGCAGCGCGGTGCCCGACTCGTCCCGGCAGCGCCGCAGCAGGTCCAGGATCTCGGCCTGCACGGTGACGTCCAGCGCGGTGGTGGGCTCGTCCGCGACCAGCAGCCGGGCGCCCAGCGCCAGCGCCATCGCGATCACCGCGCGCTGCTGCTGGCCGCCGGACAGCTGGTGCGGGTAGTACCGGGCCCGCCGGGCGGGCTCGGGGATGCCGACCTGCTCCAGCAGTTCGACCGCCCGGGCCCGGCGCCGGGCCCGGTTGCCCAGGCCGTGGGCGCGCAGGCCCTCGGCGAGCTGCCAGCCGATCGGGAAGACCGGGTTGAGCGCGGTGGACGGCTCCTGGAAGACCATCGCCGCCGCCGTCCCGCGCAGCTCCCGCAGGGTGCGCCGGTCCGTGCCCAGCACGTCCACCGGGCCGGCGTCGCCGTGTGCCAGCAGCACCCGGCCCCGGGCGGCGGCCGAGTCGGGCAGCAGCCCGAGCACGCTGCGCGCGGTGACGGTCTTGCCGCTGCCGCTCTCGCCGACCAGCGCCAGCGCCTCCCCGGCCGCCACCGCCAGGTCGACGCCGCGCACGGCGTCCACCGCGCCGCCGTCGGTGGCGAACGACACGTGCAGGTCCTCGACGCGCAGCAGTTCCTCAGGCACGGGCGCGCTCCTTCGCGGCGGGCAGCGGGGTGACGGGGGCGGGCGCCCGGCGGCGGCGCAGCCGGGGGTCGGAGAGGTCGTTCAGGCTCTCGCCGAGCAGGGTGATGCCGAGGACGGCCAGCACGGTGGCGACGCCCGGGGCGAGGGCGGTCCACCAGATGCCCGAGGTGACGTCGGAGACCGAGCGGTTGAGGTCGTAGCCCCACTCGGCGGCCGAGTTCGGCTCGATGCCGAAACCGAGGAAGCCCAGGCCGGCCAGGGTGAGCACGGACTCGGCGGCGTTCAGGGTGAGCAGCAGCGGCAGCGAGCGCACCGAGTTGCGCAGCACGTGCCGGAACATGATCCGCAGGTGGCCGGTGCCGATCACCCGGGCGGCCTCCACGAACGGTTCGCCCTTGACCCGCAGCACCTCGGCGCGCACCGCCCGGAAGTACTGCGGCACGAAGACCAGCGCCACCGAGCAGGCGGCCGCGGTCAGGCCGCCGCCCAGGCTGGAGCGCCCGCCGCTGATCACCACCGACATCAAGATGGCCAGCAGCAGCGAGGGGAAGGAGTACAGCGCGTCCGCGACGCCCACCAGCAGCCGGTCGGTCCAGCCGCCCAGGTAGCCGGAGACCAGGCCGAGCAGGGTGCCGGGCAGCACCGACAGCAGCAGGGCCAGCCCGATCACGGCCACGGCGGTGCGGCTGCCCCACAGGGTGCGGGCCAGCACGTCGTAGCCGCCCGCGGTGGTGCCCAGCGGGTGGCCGTCCCCGGGCGGCCGCTGCGCGCCGAACAGGGCGCCGCCGTCCTGGAGCTGGGCGTGCCCCCAGGGCGCCAGCCAGGGCGCGAGCAGCGCGGTGAGCAGCAGCAGCGCGGTCAGCACGGCCCCGGTCAGCAGCATGGCGCGCTGCGGCCCGGCGCTGCCGCGCACCCGCTGCGGCAGCAGGCGGGAGAGGATCCGTCGGCGAGCGGTCATCAGTACCTCACCCGGGGGTCGATCAGCGCGGCCAGGGCGTCCACCAGGAAGTTGACCACCGCGACCACCACCGCGAAGAGCGCGACGATGCCCTGCACGGCGGCGAAGTCGCGCGCCGTCAGGTAGTGCGCCAGCTGGTAGCCCAGGCCCTTCCACTCGAAGGTGGTCTCGGTGAGCACCGCACCGCCCAGCAGCCCGGCCACCTGCAGGCCCAGCACCGTCACCACCGGCACCAGCGCGGGCCGGGCGGCGTGCCGGGAGAGCAGGCGCAGGCCGCCGACGCCGCGCGAACGGGCCGCCTCGACGTACTCGGCGTCCAGGGTGGCGATCAGGTGGGTGCGCACCAGCCGCAGCAGCACCCCGGCCAGCAGCAGGCCGAGCGCCAGCGCGGGCAGCACGCTGTGCCGCAGCACGTCGGCGACGGCCGCGCCGTCCCCGCTGCGCAGCGCGTCCAGCAGGTAGAGGCCGGTGGGGTCGGAGAGGTCCTGCAGGCGCAGTTCGGTGCCGATCGAGGCCCGGCCGGCCACCGGCAGCCAGCCCAGGCCGACCGCGAAGACCAGTTTGAGCAGCAGGCCGACGAAGAACACCGGGGTGGCGTAGCCGAGGACGGCGGCCAGCCGCAGCACCGCGTCCGGGGCGCGGTCGCGGTAGCGGGCGGCCAGCGCGCCCAGCGGGACGCCCACGGCGACGGCCACCAGCAGCGCCCAGCAGGCGAGTTCGAGGGTGGCCGCGCCGTAGGTGCGCAGCACCTCGGTGACCGCCCGGTTGTCGGTGGCGGTGCGGCCGAAGTCGCCGGTGGCGACCTGCCGCAGGTAGTCCAGGTACTGGGTGAACAGCGGCCGGTCGTACCCGGCGGCGTGCAGCTTCTGCTGGAGCTGGGCCGGGGTGAGCCGGTCGGCGAAGGCGGTGGTGACCGGGTCGCCGGTGGCCCGCATCAGGAAGAACACCGCGGTGAGCAGCAGCAGGACGGTGGGGAGGACGAGCAGCAGGCGGACGGCCAGGTAGCGGACCAGCGGGGAGCGGAGCACGGCCCGTGCTCCGCTCCCCGGGCCGCGCCGCGGTCCGTCGGTCCGTCCGTCGCGCCGTCCGCCCAGGGGCGGGGCGAGCGTCATGGTGGGGTTCCTCGTCGGGTTCCTCGGGGGCCGGGGGCGGTGCGGGGTCAGCCCTTGCTGATCTCGGCCCAGCGGAACCGGTAGGCGCTGTTCAGCTTGTCGGGCACGCCCCGCACGTCGGAGCGGGTCACGATGGCGGTGGAGCCCTGCAGCAGCGGCAGCAGCGGCACCTGCGCGGCGGCGGCGTCCTGCACCTGCTCGATCTGCTTGGTGCGGGCGGCCGGGTCGGTCTCGGTCTGCTCCTGCTTGATCAGCGCCGCCACGGCCGGGTCGGCGTAGCCGCTGTGCACCCAGCTGTCCGGGACGAAGAAGGTGCCGATGTAGTTGTCGGCGTCCAAGTAGTCGGCGTACCAGCCCAGTTGGTAGAGCGGGTAGAGGTCGGCGACCCGGTCCTTGCCGTACTGGGCCCACTCGGTGGACTGCAGGTCGACCTTGAACAGGCCGGTGCCCTCCAGCTGGGTCTTCAGCAGGGCGTACTCGTCGGCCGAGGAGGAGCCGTAGTGGTCGGTGTTGTACTGCAGGTGCAGGGTCACCGGGGTCTGCACCCCGGCGGCGGCGAGCACCGCGGCGGCCGCGTCCTTGGAGGGGCCGCCGTTCTTGTCGCCGTACAGCTTCCGGTACGACGGGGTGGCGCCGGTGATGCCGTCCGGCACCGAGGTGTAGAGCGGCTCGAAGGTGCCCTTGTAGACCTGGGAGGCGAGTTGGGCCCGGTCGACCGAGTGCGCGACGGCCTGCCGGACGGCCAGCGCCTTGGCCGGGTCGGCCTCGGCGGTGGCGCTGCCGTAGGGCTGCGACTTGAAGTCGAAGACCAGGTAGCGGATGCCGTTGCCGGAGCCGGTGTGGACGCTGACGCCCGGCTTGCCGGAGAGGTCCTGCAGGTCGGCGATCGGCAGGGTGCGGTAGACGGCGTCGATGGCGCCCTGCTGGACGTCCAGCTTCAGGTTGTTCGGGTCGGTGTAGTACTTGAGCCGCACCTGCGCGGTCTTCGGGGTGCCCAGCTGGCCGCGGTAGGCGCTGTTGGCCTCGAAGGCGACGAGCGAGTTCTTCGCGTAGCTGGTGATGCCGTACGGGCCGTTCCAGGGGCGGGCCTTGACCACCGCGTCGTCGTCGAGGATCTTGTCGGCCGGGAAGACCTCCTCGTCCAGGACGCTGCCGGCGCCGGTGGAGAGCACCTGCGGGAAGAGGCTGTCGTTCGGGCTCTTCAGGGTGAACACCACGGTCAGCGGGTCCGGGGCGGCGACCGAGTCGAGGTCGTACAGCAGGGAGGACGGGCCGTTCTTGTCGGCGATCCGCAGCTGCCGCTCGAAGCTGAACTTGACGTCGGAGGAGGTCAGGTCGTGGCCGTTGGCGAACTTCAGGCCGGGCTTCAGGACGGCGGTGTACTGGTTCGGCGCGGTCAGCTTGACGCTCTCGGCGAGGTTCGGCGCGACGTCGGAGGTGCCGTTGGGGGCGCTGACCAGCGCGGCGTAGACCTCGTCCGCGATGGTGCCGGAGCCCGCGTCCCAGGAGCCGGCCGGGTCGAGGCTGACCACCTGGTCGGTGGTGCCGATGGTCAGGGCGCGGGCGGCGGCGTCACCCGAGGAGCCGCCGCCGGACTTCGCGCTGGTGCAGGCCGCGGCGGTCACCAGGACGGCGGCGCTCAGGGCGAGCGCGGCCAGCCGGCGGCGGGCCGGAGCGGGGCCGGAAGCGGGGGCGGGTATGGCGGAACTGCCGTTCCCGGCAGGGGGATTGAGCATGGTGGTTCTCCGGTTTCGCGGTGCGCGGGGGCGTCGGCGGGCGCGGGCTCGGGGCGGGCGCGGGCCGGGCGGGAGCGGGGCGGTGCGGTGGTCGGGCGGCGGCGCGGTGCGCGCGGGCTCACCTACAGAGCGAACTGGAGACCATGAGCAGGTCGATGTGGCGGCGGCTGTACAGAGCCGTGGTCACCCTCGTCCTCCCGGTCGTGGTCGGTCCGGTCGGGCGGGGTCGCGCTCCGGAACTCGTGGCGAGGCACGAAGCTAGATCAGCGGCCGGGGGCGGTCAAGGGGCGCGCAAGGGGGCCCTGACCAGGCGTCAATTCGCCTTCGCCACCCCGCCATCGGGGTTGGCGGGGCGCATTCCCCCGGTCGTCGGCGGACACCTCCGGTGACGGACGTTCACATCGGGAACCGGTATCGCCATACGACGGTAATGCAATCTTCACGGCTCGGTATCTACCCGCATAGACAGCTGACTGCCAGTCTGGCCCGGCACCGCCTCCCCGCCCCTCCGCCGAGTCCAGGAGCGCCCCCGTGCCGAACCGTTCCCTCCGCCGCCTCGCCGCCGTCGCCGCCACCTCCGTGCTCGCCGCCGGAGCCGTCACCGCGAGCACCGGCACCGCCCAGGCCGCCCTGCCCACCCCGGTCTCCGCCGCCACCGCCCGCGGCTACCTCGGCCAGTTGGCCGTCAAGACCGAGAACCGCACCGGCTACAGCCGCGACCTGTTCCCGCACTGGATCACCATCTCCGGCGCCTGCAACACCCGGGAGACCGTGCTCAAGCGCGACGGCTCCGGCGTGGTCACCGACTCCGCCTGCGCCGCCACCTCCGGCACCTGGTACTCCCCGTACGACGGCGCCACCTGGCACGCCGCCTCCGACCTGGACATCGACCACGTGGTGCCGCTCGCCGAAGCCTGGGACTCCGGCGCCTCCGCCTGGACCACCGCCCAGCGCCAGGCGTTCGCCAACGACCTGACCCGCCCGCAGCTGATAGCCGTCACCGACAGCGTCAACCAGGCCAAGGGCGACAAGGACCCGGCCGAGTGGCTGCCCTCGGTCACCGGCTACCGCTGCACCTACGTCCGGGCCTGGGTGCAGGTGAAGTACTACTACAACCTGGCCGTGGACAGCGCCGAGAAGACCGCGCTCACCAACGTGCTCAACGGCTGCTGACCGCCGCGCAGTTCACCCCGCGGCCCGCTCCGCGGCCCGTTCCGGGCCTCGCCCCGGCCCCCGCCCCGACCGTCCGCGCGGAACTCCCGCCCGGACGGTTTGGGGCATTTGCACCCGCGAATGACCGAAATGTCCGATCGGCGCGTCTTCGTCCTGGTCAACCCCCTTTTCCGGCATGCTTGCTGGCGGAACGACGGACGGTGACGGCCGACGGCAACGGCCGGCGGCAACGGCGGACGGCCGGATGCGGACGGCCGGGGAGCGGGCGGAGGGCGGGCGGATGGACAGGCGGAGCTTCCACCGGGCGGGGGTCGCGGCCGGCACCGGACTGTTCGCGGCCGCCGCGGGCGGACGGGCGTACGCGGCACAGGCCCACCCGACGCAGGCCCACGCGGTTCCGGTCCACCCGGAAGCCGCCTACGCGGCACCCGGGTACGGGGCACCCGCCTACCCGGCCCCGGCCTACGGGCCGACGGCGTACGGGAGTTCGGCCTACCCGGCGCCCGGCTACCTGCTGCCCCCGCACCCCGGGACCGGCTACCCGCCGCCCGGCTACCCGGCGCCCGGGTACGCCGAACCCCCGTACGTGGTGCCCGCCTACGTGGTGCCCCCGCGCGCCCCCTCCTACGGCGCGGTGCTCTCGGACGGCCTGACCGTCCCCTGGGTGCTCAAGCAGATCGCCGCCGGCGACCTGAACGTCTGCTTCGCCGAATGCGGCCCGCCCGACGGCCCGGTGGTGGTCTGCCTGCACGGCTGGCCCTACGACATCCACAGCTACGCCGAGGTCGCCCCGCTGCTGGCCGCCCGCGGCTACCGCGTCCTGGTGCCCTACCTGCGCGGCCACGGCCGCACCCGGTTCCGCTCCGAGCAGACCCCGCGCAACGCCCAACAGGCCGCCGTCGCCCGGGACCTGGTCGCCCTGCTGGACGCGCTCGGGATCAGCCGCGCCCTGCTCGCCGGATTCGACTGGGGCGCCCGCACCGCCGCCATCGTCGCCGCGCTGCGCCCCGAGCGGGTCAAGGCGCTGGTCTCCGGCGGCGGCTACCTGATCACCGACGTCCACGCGCAGGCCGACCCGCTGGGCGCGGAGGCCGAACACGCCTGGTGGTACCAGTACTACTTCAGCACCGAACGCGGCCGCCGCGCCCTGCTCGACCGCCGGCTGCGCCGCGACCTGTGCCGACTGGTGTGGCAGACCGTCTCGCCGACCTGGCGGTTCGAGGAAGAGGTGTTCGACCGCACCGCCAGCGCCTTCGACAACCCCGACTACCCCGAGATCGTGGTGCACAACTACCGCTGGCGGCTCGGCCTGGCCAGCGGCGAACGCCGCTACGACACCGACGAACGGCGGCTCGCCGACCGGCCGGTGATCACCGTCCCCACCGTCACCCTCGACGGCGCCCTCGACCCGTTCACCCCGCCCGGCCGCAGCCGCGGCTACCGCGACCGGTTCGCCGGACCCTACCTGCACCGCACCCTCGACGGGATCGGCCACAACCTGCCGCAGGAGGCACCCGGCGAGTTCGTCCGGGCGGTGCTCGACGCCGACCGGCTGTGACGGGGGAGCGGGGGGCCGGCCGCACCGAGGTGAAGCCCCGACGAACAGTCGGGACGCGCTCTGGACAAGCCGTTACCGGTGGGTAAGTCTCTGGTGGCGTGACCGAATCCACCAGCACCACCGCGCCCGCCGCCGTCGCGCCCCGCCCGCCGCGCCGCCGGGTGATCCAGGCCGCCGCCCTCACCGCCGGGGCCCTCGCCCTGCCGCTCACCGCCGCCGGACGCGCCGACGCCGCCGACACCCCGCGCTTCCTGCACGGCGTGGCCTCCGGCGACCCGCTGCCCGACGGCGTCCTGCTGTGGACCCGCCTCACCCCCACCGCCGACGCGGAACCCGGCTCCGGCCTCGGCCCCGACACCGCCGTCCGCTGGCAGCTGGCCACCGACCGCGACTTCACCGCCGTCGTCGCCACCGGCACCGTCACCACCACCGCCGCGACCGACCACACCGTCAAGGCCGACGTCCGCGGCCTGCGCCCCGACACCGCCTACTGGTACCGCTTCCTCGCCGACGGCGCCGCCTCCCCCGTCGGCCGCACCCGCACCACCCCCGCCGCCGACGCGCCGCTCGACCGGCTCCGCCTGGGCGTCGCCTCCTGCGCCAACTGGGAGGCCGGGTACTTCGCCGCCTACCGCCACCTCGCCGCCCGCGGCGACCTGGACGCCTTCCTGTTCCTCGGCGACTACATCTACGAGTACGCCACCGGCGCCTACGCCGCCCGCGGCACCGTGGTGCGCCCGCACGCCCCCGCCCACGAGATCCTCACCCTCGCCGACTACCGCACCCGGCACGGCCGCTACAAGACCGACGGCGACCTCCAGGCCCTGCACGCCGCCGTCCCCACCATCGCGATCTGGGACGACCACGAGTTCGCCAACGACGCCTGGTCCGGCGGCGCCGAGAACCACACCCCCGGCACCGAGGGCGACTGGGCCGACCGGGTCGCCGCCGCCAAGCAGGCCTACTTCGAGTGGATGCCGGTCCGCCCCTCCGTCGCCGGCACCACCTACCGGCGGCTGCGCTACGGCAAGCTCGCCGACCTGCACCTGCTCGACCTGCGCTCCTTCCGCTCCCAGCAGGCGTCCGTCGGCAACGGCGAGGTCGACTCCGCCGACCGCAGCATCACCGGCCGGGCCCAACTCGACTGGCTCAAGGCCGGACTGGCCGCCTCCGACACCACCTGGCGGCTGGTCGGCAACGAGGTGATGATCTCCCCGGTGGCCTTCCTCTCGGTGCCCGACTACCTGCTGCGCCCGCTCGCCCAACTGCTCGGCCTGCCCGGCGAGGGCCTCGCCGTCAACGTCGACCAGTGGGACGGCTACACCCACGACCGGCGCGAACTGCTCGGCCACCTCAAGGACCGGCACATCACCAACACCGTCTTCCTCACCGGCGACATCCACTCCGCCTGGGCCTGCGACGTCCCCTTCGAAGCCGCCACCTACCCCGCCTCCGGCAGCGCGGCCACCGAGTTCGTGGTCACCTCCGTCACCAGCGACAACATCGACGACATCCTCAAGGTCGCCCCCGGCACGCTCTCGCTGGTCGCCTCCGCCGCGATCCAGGCCGCCAACCGGCACGTCAAGTGGACCGACCTCGACTCGCACGGCTACGGCGTCCTCGACGTCACCGCCGACCGCGCCCAGATGGACTACTACGTCCTGTCCGACCGCACCCGCGCCGACGCCACCAGCCGCTGGACCCGCTCCTACCGCACCAAGAACGGCACCCAGCAGATCGAACGGGTCTACACCCCGCTCTCCTGACGCCCCGTCCGCCCGCCCGCCGCCCGCGGCCCCCTCCGGGACGCGCTCACCGCCCGTTCCTGGTGATGGAGCTGACGGAACGTCAGGAAGAAGCTACTGCCCGCCGGTGGAGCACCGTCAGGCGGCGGGCGCGGCGGGCGCGGCGGGCTTCCGGTCGGCGGGGGCGAAGCCGCCGAGCTGTTCGGCCTGCCGGGCCGTCCCGGTCAGCCAGTCCCGGAAGTGCTCGAAGGACAGCGGGCCGGACGCCGGGAAGCCCGGCCCCAGCGCCCCCGCCGGGAGGAACGCGGCCCGGCAGTTCCGGCACAGCCAGGCCGCCTGCCACACCCGGTGCACCAGCTTCCACTGCTCGGACGAGGCGGGCCAGCCGCCCTTCGCCGCCTGCCGCCGGTCCGCCGCCCGGCGCAGCGCCGAACTCGCCCAGTAGGAGCCCGCCATGACGGTGGCGACCACGACGGTGGCGACCACCTGGCCCGCCGTCGCCGCGCTCCCCGACCGCACCAGCGTCAGCACGGCGCGCACCGTCCACAGGCTGGAGAACGCGGCCAGCAGGAGCAGCCCCGTCGAGACCCCGCTCCTGCCGACCGGCTCGGGCGGCACGTCCAGCAGCCCGCGGTCCGGCTTGTCCAGCGGGACGTCGCGGTCCCGCAGCGCGGCCGGGACGGGCACGGTGCGGTCGGCCAGCGAGCAGGAGGGGCAGACGGCGGTCATCGGGGACGGCTCCGAGGTGGGGGAGGGAACGGGCGGGGGCGTCAGGCGGCGGGCGCGGCGGGTTTCCGGTCGGTGGGGGCGAAGCCGCCCGCCAGTTCGGTCTGCCGGGCGGTCTCGTTCAGCCAGTCCTGGAAGTGCTCGTACCGCAGCGGGGGAGAGGCCGGGAAGTCCGGCCGCAGCGCGCCCAGCGGGAAGAACGCCACCCGGCAGTTCCGGCACAGCCAGGCCGCCCGCCAGACCTTGTGCACCAGCGTCCACTGCTCGTACGAGAGCGGCCAGTGGCCCTGCAGGGCGCGGCGCCGGAGGTCCGCCCGGCGCACCAGCCCGCCGGCCACGGCCAGGACCGCCGAGAGCGCCACGTGCACCAGCAGCGCGATCACCGCGTACGGGGTGTCCGGGCCCGACGCGTGCTGCACGTCGGCGATCGACCTGACGATCCAGAATGCCTGCAGGCCCGCCAGCACGAACAGGACCACGCTGCCCCGGCTCGGGTTCTTCGGCTCGCGCGGCACGTCCAGCAGCCTGCGGGTCGGACGGTCCAGCGCGTCGGCCGGGTCGTGCAGCGCGGCCGTCACCAGCAGCGTCCGATCGGCCGTCGAGCAGGCGGGGCAGGCGGCAGTCATCGGGTGCGGCTCCAGGGGGCGGGCCCCCGCGGCACGCGGCGCGGCGGGGCGGAACGGAGGGGGACGGTCGGCCAGCACTATAGGCCCACCGAAGGACGCGCCCGAACCGAATATCCCGCCGCCCGCGATCCCGGACGCTCCGTCAGCCCGCTCCCACGCCCCGGGACCCTGCTCAGGCGGGCTCGGCCGGGCCGGGGACGCCGCTGTAGGCCGGGGCGAAGAAGACCAGGGCCACCAGGTCCTCGGTGATGTCGTGGAAGCGGTGCTCCTCCCGGGCCGGGACGAACAGCGAGCTGCCGGGGCCGACGTCGACGGTGCGGCCGCCGGAGGTGAACCGGGCCCGGCCCCGGGTGACCACGTAGACCTCGTCCTGCAGGTGCGGTGACTGGTCGTCGGTGCGGCCCGCCGGGAGGGAGTAGGTGCCGAAGCTCAGCGCGGGCACGCTCAGGTGCTCCGCGTAGTGGGCCGAGCCGTCCGGGGCGGGGCGGAAGCGCCCGCTGTCGATGATCTCCATGGCGGCCGATCCTCGCACGGACGGGCGCCCCCGGGGAGAGGGCGGCGGTGTTGCCGGGGGGATAGCAGCGGGCGGCGGCCCGCTAGGTTCGGGGGATGGACACTCAGGGAGCGCCGCCCGGCGGCGTACGGGCGGACCCGGCGGAGACCGACGCGCGCTGGGCCGCGGCCTGGCGGCCCGAACGGGTCGCCCGGCGGCTGGAAGGGCTCGCCGCGCCCTGGTACGTGGCGGCGGGCTGGGCCCTGGACCTGTTCCTCGGCGAGCAGACCCGGCCGCACGGGGACCTGGAGGTCGCGGTACCGGCCGACGCGTTCGGCGAACTGCGTTCGCACTTACCCGAGTTGGCGTTCGACGCGGTCGGCCGGGGGCTGACCTGGCCGGACGCCGGACCGGAAGCGCTGGCCGCGACCCGGCAGACCTGGGCCCGCGACCCGGCGAGCGGCCGGTACCGGTTCGACGTGTTCCGCGAACCGCACGACGGCGACACCTGGATCTGCCGACGCGACGAGGAACTGCGCCTGCCCTACCACCGGATCGTCGAGCGGACCGCCGACGGCATCCCGTACCTGCGCCCCGAACTGGTGCTGCTCTTCAAGGCCGGAGCGACCCGGGACAAGGACCGCGCCGACTTCGAACGCGTCCTCCCCCGCCTCGACCGCACCCGCCGGGCGGACCTGGCCCGCTGGCTGCGCGGGACCCACCCCGGCCACGAGTGGCTGGAGCGGCTGACGGCGGGTTAGACCTGCTCCTCCGGACCGCGCCGGGCACCCGCCAGCTGTTCGGACGCCGTCCGCCAGGCCCGCGTCACCGCCGTGCGGGCCTGCTCGGTGGCGGCCGCCACGTCGCCGCGCAGCACCAGCGGCGCCCCGACGTGGACGTGCACGCGGGGGCGGCGCAGCGGCGCGGTGAGGACGCCCGCGAGCTGCTTGGCGGTGGAGCCGGAGCTGATCCGGCGGGCCCCGGCCTGGCCGAGCGGGACGACCGGCGCGCCACCGGCGGCCAGCCGGGCCAGACCGCTGCGGAAGGGGCCGGGCGGGCCGTCGGCCGCGTCCACCCGGCGGGGCAGCCGACCCTCGGGGTAGATGACGACCACCCGCCCGGCGGCCAGGGCCTCGGCGGCGGCCGCCAGCGCCTCGGCGGCCCGCGCCGTCCCGCGGTGGACCGGGACGTGCCCCTCGCGGGCCAGCACCCGGCCCAGCAGCGGGATCCGCCACAGTCCGGCGGTCGCCAGCACCACCGGCTCGACGCCCAGGCGCCGTACGGCGGCGAGCACCACGCCCGGATCGACCAGCGAGGAGTGGTTGGGCGCGACGATGCTCCCCGGGGCGAGCACCGCACCCTCCTCCACGCTCACGCTGAACCGCCCGAGGACCGGGACGACGGCACTGGCGACGGCGCTCAGCATGGGCGGACTGCTCCCCGGGTCAGGATCGGACACCGCCGGGACACCCCGCGGCGGCCCGTCCATGATGCCGCCGCAGCGGCCCGTCCGGCCTGAGTCCGGATACTCATCCGGGGACGGGCCCGGGGGCGGCGGGCTCAGCCGCCGATCCGCCCGAAGGTCGGGGGGATCGGCAGGGTGCTCCAGCGGCCCACGGGCCAGACCAGGACGCGGGCGCGCCCGATGACGTCGTCGACCGGGACGAACCCGCCGCCCGGGTTGTGGAGTTGCTGGTAGCGGGAGTCGGCGGAGTCGTTGCGGTGGTCGCCCATCACCCACAGGAAGCCCGTCGGGACGTGGACGGTGCCGACCGGGAAGTCGTCGCAGGGGGTGGAGCCGGGGTAGATGTAGGGCTCGTCCAGGGCGGTGCCGTTGACCCGGACGGGCTGGCCCGCGTCGCACTCGACGGTGTCGCCGCCGACCGCGATCACCCGCTTGATCAGGTCCTTCTCGTTCGCGGCGGGGACCAGGCCGAGGCCGCTCAGCACGCTCCGCACGAAGGTGCCCGAGTCGGGCGCCTCGGCCAGCCAGCCGCCCGGGTCCTTGAAGACCACCACCTCGCCGCGCTGCGGCCGGTCGCCCAGCCAGGGGCTGAACTTGTCCACGGCGACCCGGTCGCCCTTCTCCAGGGTGCCCATCATCGAGCCGGACGGGATCACGAAGACCTGCACCAGGAAGGTCTTGATCAGCAGGGCCAGCAGCAGCGCCGAGGCGACGCACCCCAGCACGGTGCGGCCGCGGGAGCGGCCCAGCACCCGGCGCAGCGACGGCTTCGCCGGCCCCGCCGACCCGGCGGCGGGGAGCGGCTCCTCGGATCCGGGCTCGGACAGGGGATCGGGTGCGGCTCCCGGGTCGGAACCGGGTGCGGTGGCTGCGGTGTTCACGGTGGCTCCCGCTCGGGGCGCTCGGGCCGCGCCGCCGGGAGGCGGGTGACGGCGGTGGGTGGGGTGTGGGCGGGGGTGGGCGGGGCGTCGGGTGACGGGGGCTCAGTCGCGGCGGATCAGCGCCGGGTCGATCCGCCGCACCAGCAGCGGCAGCGCGCCCAGGACGGCGACGGCGAGCACCGCCGCGCAGGCGGCGAGGGTGCGGGCGAAGGCGGGCCAGTCCCACGCGTGGACCAGTCCGCCGTACGCGTCGTAGGCGCGCCCCGCCAGCGCGCCGGCGGCCACCGCCGGGAGCAGGCCGCAGCCGAGGAACAGCACGGTCTGGACGACCTGGGCGCGGCGCAGGGTGCGGCGCGGGACGCCGATCAGGGTCAGCGCGGTGACGTTGCGCCGACGCTCCAGGGCCCGGTCGAGCGCGGCGACCAGGTGGGCCAGGACGGTGACGGCCACGCCGAGCGCGGTGCCCGCGGTGTAGAGGGAGTCGACCAGCCGGGCCTTGCGCAGGCCGTCGGTGTCGACGCCGTACAGCACCGGTTCGGCGGCGGGCGCGGCCGCGGCGAGCCCGCCGAGCACCCGCTGCACGGTGGCGGTGGACGCCCGGGCGGCCAGGGTGAGGGTGCCGGTGGCGGCGGCGCCGTCCGGCAGGGTGCCCGGGGGCAGCAGCAGGCCCGTGCCGTACAGCGGGGAGTCGGCCGGCCAGCTGACCGAGGCCCGCCCGGACGGCACCCGGACGGTGACGGCGTCCGCCCCACCGTCCGCCCCGCCGTCGGACCCGTTGCCCGGGCTGCGGTCGGAGCCGCCGTCCGTCCCGCCGTCGGACCCGCCGCCCGGGCCGGTGGGGAAGCGCAGTTCGGTGCCCGGCTCGGGCAGCGGCACCCCGTTCCCGGTGTCCAGCAGCAGCGGCACGCCGTCGGTGCAGCCGAGCGGCGGCGCGGCGGTGAACCGGGCCAGGTCCGCGCAGGTGCCGAGCAGGGCGGTGGCGGTGACCGGCCGGTGGCCGGGGACGGTGCTGGGCGGCGGCACCAGGTTGCGCACGGTCAGGACCGCCCCGTCCACGCCCGGCAGGGCGCGCAGCCGGGCCGGGTCGAGCCCGGGGGCCTCCGCGCCGGCGACGCCGACGTACTGCACCGGCCGCCGCGGCTGCGCGGCCGCGTGCCAGTCGCGGAAGACGCCGTGCGCCAGGCCCAGGGCGAAGACGAACAGCACCAGCCCGGCGGTGGCCCGCACCGCCCCGCCCGGTTCCAGTTCGCCGCGGCGCGCGCCCAGCAGCACCGACAGCGAACGCGGGTCGCGGGCCGCCCGCCGGGCCAGGAACCGGGCCGCCAGCGGGTAGCAGGCGACCACCCCGTACCCGGTGGCGACCACCCCGGCCAGCAGCAGCGGCGCGGACAGCGCCCCGGCGGGGCGCCCGGAGCGGGACGGGGCGAGCCACAGCAGGCCGAGCGCGGCCAGGCCCGCCGCGAGCGGCAGCAGCCGCCACCGGGAGGGTGCTCGCGGCGGCCGCTCGCGGCGGGCCTCCAGCGGGCGGTCGGTCAGCGCGGACGTCCCCGCCCGGGAGATCAGCACCGCGCCCGCGGGCAGGCCCAGCAGGCACAGCAGCACGGTGGCCGCCGACGGCGCGGCGTCCCCGGGGAACCAGGCCAGCCCCGGCAGCCCGACCCGGCCGCCGGCCCGGGCCGCCAGCGCGTACCCGGCCAGGCCCGCCGCCGCGCCCAGCAGCGCGGCCCCGGCCGGTTCCAGCGCGTTCAGCCGGCGCACGTCCCGCGCGGACATCCCGGTCAGCCGGAGCGCCGCCAGGGTGCGCAGCCGGCTTGCCGCGGACAGCCGGTTGCAGCCCGCCAGGAACAGGCCCAGCGGCAGCAGCACGAACACCGCCAGCATGAACTCCAGCAGGTGCAGCGTCTTCCCGTCGAGCAGCGCGGGCGGCCGGAACGCCAGCCCGAAACCGCCCAGCGGCTGCCCCTGCTCCAACTGCCCCCGCTGCACGCCGAGGTAGGCGTACAGCTCGTCGGGAGCGGCCAGCAGCGCCCCGGGCAGCACGCCCGCGACGGTGCCGGGCAGGCGCTCGCGCAGCGCGGGCTCGGCGGCCAGCAGGTCGCGCAGGCGCGGGGAGACCAGCAGTTCGCCGGGGCGCGGCGCGCTCGCCCCGCCGGGCAGGACGACCCGTCCGGGGGCGGCGATCAGCACCTCGGTGAGCGCGTCCGTCCCCCAACTGCCCTGCACGGTACGGAAGGAGGCGCCGTCGAGGGCGGGCGCGCCGGCCTGCGCCGGGTACGGGGTGCGGTGCTGCTCGTGGACGGTGCGGGCCTCCAGCAGCTGCGGCAGGGTCAGCACGGCGGCCAGGCAGGCCGCGCCGAGGGCCGCGCCCAGCGCCATCAGCAGCAGCCGCCAGCGGCCCCGCCGCCCCGCGCCCCGGGTCAGCGCCCAGCCCAGGCGCAGCACCGTCACCGCGCGGCCCCGGCGGAGAGCCGGCCGTCGACCAGGTCCAGCCGCCGTCCGGCGGCGGCGGCCACCGTTTCGTCGTGCGTCACCAGCACCACGGCGGTGCCGCGTTCGGCGCTCAGCGCGAGCAGTTCGGCGAGCACCAGCCGGCCCGCCGCCCGGTCCAGCGCGCCGGTCGGCTCGTCGGCGAACAGCACCGCCGGGCGGTGCACCAGGGCGCGGGCGACCGCGGCGCGCTGCGCCTGCCCGCCGGAGACCAGGGCGGGACGGCGGTCGGCGAGGTGGTCGATGCCGAGGCGGGCCAGCAGCTCCAGCACCGGGCCGCGGGCCCGCCGCCCGCGCTGCCCGGCCAGCACCAGGGGCAGCGCGACGTTCTCGGCCAGCGTCAACTCCGGTACCAGGTCGCCGAACTGGAAGACGAAGCCGAAACTGCGGGCGCGCACGGCGGACAGCTCCCGGTCGGACAGCGCGGCCAGGTCGCGGCCCTCGAACAGCACCCGCCCGCCGGTGGGGCGCAGCACCCCGGCCAGGCAGTGCAGCAGCGAGGACTTGCCGGAGCCGCTGGGGCCGGTGACCGCCGTGACGGTGCCCGCCGCCACCGCGACGTCCACCCCGTGCAGCGCGGGCAGCGTCCCGTAGCGCAGCGCCACCCCCTCGGCCCGCAGCAGCACCCCGTCGTCGCGCGACACGGACGACCTCCCCCCGGTAGTCAGCCGGAGACCCCGCTCCGGACGGCGGTCATCGTACGTGCACCGCACGTCTGTGCGGCGTAAGGCCCGGGAGGGCGCTGGGGAGGGCGCTGGGGAGGGGGACGGGGAAGGGGACGGGAGGACGGGGGAGGGCGAGGGAGGGGACGGGAACGCAGGTGTGCCGCGACCCGTCCCCCAACCGGTCGCGGCACACCCGCCGTGCTAGTTACCGCTCACTGCCGCCGTCGTCGCCGACGTGTTCCCGGTGGCTACAGACGCTGCCACAGGGCCGGGACGACGTCCGGCGTCCAGGTGCTCTGCGAGGTGTGGGCCTGCAGGCACTTGTAGCTGACGCCGTTGTAGGTGACCACGTCGCCCGCGTTGTAGGAGACGCCCGCGGCCCAGGTGCCGCCGCCGGTGCCGCCGCCGTTCACGACCAGGGTGTAGCCGGTGCCGTGGGTGGCGGAGGAGCCGGTGCCGGTGACCGTGATGGTGTAGGTGCCGGCGGGGGTGGAGGAGGAGGTGGAGACCGTCAGGGTCGCGCTGCCGCCGCTGGTGACGGAGGACGGGCTGAACGAGACGGTGGCGCCGGACGGGGCGCCGCTCGCGGTGAGCGACACGGTCTGCGCGCTGCCGGAGCTGGTGGCGGTGGAGACCGTGGCGCTGGCCGCGGAGCCCGCCTGGACGGTGCCGGTGGACGGGTTCACCGCGAGGGTGAAGTCGTTGACCGGGGTGGTGGTGCCGCCGACCGAGGTCTTCCAGATCGCGTACGCCACGCCGTCGGCGTTCCGGTTCAGCACCGTCGCGTTGACGTTGGAGGTGGTGTCGCAGGAGGAGTGGTAGCAGGAGTCGTAGGACGCGTACGCGGTGCCGCCCCACTTGGTGGCCTGCGCCGGGGTCTTGGTGGCGTCGGCGCCCGCGGCGTAGCCGGAGGTCGGGATGCCGCCCTGCTGGAAGGAGTAGTCGTCGGAACGGCCCTGGCCCTCGACGTTCTCCTCCGGCTGGAGGTTCAGCGAGTCCCAGTACGCCTTCAGCGGCGCGGCGGTGGCCGAGCTGACGTTGTTGATGAAGTAGCCGGCGTTGGTCGAGCCGACCATGTCGAAGTTGTAGTAGCCCTTGATCGCCGAGCGCTGCGCCGAGGAGAGCTGGCCCACGTAGTACTGCGAGCCCTGCAGGCCCTGCTCCTCACCGGCCCACCAGGCGAACCGGACGTGCTTGCTCATGGTCGGGTTCTGCTGCGCCAGGACGAGCGCGTTCTCCAGCAGCACGGCCGAGCCGGAGCCGTTGTCGTTGATGCCCGGGCCGGCCGAGACCGAGTCCAGGTGCGCGCCGAACATGGTGACCTGGTCGGACGGGCCGCCCGGCCAGTCGGCGATCAGGTTGTTGGCGGTGTAGGTGCACGAGGTGCAGGTCTGCTCGGTGACGGTGTAGCCCGCCGCCTGCAACTTGCCCTTCACGTACGCCAGCGACTGGGTGTAGCCCGCGGTGCCCGCCCGGCGGTTGCCGCCGTTCTGCTGGGCGATCGTGTACAGCTGGCTCAGGTGCGTCTGCACGTTGGCCACGTTGATGTCCGGGGCCGAGCCGCCGGGGTTGCCCCCGCCGCCGGTCACCGTCAGCTGGTACTGCGCGGTGTGGGTGGCCGGGCCGGTGCCGGTGACGGTCAGGGTGTAGGTGCCCGCCGCGGTGTTCGCGCCGACGTTGACGCTCAGCGTCGCCGAGCCGCCGGACTGCACGCTGGACGGGGAGAGGGTCGCGGTGGTGCCGGTGGGCGCGCCGGTCACCGACAGCGAGACGCTCGCGGCCGAGCCCGCGGTGACGGCGGTGGAGACCGTCGCGCTGGTCGAGCTGCCCGCCTGCACGGAGCCCGAGGAGGGGCTCAGCGCCAGCGAGTAGTCGTTGTTGGTCGCGGCGCAGGTCGGGTCGCCGGCCTGGGCCGGCACGCTGACGGCGTCCCACGCCGCCTTGGTGCGGTTGAAGAAGTTGCAGCTCGCGTCGAGGTTCTTGGCCGCGGTCAGGGTCGCGGTCCGGTACTTCTTGTACGTCATGCCGCTGGTCTTGAGCAGCATGCCGCCGTAGAAGACCCGGCCCGCGTCCCGGATGCCGATGCCGGTGACGGACGAGGAGTTGCAGGTCGGGCTGGACGGCTTGCCGCCGCCCGGGCTGGAGCCCTCGGCCAGCAGGTAGAACCAGTGGTTCAGCGGGCCGGCCGCCGCGTGCTCCTCGGTGTTGGGGATCGACGCCGAGTAGCAGTTCGGGTTGCCGGAGACCTGCGAGGGGTTGTACATCACCCGGATCGGGCCCTGCCCGACCAGGTTGATCATCTCGCCGACCGTGTAGTCCGGGGAGTCGTACGGGGCCGGCTCGTTGGCGTACGCCTCGGTCAGCGCGCCCATGATGTCGCCGGTCGCCTCGCCCAGGCCCGCCTCGTTGTTGGCGCCGCCCGGCGTGTACTGGTCCAGGCCGTGGCCGAACTCGTGGCCCACCACGTCGATCGCGGCGATCCACTCGTTGGACTGGCTGTGGCCGATCGAGATGGTCGAGCCGTCCCAGTACGCGTTGACGTCGTTCAGGCCGACCTTGACCGGCCAGCTGCCGCCGTTGCCGTTGTGGCCGTTGCGCCCCAGCCAGTCCCGGAGCATGTCCCACTCCTTCTGCGCCGCGAACATCGCGTCGGCGCAGCCGGTCTCCTTGGACGTGGCGGCACCCGTGCCCCAGGAGTCGGTGGACTTGCTGAAGACCTGGCCGGTCGAGTAGTCCGAGCACTGCAGGCCCGGACGGCTCGGGTCGCGCAGCGAGTAGGAGCTGCCCGAACCGGTGGTGTTGATGGTCAGGCCCGCCGGGCCGTTCCACTTGCTGTTGATGGTGCCGGCCTTGACGTCGTCGTAGCTGTCGGCCACCTCGCCGGTGACCGCGTCCACGAACACGTGCAGGTGGCTGGGCCGGCCCTCGGCCGAACCGGTCAGCACCGACTCCCAGGCCAGCCGGGAGGTGCCGTCCTTGACCCGGACGACCAGCCGGGGCGCCTCGGCCGAGTCGACCTTCGCCAGCTCCGCGCGCGCCGCCCGCTCCGCCGCCGCCGCGCTCACCTTCGCCTTCGTCGGCACGCCGACCGGCCCGGACGCGGCGTTCTGCACGCCGCGCACCTTGCCCTGGCCGTCGGCGAGCACCACCGCGTCGCCGCCGACCACCGGCAGGCCCTTGTAGCTGCGCTCGTACGAGACCGAGTACAGGCCGTTCAGGAACTGGGTGACGCCTCGGCGCTCGTAGCTCTCGTCCGGGCCCTTGGCCAGCGCGTCCAGCCCGGCCGACGCCGCCAGGTCCGCCGCGGAGACGGCGGCGGCCAGCGGGGTGGGGGCCGGCGTGGCGAGGGGAGGCGCGGCGTTCGCCTGTCCGGCGAAACCACCGAGCAGGCCTCCCAGCACGGCCAGGGTGGTGCCGGCGGTCAGCAATCTGCGTTTCATCAGAGCTCCTCAGCTCTTCGGGTGTGGGGGTGCCCGGAACCCTCACACCGCCGCCATGGCCCGGTCAACGGAGCTGACAATCCCCGGCACGGGATGGCAAATTCCGTCAAAGACATTGATCTAGAAGCGAATTGGCAGGCCGTCAGCAAGGGTCCGCAGGGCACCGGCGCAGGGTCCGAGCAAGGGCGATGGCAAAGAAGAGGTACAGACCACGCCATGTACGAGGTGCGGTCGGGGCGGGTACCGTCGCGGTACGGCAACAGGAACGGACCAGGGGAGGTGTCGGCGCATGCTGGGCGCACCCAACCCGGTCGAACTGCCGGACGGCGGAAGCTGGCAGGAATTCGGCGCCCTGCTGCGCCACTGGCGCCGCCACGCCGGCTGGACCCAGGCCCAACTCGGCACCGCCGTCGGCTACGACCACACCGCCGTCAGCCGCCTCGAACACGGCGCCCGCCGCGCCACCCCCCGCCTCGTCCGGCAGATCGACGAACTCCTCGGCACCGGCGGTGAACTCACCCGCAGCTACCACCGCGCCGAGAGCGCCGAGGGCGACCGCCCCGCCCTCCCCCCGCACCTGCTGCGCCCCCCGCTGCCCGCCACCGGCGGACCCGTCCCCACCGCCCCCGTCCCGGTCGACGACTGCCCCGCCAGCCTCCCCGACCACGACGTCCAGTGCCCGCTGCACGGCGCCACCGGCTGCCAGCCCCCCCCCCCCGCCGCCGCCCTCGCCCTGCTCGCCCCGTTCTGCGCCGACCCCGCCGCCCCCCTCGACACCGACACCGTGCACGCCCTCGCCGCCGTCCTCGGCGCCCAACTCCACAGTGCCGACCGGGCCGTGGGCGAACGCGGACCCGGCAGCGTGATCGAGGGCACCCTGCGCGCCGTCGTCGCCCGCCTCGCCGACGCACCCGTCCGCCACCGCCGCGTCCTCGCCCGGCTCGCCGCCGAGTACGCCCACGCCGCGGGCAGCCTGCGCCTGCACGGCGGCCGCCCCGCCACCGCGATGGCCTGCTTCGACCGCGCCCTCGGCTGGGCCGCCCTCGCCGGCGACCCCACCACCCAGGCCGCCGCCCTCAGCGACATGGCCGTCCTCGGCCTCCTCGACGACGACCCCGCCGCCGCCGGCGACTACGCCCGCGAGATCCGCCGCGCCGCGCCCGGCCGCCACTGGTCCGACGCCCTCGCCACCCTCGGCGAAGCCCGCGCCACCGCCCTGGCCGGCGACATCCACGCCACCGTCCGCCACATCGGCCGCGCCCGCCAGCACCTCGACCGACCCGAGGACCTCCCCGACACCGAGGCCCGCGTCCCCTGGCTGGCCCCCGCCGCACTCCGCCTCCGGATCGAATCCGGCTCCTCCGCGGCCCTGCGCGACCTGGCTGCCGCCACCGCCGACCCCCGCCTCGCCCGCCACGCCCTGACCGCCGCCACCGCCGCCCTCGACCTCCTCGCCGACGGCCAACTCCCGGTCGCCCGCGCCATGCTCACCGTCCGCATCGCCGACTGCCACCTCTGCGCCGACGACCCGCACACCGCCCTCGCCGCCCTCGCCCCCCTCCTCGACACCGACGGCACCCCGCTCCCGGCCCTGGTCCGCCACGAACTGCGCGGCCTGCGCGGCCGGTTGGCGGCGGGCGCGGGGCGGTGGGGGGTGGAGGCGGCGGAGGTGGTGGTGCGGTTGGGGGCGGTGGTGTGAGGGGGCGCTGCGCTGGGCGGTGAAGGGGGCGCGTTCATGTGTGCGGGGGCGACGAGGTGTCGTGACCGTGCGGCCGGGCGGTGCCGGGGGCCGGGAAAACCGGGTGCACGGGGCCGGGGACGGGGCACAGACTCGGTGGGTGGACATCGATCAGGACGCGGTGGCGGCCGCTTTCGGGCTGGGGCGGCCGTCGGGGCCGTGGCGGGCGCTCGACAACGGGGGCGCCCCGACCGGGGCCCGGGTGCTGGAGACCGCGCGCGGGCGCTGGACGGTGCGGACGGGCCGGCTGCGCAGCGAATGGCACCACCGACAGGCCCACCGGGTGCAGAGGTTGCAGCGGGCGGCGCTGGCGGCGGGTATCGAGATGCCGCGCCCCGTCGAGCCGCCCCGCCCCGCCGTCGGCTACTGGCACCGGCTCGCCGGTGACGAGGTGGTCCAGGTCGGCGAGTGGCTGGACGGGCACGACCTGCGGCGCCCCGGCGCCGATCTCGTGGCGGCCACCGAGTGGACGGGCCGCACCCTGGCCCGGATCGCGGTGCTGGACACCGGCGGGGAGCAGCCGCCCGCGCCGCACCCCGTCGAGGAGTGGCGGGAGTGGGTGGCCGAGGCCGAGGCCGGCGGCCTCCCGGTGGCGGCCCCGGCCCGGGCGCTGCTCCCGGCGGTCGCCGACGCCATCGCCCTGGTGCGGGACGCGCAGCGCGCCGCCCCCGCCGCCGTCCTGGTGCACGGCGACACCTCCCGGGCCAACGTGCTGCGCACGCCCGGCGGGTACGCGCTGATCGACTGGGAGAGCGTCCAGCCGGAGGTCCCCTGGTGGGACGCGGTGAGCGTGGCCTTCCGGTTCGCCACCCCCTTCAACGGGCCCACCGTCAGCGCCGACCCCCGGACGGTGCGGCCGCTGCTCGCCGCCTACCTGGACGCCGGCGGCCCGGGCGGCCCGGCCGAGGAGTCGGCCTTCGCGGGCCTGCTGCGCAGCCAACTCGCCTCCACCGCCTGGTTCCTGTGGCTGGCGATGGGCCACCGCGAGGCGGACGCCGGGCAGCGGGCCTTCGGCCTGCGGGTGGTGACCGACACCGCCCGGGAGCTGCCCGGGGTGCTGCGCGGGTTGCCGGACTGGACGGCGCTGCTGCGCTGAGCGGGCCCGTGGCCGCCCCGGTGCGGTCGCGCTGAGCGGGCCCGTCGCCGCCCCGGTGGGGCCGCCGTCGGCGGGGAACGGCCGGTGTGGCAGCATCCCGCCATGTCTCTGACGACCTGGAGCCACGACGGCGGCCTGTACTGCGCCCTGTTCACCGAGACGGGCGTGGACGGCAGCCGGCTCGGCCACTTCGAACTCAGCGCGGCCCGACTGGTCCCGAGCGGTATCCCGTCCGTGCCGGACTCGCCCGCACCCGGTCCGACGGCCCTGACCGTGGTGGCCCCGGCCCTGGACCCGGGCGACCAGCCCGTGGTCTTCTTCGGCGACGGTCCCACCCTGCCGTTCGCGGTGCTCCAGCACTTCGTGGCGATGGTGGCGGCCCGCCTGGAGGGCGCGGGGACGTGACGGCCCGCTCCCGGCAATGTCATTACCCTTCCTTGGGGAAGGACATATGATCACCTGGTCCTCGGCCCCGCCCCGCGCGGGCCGACGAGCCAGTGCGCCCGCCCGGGCCGGGCCCGGGCGGGGAGACATCCGACGACGGGGGAGAGGCCGATGGCGGCAGAACGGAACGACGACCTCGGGGGTCCGGAGATCACCGACGACGAGCTGCTCGACGTCGCCGACAACCCCGAGCAGGCCGCCGAACTGCACCGCGCCCTGCGGACGTTGGCGAAGAACGACAAGGTCGGCCCGGAGCTCCAGCAGATGGCCCGCGAGGTGCTCAGCGGTCGGATCGGCATGCGCGACGTGATCGAGTCCGACCGCTACCTGTCGGCGATCGGCGCCCGCCTGGGCGAGATGCGCACCGCGGCGGAGAACCTCTCGCCCGAGGAGCGCGAAGCCTCCGACCGGCGGGCCGTGAAGCTGCGCGAGGACTACGAGGCCGAGCACGGACCGGACCCGCACGCGGACGACGAGGACTGGACCATCCGGCGCGACGAACGCCCCTGAGGCGCTGCTCACCGCCCGCCCCGCCCCGCCGCCGTCCGGCAGGGCGTCTCGCACCGCCACGCCTGAACCGAGCCCCGGGCACCGGACGGGGCGCCTGACGGCCCGTCCGGACACGCCGGAAAATCCGGTGCCCCCGGGGCGGCGCGTTGCTACGGTGACCGGATGGCAGTGCTCAGACAATTCCAGGTCACCTTCGACTGCGCCGACCCCGCCCGGGTCGCCCGCTTCTGGTGCGAGGTGCTCGGCTACGAGTCCAATCCCCCCAAGGGCTTCGACAGTTGGGAGGAGTACCAGGCCGCCCAGCCGCCCGAGGAGCGCGGCTCCTGGTCCGCCTGCACCGACCCCACCGGCGTCGGCCCGCGGCTGTACTTCCAGCGCGTCCCCGAGGGCAAGGCCGTCAAGAACCGGGTCCACCTCGACGTCCGGGTCGGCACCGGCCTGATCGGCACCGAGCGCCTCGCCGCCCTGGAAGCCGAGTGCGCCCGGCTGCTGCCGCTCGGCGCCGTCCGGGTCCAGCTGCTGTACGACGGCGGCGACGACTCGTGCATCGCCATGCAGGACGTCGAGGGCAACGAGTTCTGCATCGACTGACGCCGCCCCGGCGCCGCTCGACCGGCGCCGGCCCGCCACTGCCACCGGGAGCGCCGGGTTGGCGGCCGCGCGCTGGGCCTGCTCCGGGCCCGCCCCGGTGCGGCTCCGGCTCGGCCCGGCGCCCTCCGGCGTCGGCCCCGAGGCCGGCTCCGGCAAGGGGGTCGGCGCCGTGACGGGTTCCGGCGGCCCGGATCCGGGCAGGGTGCCCCCATGCTCTTCTTCGACGTGCTGGCCGTGGCGTGGCTCGTGCTCGCGGGGTTCTTCGTCCTGCTCGGCTGCGTCACGGCGGTGTACGTGTTCCGGCTGCACGGGCGGGAGCGGCGGGCCCTGCGCGGGGGCAGCCGCGTTCCGGCGCGCTGCGTCGAGGTCCGGCAGGAGCGGCCCCGGTACGCCGAGCCCCGCCCGAAGAGCCACCACCCGCCGAAGCCGGAGTTCGTCCTCGAGTACGCGGGCCCCGACGGCGCCCCGCAGCGGCTCGTCACCAGGCGCCTTCCCGAGGGGACCGCGGTGGGCGACGAACTGGCCGTCGCCTACCGCCCGGAGCGTCCCGCCGAGGGCGTGCTGGTGACCGGGCGGAAGCGGACGGCGCTCACCGACACCGGGCGGGTCCTGGGCGGCTTCCTGCTGTTCCTGCTGGTGGCGGCGGTGATCGCCGCCGCGGGCGCGGCCTTCCTGCACGGCCTCGGCGAGGAGATCGCCCACGGCGACCCCGGCTGGACGGATTTCTGACGCCCTGGCCGGTCGGCCGACGGCGTGTCCGTCCGGAAAACAATTCGTACGGTCGTGCTGAAATATCGGGTAGGCTCGGCGGCATGACGGACACTCAGGCAGCGGGCCCCCGAGCCGCCGACATCCGGGACCTCGACGCGCGCGCACTGCTGCTCGCGCGCTCCGTCGTCGACGGGGTCGGCGCCGACGCGCTCGACCGGCCGACCCCCTGCGGGCCCTGGACGCTCGGGCAGTTGCTCGCGCACATGACCGGGCAGAACCACGGCTTCGCGGCGGCCGCCCGCGGTGACGGCCGCGACCTCGCGCACTGGGCGGACCGCCCGGTCGGCGACGACCCGGCGGGCGTGTTCGCCGCCTCGGCGGCGGAGGTCGCCGTGGCCTTCGCCGAGGAGGGCGTGCTGGAGCGGGCCTTCTGCCTCCCCGAGGTCCGCGACGGCGGCCCGTTCCCCGCGTCGCAGGCCATCGCCTTCCACTTCCTGGACTACCTCGTCCACGCCTGGGACGTCGCCGTCTCGATCGGCGTCCGGCCCGCCTTCGACGCCGACCTGCTCGACGCCGTCCTGCCGGTCGCCGCCCTCGTCCCCACCGGCCCCACCCGGGAGGCGCCGGGCGCCGCCTTCGCCCCCGCGCTGGACGTCCCGCCCGGGGTCGACCCGCTGGAGCGGGTGCTGCGCCTGCTCGGTCGCGACCCGCACTGGAGTCCCCCGCCCGCCGCCTGAGCGCGGCCGGCCGGGCCGCCGGGGGTCTTCAGGAGAGTCGGGTCCGGGCGAACGGCTCCAGGTGGCCGCAGGCCGGGCAGCGGAAGGCGTCGATCTGCGTCCGGGCCCAGCCGAAGCGCTCGGCCCGGCCCGGCAGCCCGCGCTCGACCGGCCCCGGCCCCACCCGGCTACCCGTCCGCCCGCGCGGCCTTCGCCTCGGCGTGCGCCGCCCGGGCCGCCAGCACCTCGGGCACGCGCGACTCGGCCCAGCGGGCCAGCGCCCAGACCTGCCGGGCGGCCTCCTCGCCGAGCGGGGTCAGCGTGTAGTCGACGCGCGGCGGGATGACGGCGTGCGCCTCGCGGTGCACCAGGCCGTCCTGCTCCAGGGTCTGCAGGGTCTGGGCGAGCATCTTCTCGCTCACCCCGCCCACCGCGCGGCGCAGTTCGCTGAACCGGTGGGTGCCGTCCAGCAGGACGGCCAGCACCAGCACCGCCCAGCGGCTGGTGACGTGCTCCAGGATGCCGCGCGAGGCGCAGCACTCCGAGTTGACGCTCACCGGGAGTCCGCCGGTCAGTTCCTTCACCCTGAGGTTCATGGAAGTAGCTTACCCAGAAGTGGGTACTTCCGATTGGTTAGTGACTTTCCTGCGGTGGGGTGCGACAGCCGTCGTACCGCCCTTCGCCCCACCCCAGGAGTTGCATCCCCATGAGCATCGTCGTCACCGGCGCCACCGGACAGCTCGGCCGCCTCGTCATCGACGAACTGCTGGCCCGCGTCCCGGCCGCCCAGGTCGCCGCCGCCGTCCGCGACGAGCGCAAGGCCGCCGACCTGGCCGCCCGGGGCGTCGAACTGCGGCTCGCCGACTACGACCGGCCCGAGACGCTGGCCGCGGCGATCCGCCCCGGCGACACCGTGCTGCTGGTCTCCGGCAGCGAGCTCGGCCGCCGGGTCGCCCAGCACACCGCCGTGATCGAGGCCGCGAAGGCCGCCGGGGCCGCCCGGCTGGTCTACACCGGGGTGCTCGGCGGCCCGGACGCAGACTTCCGGCTCGCCGACGAGCACAAGGCCACCGAGCAGCTGATCCTCGACTCCGGCCTGCCGTACACCTTCCTGCGCAACGGCTGGTACACCGAGAACTACACCGCGCTGATCCCGGTCCAGCTGGAGCACGGCGTGGCCGGCAGCACCGCGGGCGGCCGGATCGGCGCCGCGTCCCGCGCCGACTACGCCGCCGCGGCCGCCGCCGTGCTGACCGGCGAGGGCCACGAGAACCGCGCCTACGAGCTGAGCGGCGACACGGCCTGGACGCTGGAGGAGTACGCGGCCGAACTCTCCCGGCAGAGCGGCCGGCCGGTCGCCCACCACGAACTGCCCGCCGAGGCCAACCTCGGGGTGCTCACCGGCGCGGGCCTGCCGCCGCAGCTCGCCGAGACCCTGGTGGACGTGGACGTCTCCGGCATCGCCCGCGGCCTGCTGGCCGGCGGCAGCGGCGATCTGGCCCGGCTGATCGGCCGCCCGACCACGCCGCTGGCGGGCACCGTCGCGCAGGCGCTCGCCGCGAGCGCGACCGCGACCGCGAGCTGAACCCGGCCGCGACCGCGAGCCGTACCGGGTCGAGCGCGGACGCCCGGACTACTCGGTGGTCCGGGCCTCCGCGGCCTCCTGGGCGTCCGCGGCCTCCCGGGCGCCGGCGCCGTCCGCGTCCAGGGCCGCCAGCAGGCGCAGCCCGTCCTCGGCGGGGCTGCCGGGGGCCGCGGTGAGCACCAGCAGTTCGGTGCCCGACCCGTCCGGCAGCGCGAAGTTCTCCTGGTGCAGTTCGAGCAGCCCGACCAGCGGGTGGCGGTACGCCTTGCGCCCGTGCGTGCGGGCGCGCACGTCCGCCCGGGCCCACAGGCGGCGGAAGCGCTCGCTGCCCATCGCCAACTCGCCGATCAGCGAGGTCAGTCGGGGGTCGTCCGGGTACTTCCCGGCGGCCAGCCGCAGGTGGCCGACCACGTCGAGGGTGCAGGTCTCCCAGTCCGCGTAGAGGCCGTGCTCGCCCTCCTGCAGGAAGAAGTGCCGGGCGATGTTCAGGCCCGCGGGGTCCGGACGGCTGTAGAGCAGCCCGGCCAGGCGGTTCCCGGCGAGCACGTCCAGCCGGTGGTTCATGACCAGCGCGGGCGCGTCGACGACCAGGTCCAGCACCCGCAGCAGCTCCGGGCGGATCCGCCCGCCCGGCGCCTTCGCCCGGCGCCGGGGCTGCCGGGCCAGCCGGTGCAGGTGGCCCCGCTCGGTCCCGTCCAGGCCCAGCACCCGGGCCAGCGCGTCCAGCACCTGCTCGGAGGGCTGGGTGGCCCGTCCCTGCTCCAGGCGCACGTAGTAGTCCACGCTCACCCCGGACAGGTGCGCGACCTCCTCGCGCCGCAGCCCCGCCACCCGGCGGCGGCCGTCGACGGGGATGCCGGCCGTGGCCGGGTCGACCCGGGCGCGCCGGGTCCGCAGGAAGCCCGCGAGATCGTCCATGCCCCCGAGTATGGCCCGGTCCGGTCCGGCGGCGGTCCGCCGAGGGTGGTCCCGCCAGTACCAGGAAGTCCGTTCCTACGGAAGCCGGGTCCCTGAACGGCCGCCGCCGCGACGGCCAGGATCGGAGGCAGCCGAAGCGGCCGCCGCAGGGACGGCCGCCGGACGCCCCGACCGGAGGAGACCCCGATGAAGATCCTGATCGTCCACGCCCACCCCGAGCCGAAGTCGCTCAACGGCTCGCTCAAGGACCACGCGGTGGCCGTCCTGGAGGCCGCCGGGCACCGGGTGCGGGTCAGCGACCTGTACGCGATGGACTGGAAGGCCGCGGCGGACGCCGCCGACTACGGCCCGCACGCCTCCAGCCCGCTCAAGGTCCCGCTCGACTCCGGCCGCGCCTTCGAGGCCGGGGAGCTCACCGCCGACGTCCGCGCCGAGCAGGAGAAGCTGCTCTGGGCCGACACCGTCATCCTCCAGTTCCCGCTGTGGTGGTACACCATGCCCGCCATCCTCAAGGGCTGGGTCGACCGGGTCTTCACCTACCGCTTCGCGTACGGGGTCGGCGAGCACAGCGACACCAAGTACGGCGAGCGCTTCGGCGAGGGCACCCTGGCCGGACGCCGGGCCCTGCTCTCGGTCACCGTCGGCGGCCCCGAGTCGCACTACGCCGCCCGCGGCATCAACGGCCCGATCGACGACCTGCTGTTCCCCATCCAGCACGGCATCCTGTACTACCCCGGCCTGGAGGTGCTGCCGCCCTTCGTCGTCCACGGCGCCGACCGGCTCGCCCCCGAGCGGTACTCCGCCGTCGTCGAAGCCTGGGAGCAGCGCCTGCTCACCCTGGAGACCACCGAGCCGGTCCCGTACCGCCGGCAGAACTTCGGCGACTACGAGATCCCCGCCCTGCACCTCAAGGAGGGCCTGGAGCCGGCCGGCCGCACCGGCTTCGCCCTGCACCTGCAGCACTGACCGGACCCCGCCCGGCGCCGACCGGCCAGGTGCCGACCGGCAACACCCGGCCCGGCAACACCCGGCCCGACACCGCCCGGCCCGGCAACACCCGGCCCGGCCCGGGGCGCGCCACGCCCCGGGCCGCCGCCGGCCGGCCGGTAGCATCGGCGGATGACCGAGTTCCGCATCGTGCTGGCCACCGGGCTCGACCCCGACGAAGCCTGGCGGCGCGTCACCGACTGGCCCCGCCACGCGATGCCGCTCACCACCGTCCGCTCCGACGGCCGCACCGTCACCGCCCGCACCGGCACCGGCCGGTACGGCTTCGACGACGTGATGGACGTCGTCCACCGGGAGCCCCCCGGCCCCGGCCGCCCCGGCCGCTGCCGCCTCGTCAAACGCGGCCCGCTGATCACCGGATGGGCCGAGATCGACGTCCGCCCGCACCGCGGCGGCGCCGTCGTCCGCTGGCGCGAGGACCTGCGGATCGCCCCGCTGCCCGCCCTGCTCGACCGTCCCACCGCCTGGTGCGGCCGCCTCCTGTTCCGCCGCACCCTGCGCGCGCTGCTGCGCGGGGCACCGGGGGCCGGGGCACCGGGGGCCGGGGTGCCGGAGGGCTGAGCGCGGACCTCCGCCCCGGTCGCCCCGCAACTTTTCCCGTCCCGGAGGAACGCTCCGGCCCAAGCGGGGCAAGAGTGTTCCGACGGAACCGGCGGGAACACCGAAGGGGTGGACGGATGAGTGAGGGGACGAGCACGCTGCTGTGGGTCGCCGCGGCGGTGTTCCTGGTCGCGACGGTGGCCGCGGCGATCGTACTGGTGGTCAAACTGGTGCGCACCAAGCGGCTGTTGGCCGACACGAACATTCCGATGTCGAAGAAGCTGCTGTTCTGGGGAGCGATCGCCTACCTGGTCTTCCCGGTCGACCTGATGCCCGACCCGGTCCTGATCGACGACATCGGCGTCCTGCTGCTGGCCCTGCGCTCCCTCAACAAGGCCGTCCCCGAGGAGGTCGCCCGCCACGCGGGCCGCCGCGACCGCCGGAAGTGACCGGCCGCGACCGCCCCGGGGCCGGAGCCCGGGGCGGTGGGGGATGGATCCGGCCCGGCCGGGTACGGTCGGAGCAGACAGCTGGGAGGGCAGAGGGATGACCGCGACGGCAGAGTCCGGAACGCTGCGCGTGCCGCGCAGCATCAACGGCATCGAGCAGGCGCTCACGTACGAGGAGCGGGCCCGGTTCTACGGCGAACTCGGGCCGCTGGAGGACCCGCTGGAACGCGAGGCGGTGATCGGCGCCTGGTGGCTGCGGGCGATGTCCGCCGCCTACGGGAACGACCGGGCGGGCTTCCGGGCCGCGGTGGCGCCGCTGCTGCTGGCGGGGCGGTCGGAGCGGGCCGGGGCGGCCGCCGCGTGAGCGGCTGGCGGATCTGGCTGCAGGAGCAGCCGGCCCGCACCATGGTGGAGATCTCCAAGGCGGACGAGGTGCTGTTCGCGCTCGTCAACGCCGCCCTGGTGCTGCTGGACGACCGGGCGGGCGCGCCGGTGGACGAGTGGGGCGACCTGCGCAGCGTGGTGCTGGCCCGGTCCGTCACCGCCGAGCTGTTCGTCGACCCGGAGCAGCGCACCGTCGACGTGCTGCGGCTGGTCTGGGTCCCCGGCCTGGGCGGCTGAACGCCGGGAGCGGAAGCCGGACGCCGTGAGGGATCCGAGCGCCGCCGGGCCCGGGTCAGCCGTGGTCGAGGACGGCGGTGACCACCGTGTGCAGGTGGCGGCGGAAGCGGTCCAGGACGGGGAGGTCGAGCGGGCCGCGGCGGGTGCCGGCGGGGTCGATGACGCCGGCCTGGCCGAAGGAGTGGGACGTCCAGACGATGGTGAAGACCAGCATCTCGACGTCCGCCCCGGCGCCGAGGCCGGCCCGGTCGAGGACGGTGCGGACGGCGGCGGCCACCTCGGCGACCAGCGGGCCGGCGAACTCGCTCTCGATGTCGGAGTGGTCGGCGCCCTCGGCCAGCCAGCGGCGCATCCACAGCGCCGGGACCTCGGGGTGGTTGAGGCAGAAGGACAGGTAGTCGTCGACGAAGGCGAGCAGCGCGGCCCGGGTCTCGCCGGGGGTGGGGCCGCAGGCGTGCAGCCGGGTCAGGGCCTCGGTGACCACCCCGCGCTGGGCGAGGTGGGCCCGGCGCATCACTTCGCGGTACAGCTCGGGCTTGGCGCCGACGTGGTAGGCGACGGTGGCGATGTTCAGGCCGACCGCGTCGCCGATCGCCCGGGTGCTGGTGGCGTCGTAGCCGCGCTCGGCGAACAGGCGGGTGGCGGTCGCCAGGATGCGTTCGCGGGGGCCGTCCTCGGGCAGGGCGCTCATGGGCATCGAGGATAGCGGACCGCAGCGGAAGAAATCCATCAGGTGATGGAGCGACAACCAGCAGGTCAACACCCATTGTGCCGGACTCCATCATTCGATTGAATGAGCGCCTTTCCACGGACCGCGAGAGGAGCACCCGGCATGGGTACGACCAGGGTGGCGGTGATCGGCGCCGGCGCGGCAGGACTGGCCGCCGCCAAGGCACTGCTCGACCAGGGGCTGGAGGTCACCGTCCTGGAGCGCGGCACCCGCGTCGGCGGCCTGTGGGCGGGCGACGACGGCGACGGCGGCTCCCCGGCGTACGACAGCCTGCACCTGAACACCAGCAAGGGCCGCACCGAGTTCGCCGACTTCCCGATGCCCGCGCACTGGCCCGACTACCCGTCCGCCGCCCGGGTGGCCCGCTACCTCGCCGACTACGCCGAGCAGTTCGGCATCACCGAGCGGGTCAGGTTCGGGACGCACGTCGAACGGGTCGCCCGGGACGAGCACGGCTGGCGGGTCGACGGCGAACGCCACGACGCCGTGGTGGTCGCCAACGGCCACAACCGGGAACCGAAGTGGCCCAGCCCCGGCTACCCCGGCGACTTCGCCGGCACCCAGCTGCACGCCCACGACCACCGATCCGCCGACGCCTACGCGGGCAAGCGGGTGCTGGTCGTCGGCACCGGCAACTCCGCGATGGACATCGCCGTCGACGCCTCGTACACCGCCGACGGCCCGGTGCTGCTCTCCGCCCGGCACGGCACCCACATCGTGCCCAAGTACCTGTTCGGCCGCCCCGCCGACGCCACCGGCGGCGCGCTCGCCGTGCTGCCCTGGCGGATCCGGCAGGCCGTCGCGCAGACCGTGCTCAAGATCGCCGTCGGCACCCCCGGCCGCTACGGCCTGCCCGAACCCGCCGGCGGCCTGTTCCAGAACCACCCCACCATCAGCGACACCGTCCTGCACCGCCTCACCCACGGCGAGATCGAGGCCCGCCCCGGCATCGACCGGCTCGACGGCACCCGGGTGCACTTCACCGACGGCCGCACCGACCAGGTCGACGTCATCGTCTGGGCCACCGGCTACCGCGTCACGATCCCCTTCCTGGACCAGCGCTGGACCGGCCCGGACCCCGAGCAACTCCCGCTCTACCAAAGGGTGTTCCACCTCGACGACCCGACGCTCGGCTTCGTCGGGCTGATGCAGTCCACCGGCGCCGCGCTCCCCGTCGTCGAGGCCCAGGGTCGACTGTTCGCCGCCCACCTCGCCGGACGCTACGCCCTCCCCGGCGCCGAGCGGCAGCGCGCACACGTCCGCCGCGCGCACGCCGCCGCCGTCCGGCGCTGGGGCGACAAGCGGCCGATGATGCGGATCGACTTCGACCAGTACGTCGCCGCCGTCCCCCGCGAACTCAAGGTCGGCGCCCGCCGCGCGCAGAAGGAGAAGACCCCGTGACCGTACTCAACCGGCGCCAGGACCCGCGCGGCCGCCGCGTGCTGATCACCGGCGCCTCCGGCACCATCGGACGCGCCCTCGGCACCCGCCTCACCGCCGCCGGCGCGCACGTCCTCGGCCTCGACCTGCGCCCCGCCGGCGACGAACCCTTCCCCGTGCTGCGCTGCGACGTCACCGACGACGACAGCGTCGCCACCGCCGTCGCCGAAGCACTGCAGACCCTCGGCGGCCTCGACGTCCTGGTCAACAACGCGGGCACCGGCGGCCCCGCCCCCGCCGAGCACGCCCCCGGCACCGAGGTCCGCCGCCAACTGGAGATCAACCTGCTCGGCACCTGGCGCACCACCGCCGCCTGCGTGGACGCCCTGGTCGCCGCCCGCGGCCGGGTCGTCATGGTCACCTCCCGGATGGCCGTCATGCAGCTCCCGCTCGCCGCCGCCTACGGCGCCTCCAAGCGCGCCATGGTCGCCTACGCCGACGCGCTGCGCCTCGAACTCGGCACCCACGTCGGCGTCAGCTGCGTCTACCCGTCCGCGGTGCGCAGCCCGATCCACGACTCCACCAAGGCCGCCGGACTCTCCCTGGAGGGCATGAGCGTCTACGAGCCGCTGGAGGGCGTGCTCGACGCGATCGGCAAGGCCGCCTTCTCCACCCGCCCGCACCGCGACGTCACCACCACCCGCAAGGGCGCCGTCGAGTTCTTCCTCGCCCGCCACCTGCCCGCCCTCACCGACCGGATCGTCGCCCGCACCCTGCGCGCCCGCGCCGCCGCCGGGGCCTTCGACGGCGCCGCACTCGCCGCCGGGGTCGTCGCCCGCCACCGGGGCCGGAAGTGACCGGGGCGGAGCCGGGCCGCCGGGCACTCACCCTGTACGCCGCCGGATCGGTCGGCATGGGCGTCTGGGTCACCGTGCCCGGACTCCTGCTGCTGTACTTCCTCACCGACGTGCTCGGCGTCAGCCCCGCCCTGGCCGGCCTCGCCCTGCTGCTGCCCAAGGCCGTCGACGTGCTCGCCCACCCGCTGCTCGGCTCCCGCTCCGACCGGCAGGCCCGCCGCGACGGCCACCGGCGGCGGATGATGCGCGTCGGCCTGCTGCTCGGCGCCGCGCTGACCGCCCTGTTCAGCGTCCCGCCCGGCCTGCACGGCGGAGCCGCCGCGCTCTGGGTCGGCGGCTGGTTCACCGCCGGGAACCTGCTGTTCGCCGCCTTCCAGGTGCCCTACCTCACCACCCCGTCCGACCTGGACGTCGGCTACCACGCACGCACCCGGGTCTTCATGTTCCGGATGGCCCTGCTCACCGTCGGCCTGCTCGCCGCCGGAGTCGCCGCCCCCGCGCTCTCCTCCGGCGGCACCCGCGCCGACTACGCCCGGATGGCCGTGCTGCTGGCCGCCGCGGTGGCCGCCTCCGGCGCCGTCGCCCTGCTCGGCGTGCGCCGGCTCACCGCCGAGTGCGGCTTCAAGGCACCCGCCGAACGGGCCGGCCACTCCACCCGCGCCGACCTGCGCACCGCCCTGCGCGACCCCGACTTCCGCCCCCTGCTGCTCTCCTACCTGTTCACCGGCACCACCACCCACCTCTTCCTCGCCGCCCTGCCCTACGTCACCGAGCACGTCTTCCACCACAGCGGGCTGACCGCCCTGTTCATGGGCCTCTTCCTCGCCCCCGCGATGCTCTCCGGCCCCGCCTGGACCGCCTGGTCCCGGCGCGAGGGCAACGGCAAACAGCGCGGACTGCTCATCTCCCAGGCCGTGTTCGCCACCGGCTCACTGCTCCTGCTGCCCGCCGCCCTGCTCGACGGGGGAGCGCGGGTCACCGCCACCGCCGCCGTGGTGATGGCCATGGGCACCGCCTTCGCCGGACTCCAACTCTTCGCGTTCGCGATGCTCCCGGACGCCGTCGCCGCCGCCGAGAACGCCGAAGCCGGCGCCTACACCGGCCTGTGGACCGCCACCGAGGCCACCGGCACCGCCGTCGGCCCCTACCTGTACTCGGCCGCCCTCGCCCTCGGCGGCTTCGCCCCCAGCACCGGCGGCACCCACACCGCCCAGAGCGACACCGCACTGACCGCCCTGCTCACCGGCTTCACCCTGCTGCCCGCCGCCCTGATGGCCCTCGCCCTGGCCCTCCAACGCCGCTGCGCCCTGGACACGAGACGAGGGGGGTTCGGGTGAGCAACCACCAGGGGCTCGGGGAACGGCGAGTCCGTGCTGCTGACGGCCCGAGCCCATCGAAGTGTCCGTGCTGCCGCGTGCAGTGAACAGAACCCGAAGCAGACGCGCGCCACGGCAGTGAACCCGCAGCAGCCACGGCCTCGCCGTTCCCCGAGCCCCTGATTTCGCTCTCGTGAGCCCCCGGCGGGGCTCTTCAGCGCAGCACGGCGGACAGCAGGTCGGTGCCGAGCGTGCCGGTCGCGGCCAGGTCGAGGACGTGGTGGACGTTCCGGCCCCGGCGGTGGGCGGTGAGCAGGCCGGCCCGGCGCAGCACCGCGAGGTGGCGGGAGACCTCGGGCGGGGTGAGCTCCCAGGCGCGGGCCAGCTCGCCGGTGGTGTGCGGGCCGCGCGCCAGGGTGCGGACCAGGCGCAGCCGCACCGGGTGGGCGAGCGCCTCCAGGCGCAGGGCGACGGTCTCCAGCGGGACGGTCGCCGGGCGCTCCCCGCCCGCCGCCGGGTACTGCACCACCGGCTGCCAACCCGGGGCGTACACGGCGACCAGGTGCGGGTGGCCGAACACGCTGGGCAGGAAGGTCACCCCGCCCGTCCCGGCCCGCGCGGTGGAGTCCTGCAGCTTGTCGAGGACCAGCGAGCCGCCGTCCGCGGTGACGGCGACCGCCGCGGACACCCCGGCCAGCGCGGCGGCCAGGCCCTGGCGGCGGTGCAGCTCGGCCTTGTCCCGCACGTCCCGCCCCAGCCGGGCGGCCAGCGCCGGCCACTCCGCGTCGAAGAACGCCTCCGCGCACAGCTCCAGGGTCTCCCGCACCCGGACCCGGACCGCCGCTGGATCCGCCAGCAGGCGCTCCGCGAACGCCTCCTGCACCGGGCCGCGGGCCTGCGCCCGGTCCAGCGCCGCCGCCCGGGCCGCCGGGTCGTGCAGCGGGGAGCGGTCGGCGAAGGACCACCGGTTGGAGCCGCAGGTGGTGACCAGCGCCGCCCGCGCGTACCGGTCGTCGCCGAGCGCGTCCACCTCGTCCAGCTCGGCCGCCAGGGTGGCCCGCGGCCGGGCCGGCACCAGGAAGTCCGCCCGCGAGGAGCGCCACAGGAACTCCGCCTCGCGCAGCCGCTCGGCCAGCTCCGGGCGCAGCCCCGCCCACACGCCCGCCGCCCACCCGGCCAGCTGCGGGTGGTGCTCCGGCGAGGCCAGCACGTGCAGCATCGCGGTGAGTTCGGCGAGCGGGGAGACACCGAACCGGATCCGTTCCGGCGGCGTCCCGGCGAGGTCGATGCGCAGGGTCACCCCGGTATTCTCGCTGCTCACGGCCGCGGCCCCGGCCCCGGTTGACGGAAAGCGTCAACCGACGTGACGGCCCCGCCGCCCCGCCCGCACCGTGGCGCCATGACCACCACCACCCCCGCCGCCGCGCCGCCCCGCCCGACGTTCGGTCGACTCGTCCGGGCCGGCGGCGGCCCGCGCTACGCCGCCGCCCTGCTCGTCGACGCCCTCGGATCGGGCCTGCTGCGCCCGTTCCTGCTGCTCTACGGCATCGCGGTGCTGCGACTGGACGCGGCCACCACCGGGCTGGCGATGACCGGCGGGATCGTCGCGGGCCTGGCCTGCATGCCGCCGCTCGGCCGCTGGCTGGACCGCGGCGCCCGCAGCAGCGCCGTCGCCGCCGCGATGCTGGTGCGGGTGGCCGGGGTGGCCGCGCTGCTGGCCGCGCCGACCGGGAGCGTCGCGCTGTTCGCGCTGGCCGCGCTGTTCCTCGGCATCGGCAACCAGGGCTGGCCGGCCGCGCACGCGGCGCTGGTCACCACCGTCGCCGAGGACGGCCTGCGGGACACCGCGCTCGCCGCCGCCCGCGCCGTCCGCAACGCCGGGCTCGGCCTCGGCGCGCTGCTCGCCACCGGCTGCCTGACCGGCGGCGCCCCCGCCCTGCGGGCACTGGCCGCGCTCTCCGGCGCGGGCTTCCTGGCCGCCGCCGCCCTGGCCCGCTCGGTCAAGGTCAGCGCCGGGCGCGTCGAACGGGCCCCCGGCCCGGCGGCGGCGGACGGCGGGCCGCGGCCGCTGCGGGCGGTGCTGCTGGCCAACACGGTGTACGTGTTCTGCCTGAACGTGCCCGAAGTGGCGGTGCCGCTGGTGCTGGTGACGGTCCTGCACGCCTCGCCGGCCTGGCCCGCGGCGGTGTTCGTCGCCAACACCGTGCTGGTGGTCACCCTCCAGGTGCCGGTCACCCGGTGGGCGGCGGCCCGCTGGCCCCGGGCCCGGGTGCTGGCGCTCGCCGGGGCGGTGCTCGCCGCCAGCTACCTGGCCTTCCTGCCGGCCACCGCGCTCGGTCCGCTCGCGGTGGCGCTGGTGACCGTCCCGTGCACCCTCGGCGAGATCCTCTACGCGGGCAGCGCCACGCCGCTGGTCACCGCGCTCGCCCCGGTCGGCGGGCTCGGCCGGGCGCTGTCCCGCCTGCAGTTCTCCACCGGCCTGGGCCTGGCCCTCTCCCCGGCCGTCATCACCGCCCTCACCCCGCTCGCCCTCTGGCCCGCGCTGGCCGCCGGGACCCTCGCCGCCGCGGGCGCCGTCCACCGCACCGGCGGCGGGGCATGCACCGGTTCCGGGCGGGCACACGGCAGGGCATGAGTGAGCATCAGCAGCCACCGCACCCGTCCGTCCCGCCGCGGCCGGTGGGACCGCCGCTGCCCACGGATCCGCCGCTGCTCACGGATCCGCCGCGGCCCACCGCCCCGCCGCGGTCCCGTCGGCGGGCGTGGCGGTTCGGCGCGGCGGCGGTCGCGCTGGTCCTGGTCGGGGCCGGCGCGGTGGCCCTGGCCGGCCGGGACGGGCGGGGGACGGGGACGGACGCGGACGGGCTCCGGGTACTGCCGGGCCGCCCCCGGGCGCTGCTGCTGGACGGGGTGTCGGGCCGGGTCGAGATCACCGGCTCGTCGGGGGACGCCGTCACCGCCGAGTACCTGCCCGAGGGCTCCGACGGCCCCGGCCCGGTCGGGTTCGGCCCGGCCGGGAGCGACGGCGCCGTGCCCGTGCGGTGCGCCGCCGCGAGCGGCGGCCCGTTCGACCGGTGCGGCGGGCGGCTGCGGCTCACCGTCCCGGAGGGCACCGCGCTGACGGTCCGCCAGGACTCCGGGGAGATCGCGCTGTCCGGGCTGCACGGCGACCTCGCGCTGTCGCTGGCCTCGATCCGCTGCACCGCCGTCGGCCTGCGCCCGGAGCACGCGACGGTGTCGATCCGCTCCGGCAGCGCCGACCTGGGCTTCACCGCCCCGCCCGGCGAACTGACCGTGGAGTCCACGTCCGCCTCGGTGGCGCTGCGGCTCCCGGAGCAGGACGGCGGCTACGCGTTCGACTCGGACGCGGCCTCCGCCGACGTCCGGATCGGCCTGCCCGCCCGCCCCGACGCGGACCACCACGTCCGGCTGCGCACCACCTCCGCCTCGGTGGCGGTGCTGCCCGCCGGCGGGTAGCGGCGGAAGCCCGTCAGCGGGCGCGGCGCGGCGGCGGGCGCCGGACCCGGTGCGGCCGGTGCCGGCGGAGCGGTCACCCGCCTTCCCGCCCGCACCGGCCGCACCGTCAGGTGCTCCGCTCAGCCCGCCGCGCCGCAGCGCTCGGTGTCGATCTCCGGCAGGGTGGCCTCCGCGTAGCGGGAGCCGTGCACGGTCCCGTCGGACAGCACCCGGCCCGCCGCCGCCAGCAGTTCGGCGGGGACGTCCAGGTCGAGGACGGCGACGTCCTCGCGCAGGTGGTCCACCGAGCGGGTGCCGGGGATGGCGACGACGTGCTCGCCGCGGGAGAGCACCCAGGCCAGCGCCAGCTGGGCCACCGTCAGGCCCGCGTCCGAGGCCAGGGCGGCGAGTTCGGCGCGCAGGGCCAGGTTGGCGGGGTAGTGGGCGTCGGTGAAGCGCGGCATGGTCCGCCGGATGTCGTCGGACGGCAGCTCGGCCACCGCGGGCGGCGCGTCGGTCAGGAAGCCGCGCCCGACCGGGCTGAACGCGACCAGGGCGACGCCCAGTTCGCGGGTGGCGGCCAGGGTGCCGCGCTCCGGGTTGCGGGTCCACAGGCTGTACTCGTTCTGCAGCGCCGTGATCGGGTGCACCGCGTGCGCCCGGCGCAGGGTGGCCGCCGACACCTCGGACAGGCCGATGGTGCGGACCTTGCCCGCCGCGACCAGCTCGGCCAGCGCGCCCACGCTCTCCTCGACCGGGACGGCCGGGTCGAGCCGGTGCAGGTAGTACAGGTCGATCACGTCGGTGCCGAGCCGGGCCAGCGACTCGTCGGCGGTGCGCCGGATCGTCTCCGGGCGGCCGTCGATGACCCGCCGTCCGTCCACGCCCGTCATGCCGCACTTGGAGGCCAGCACGATCTCGTCGCGGTGCGGGCCGAGCACCCGGCCGACCAGCTCCTCGTTGGCGCCGTAGCCGTACAGCGCGGCCGTGTCGAACAGGGTGACCCCCGCCTCCAGGGCGGACAGCAGCAGCTTGGCGGCGTCCCCGGGGGAGGGCGGGGTGTCGTAGGCGTGGCTGAGGTTCATGCAGCCGAGGCCGACGGCCGGGACCTCGAACGGCCCGATCCGGCGGAGGGCGTCCGTGCGCGGGGCGTTCACGCGCCCACCGGTACGGCCAGCTGCCGTTCCAGGTCGGCCAGGGTGCGGTAGCAGGGCAGCACCTGGGCGAGCGAGGCGTTCGGCTCGCGGCCCTCGCGGATCGCGGCCACGAACTCGCGGTCCTGCAGTTCGATGCCGTCAAGGGAGACGTCGATGCCGCTGACGTCGATCGGTTCGTCTTCTCCGGTCACCAGGTCATCGTAGCGAGCCAGGTAGGTGCCGGTGTCCCCGATGTACCGAAAGAAAGTGCCCAGCGGGCCGTCGTTGTTGAAGGACAGCGAGAGGGTGCAGATCGCCCCGCTCGCCGCCTGCAGCTGGATCGACATGTCCATCGCGATGCCCAGCTCGGGGTGGAGCGGGCCCTGCAGCGCGTTGGCCCGGACGATCGGCGAACCGGTCTGGTACGCGAACAGGTCGACGGTGTGCGCGGCGTGGTGCCACAGCAGGTGGTCGGTCCAACTGCGCTGCTGCCCGAGCGCGTTGAGGTTGGTGCGGCGGAAGAAGTAGGTCTGCACGTCCAGCTGCTGGATGTTCAGCCCGCCCGCCGCGATCCGCCGGTGCACCCACTGGTGGCTGGGGTTGAAGCGGCGGGTGTGCCCGGCCATCGCGACCAGGCCGGTGCGTTCGGCCGCCGCGACCGACGCCTCGGCGTCCGGCAGCGAGGCCGCGACCGGGATCTCCACCTGCACGTGCTTGCCCGCCGCCAGGCACTGCCGGGTCTGCGCGGCGTGCAGCGGCGTCGGGGTGGCCAGGATCACCGCGTCCACGTCGTCCATCGCCAGCACCTCCGCCAGGCTGCCCGCCGCCCGGTCGACGCCCTGCTCGGCGGCGAACCTCCGTGAGCTGTCCGGCGAGGAGGAGACCACGGCGGCCAGCTCCACGCCCTCGATCCGGCGCAGCGCGGCGGCGTGCTTGGCGCCGAACGCGCCGCCGCCGGCCAGGGCGATCCGCAGGGGCTGCTGGGTGGTCATGTCAGTTCTCCTCGGGGCGCTGGGGGCTGTTGGTCAGGATCAGGTGGCCGACGGCGGTGTTGGACGCCGGCACGTGGTAGAAGCGGTGCTCGACGTCCACCGCGCCGCCGTCGTCGACGTCGCCGAGCGCGCCGCGCGCGATCAGCCACATCACCAGCTCGATGCCCTCCGAGCCGGCCTCCTCGACGTACTCCAGGTGCGGCACCCGGGCCAGGCCCGCCGGGTCGGACACCAGCCGGTCGAGGAACGCGTTGTCCCACTCCCGGTTGATCAACCCGGCGCGCGGGCCCTGGAGCTGGTGGCTCATCCCGCCGGTCCCCCAGACCTGGACGTTCAGCGGGCGCGGGTAGGACTCGATCGCCCGGCGCAGCGCCCGGCCCAGCTCGAAGCAGCGCGACCCGGACGGCACCGGGTACTGCACCACGTTGACGTGCAGCGGGATCACCTTGCACGGCCACCGCTCCACCTCGCCGAACATCAGCGACAGCGGCACGGTCAGCCCGTGGTCGACCGGCATCTCGTTGGCCAGGGTCAGGTCGAAGTCCTCCCGGATCAGGCAGTGCGCCAGGTGCGCGGCCAGCTCCGGGTCGCCCTCGACGTCGGGCACCGGGCGCGGGCCGTAGCCCTCGTCGGCGGCCGGGTAGGCGGCGCCGGTGCCCAGCACGAAGGTCGGGATCAGCGAGAGGTCGAAGGCGCTGGCGTGGTCGTTGTAGACCAGCACCACCACGTCCGGGGTGTGCGCGGCGGCCCACCGCCGGGAGTGCTCGTACCCGGCGAACACCGGCCGCCAGTACGGCTCGTCGGTCTTGCCGTGGTCCAGCGCGGCGCCGATCGCCGGGACGTGCGAGGTGAACACGGCGGCCGAGACGGCGGCGTGCTCGGCGGGCGGGGCGTCGGCGGCGTGCGCGGCCTCCAGCACGGCGTGGTCGATCCGGCTGGTCGGAGCGGTGGCCGAGCGGCCGCCGGAGACCATCATGTCCCGGTACTCCTGCTCGGTCATGCCGGTCATCGAGCCCGCCATCTGCTGGAACGAGAAGCCCAGCGTGGCGCCCCACTTGGCGAGGAAGTAGATGTTCCCGCCCTCGCGCACCGCCGCGTTGAGGTCCCGCTCCAGCAGGGCCCGCTTCTGCTCCTCGCGCAGCGGCCAGGCGTCCAGGTAGCCGCGCTCGTCGGCCAGGTAGGCGGCCCGGTTCTCGGCCGTCATCAGCGACATGCAGAACTGGTTGAGGTGGTAGCCGCGGGCGGACTGCTCGGCGTCGAAGATCGTGGTGCCGGGCACCAGCCGGTAGCTGCGGTCGATCGCCATGACGCTCAACTCCCTTCGTTCTCGGGCCAGTACAGGCGCATCGGGTTGTCCACCAGCAGCCGCCGGCGCAGTTCGGCACTCGGGGCGACGTGCGGGAGGAAGTCGACCAGCAGGCCGTCGTCCGGCATGTGGCCCTTCAGGTTGGGGTGCGGCCAGTCGGTGCCCCACAGCACCCGGTCGGGGAACTCCTCGACCACCCGGCGGGCGAACGGCACCACGTCCCGGTAGGCGTTCCGCTCGCCGTCCAGCGCGGGCGGGCCGGTCAGCGAGAGCCGCTCCGGGCAGCTGACCTTGCACCAGACGTCGTCCCGGGCCCGCAGGAAGGACAGGAACCCGGCGAACTTTGGCCCGTCCACGTCCTCGGAGACGTCCGGACGGCCCAGGTGGTCGATCACCAGCGGCACCGGGATGGAGAGGAAGAACTCGCGCAGCTCGGCCAGGTCGGCGGCCTCGAAGTACAGCACCACGTGCCAGCCGAGCGGGGCGATCCGCTCCACCACGTCCCACAGGTCCGCGCGCGGGGTGACGTCCACCAGGCGGCGGACGAAGTTGAACCGCACCCCGCGCACGCCCGCCTCGTGCAGCTCGCGCAGCTCGGCGTCCGAGACGCCCGGCCGCACGGTGGCCACGCCGCGGGCCCGGCCGCCGGAGCGGCGCAGCGCGTCCACCAGGGCGCGGTTGTCGGCGCCGTGGCAGGTGGCCTGGACGATCACGTTGCGGGCGAAGCCCAGGTGGTCGCGGAGCGCGAACAGCTGCTCGGCGGAGGCGTCGCACGGCGTGTACTTGCGCTCCGGCGCGTACGGGAACGCGGCGGCCGGGCCGAACACGTGGCAGTGCGCGTCCACCGCGCCCGCCGGGAGCTCCAGGGCAGGGCGGCCGGGGGAGGGGTGCCAGTCCAGCCAGCCCGGGGTCTTCTGCTGTTCCGTCACGTGCTGTTCCGTCCGTTCCGTCATGGCGATCAGTCCTCGTAGCGCAGGCCGAGCTCGGCCAGCGGGCCGCGCATCGCGTACATGTCCAGGCCGAGTTCGCCCGCGCGCAGCCGCTCGCGCTTGACCGCCTCGTTCGCCTCCCGCTCCGCCGACGCCCCGGCGACCCCGGCGGCCCGCTCGCGCGGCACCACCACCACGCCGTCCGCGTCCGCGATCACCACGTCGCCCGGCCGCACCAGCGCGTTGGCGCACACCACCGGCACGTTGACCGAGCCCAGGGTGGCCTTCACCGTGCCCCGGGCGTTCACCGCCCGGGAGAACACCGGGAAGTCCATCGCCCGCAGGTCCGCGACGTCCCGCACCCCGCCGTCGATCACCAGGCCCGCGCAGCCCCGGGAGCGCAGCGAGGTCGCCAGCAGCTCGCCGAAGAACCCGTCCTCGCTCTCCGTCGTGCAGGCCGCCACCACCACGTCCCCCGGCCGGACCTGCTCCGCCGCGACGTGCAGCATCCAGTTGTCGCCCGGCTGCAGCAGCACCGTCACCGCCGGGCCGCACAGCCGCGCCCCCGGGTACACCGGGCGCAGGTACGGGCGGGTCAGGCCGGTGCGGCCCATCGCCTCGTGGACGGTCGCCGTGCCGAAGGCCGCCAGCGCGGCCACCGCGGCCGGGTCGGGCCGCTCGATCCTCGTGCGGACGACACCGAGTTCGGTGTGCATGGGTCTCTCCTCCTGGGGGTCGGGGGCGGTCAGCGCGCGGCGAGGCGGGCGGCCAGCCGGGGGTGCACGCGCAGCGCGTTGCCCGCGTACACGGCCGCCCGCTGCGCGTCGGTGAGGCGGTCGGTGGTGTCCACGTACCGCCGGGTGTCGTCGAAGTGGTGGCCGGTCAGCGGGTCGATCCCCCGGACGGCGCCGATCATCTCGCTGGCGAACAGCAGCCCCTCGGACGGCACCACCGAGGCCAGCAGGTCGATGCCCGGCCGGTGGTAGACGCAGGTGTCGAAGAAGACGTTGCGGCCCACCAGCTCCTCCGGGGTCGGCCCGCCCAGCGCCTGGGCCAGCCCGCGGAAGCGCCCCCAGTGGTAGGGCACCGCGCCGCCGCCGTGCGGGACCACCAGCCGCAGCGACGGGAAGTCCGCGAACAGGTTCCCCTGCAGCAGCTGCATGAACGCGGTGGTGTCGGCGTTCAGGTAGTGCGCGCCGGTGGTGTGGAACGCCGGGTTGCAGGACGTCGACACGTGCACCATCGCCGGCACGTCGTACTCCACCAGCGCCTCGTACAGCGGGTACCAGCTGCGGTCGGTCAGCGGCGGCGCGCTCCAGTGCCCGCCCGACGGGTCCGGGTTGAGGTTCACCGAGACCGCGCCCAGCTCCTCCACCGCCCGCCGCAGCTCCGGCAGGCAGCTCGCCGGGTCGACGCCCGGCGACTGCGGCAGCATCGCGCCCATCGCGAAGCGCGCCGGGAACAGCGCGCTCACCCGGTGCACCAGGTCGTTGCAGATCCGCGCCCAGACGGAGGAGACCGCGAAGTCGCCGACGTGGTGCGCCATGAAGCTGGCCCGCGGCGAGAACACCGTCAGGTCGGTGCCGCGCTCGTCCATCAGCCGCAGCTGGTTGGACTCGATCGCCTCCCGCAGGTCGTCGTCGGAGATCCGCAGCTCGGCCGGGTCGGGGGCGGCGGCCGGGTCGCCCGCGGCGGCGGCCTGGCGCTCGCGCCAGGCGGCGAGCTGCGGCGGAGCGGTGGTGAAGTGGCCGTGCGCGTCGATGATCACGGAGTTCTCCCGGAAGGTTGGGGGTGTCAGGCGGAGGTCGGCCAGCCGGTGTACTGCTCGGCCAGGTACGCGCGGCCCGCGCGGGTGCCCACCACGCTGTCCAGCTCGCCCAGTTGGCGGCGCAGCTCGAACGGCGCGGCGCCCGGCGCGGTGTGCAGCAGACGGGTCATCCAGGACGAGAAGTGCTGCGCCCGCCAGACCCGGCGCAGCGCCAGCGGCTGGTAGTCGGCCAGCGCCGGCTCGCCCTCGGCGCCCAGCGCCCGCAGCAGCACGCCCGCCAGCACCTTCACGTCGTGCAGCGCCAGGTTCAGCCCGCGCGCGCCGGTCGGCGGCACGGTGTGCGCGGCGTCGCCCGCCAGCAGCAGCGAACCCCAGCGCATCGGCTCCTGCACGAAGGACCGGAAGCGCAGCACCGACCGCTCCAGGACCGGGCCCTCGACCAGCCGGAAGCCGTCCCGGCCCGCGACCCGGGCCTGCAGGGTCGCCCAGATCCGCTCGTCCGACCAGTCGGCGGTCCGCTCGTCCGGGTCGCACTGGAAGTACATCCGCTGCACGCTCTCGGTCCGCTGACTGATCAGCGCGAACCCGTGCTCCGAGTGCGCGTACACCAACTCCGGGGCGCTGGCCGGGGCCCGGACCAGCACGCCGAACCAGGCGAACGGGTACTCGGTGCCGTACCGGACGCGCAGCGGCTCCGGGACCAGGCCCCGGCAGGTGCTGCGCGAACCGTCCGCGCCGACCACGTAGCGGGCCCGCAGCTCGTGCCGCGTCCCGTCCGCCGCCGTGAAGCGCACCCGGGGCCGGTCGGTGTCCACGTCCAGCACCTCGGTGCCGCGCACCCCGAAGTGCACCGCGGCGCCGTCCCGCTCCCGGGCGTCCGCCAGGTCGGTGAACACCTCGGTCTGCGGGTACAGCCACACCGAGGCGCCCACCAGCTCGCGGAAGTCGATCCGGTGCGCCCGGCCGCCGAAGCGCAGCTCGGTGCCCCCGTGCTCGTGGCCCTCGCGCAGGATCCGGTCGCTCACCCCGGTCTCCACCAGGTCCCGGGCCGCGTCCGCCTCCAGGATGCCCGCCCGGTGGGTGGTGGCGATCTCCTCCCGGCCGCGCAGGTCGATCGCCACCGCGTCCACGCCCGCCCGGCCCAGCCGGTGGGCCAGCATCAGCCCCGCCGGACCCGCGCCGACCACCGCGACGGGCACTTCGGTGACGGTGTCGACCGGGTCGACGGCGGAATCGGGCATGACGGCTCCAGGGCGGGGCGGGGTGAGGGTGGCGGCCCGGACGAGGTCCGGCCCGCCCCGAACGTTGGCAGCTCACCCCGCCGCCCGTCCGCACCCTTTCCGCCTGACGGAAACGTCCCGCCCCCGGCCGCCCCCGCCGCGCAGACTGGACCGGTCAGAGCGCCGTGCGGGCCCGCCGCCCCAGTTCCTCGGAGATCCCGTGCACCGCCCGCAGCAACGGCTCCCGCAGCCCCCGCGCCCGCTCCGCGCCGCGCGCCGCCACCACGATCCCCAGCGCCGCGTCCACCGGCCCCGACCGGCCGATCCGCACCGGCGCGGCCACCGCCACCGTGCTCTCCGACAGCTGACGGTCGCTCACGAACACCTGCTCCCGGCGGATCAGGTCCAACTGCGCCCGCAGCGTCCGCGGATCCGTCACCGTGTACGGCGTCCACGGGCGCAGCGGCTCCGCCAGCACCTCCTCCTGGAACTCGCGCGGCGCGTGCGCCAGCAGCACCCGGCCCATCCCGGTGGAGGCCACCGGGAAGCGGGTGCCCACCATCGTCAGCAGCTCCACCGAACGGTGCCCGGCGATCCGCTCCACGAACACCAGCTCGGCGCCCTCGCGCACCGCCAACTGCACGTTCTCGTGCGTCGCCTCGTACAGGTCCTGCATGAACGGCAGCGCCGCGTCCCGCAGGATCTGGGTGCGCGGACACCCCGAGGCGATCTCCCACAGCCGCAGCCCCACGTGCCACGACCCGTCCTCGGCCCGCTCCAGCGCCCCCCAGGACGCCAGCTCCGCCACCACCCGGTGCGCCGTGCTCACCGCCAGGCCCGTGCACTGCGCGATCTCCGACAGCGTCCGCGACGGGTGCTCGCGGTCGAACGCCGCCAGCACCTGCAGCACCTTGCCCGCCGCCGAAACCCGGTCCGTACTCATCCCGCTCATCCCGCCAGTCTCGCACCCGCCCGTCCCGCGCCCGCCCCCCGGAGGAAACCCCCGTGCACCTGCTCGCCCTGACCTCGATGGCCGTCCGCCCCGCCCTCGCCGCCCTCGCCCCGCTGCTGCCCCCCGTCCGCTTCGAGGCCGCCGACGGCGTCGAGGTCGCCCGCCGGATCCGCGCGGGCGCCGCCGCCGACCTGGCCGTGCTCGCCGCCGACGCGCTCGCCGCGCTGCACGCCGAAGGACTGGCGGAAGCCCCCCGGCCGCTCTGGGACTCCGAGACCGTCGCCGCCGTCGCCGCCGACGCACCGCCCGCCGCCCTCGACACCGCCGACGACCTGCGCGCCCTGCTCACCGCCGCCCGCGCCGTCGCCCACTCCACCGGCCCCAGCGGCACCGCCCTGCGCGCCCTGGTCACCCGGCTCGGCCTGGACGGCCGCGTCCGCCTCCTCCAGGCCCCGCCCGGCACCCCCGCCGGCCGGCTGCTCGCCGACGGCCGCGCCGACCTCGCCTTCCAGCAGCACAGCGAACTCGCCGGCCTCCCCGGCGTCCGGATCCTCGGCCCGCTGCCCGGCGACACCGCCATCACCTCCACCTTCGCCGCCGCCGTCCTCAGCACCGCCGCCCGCCCCGCCGCCGCCCGCGACCTGCTCGACCTGCTCGCCTCCGACGCCGCCTCGGCCACCGCCCGGGCCCACGGCATGCGCCCCCGCGGCCCCCGCTGAACCGGACCGGGACGGTCCGAAATCCGGCCCCCGGAACGGGGATTGACGGCGCGTCGGAAAAGGGATGCGATGATCCCGCACACGCCCGTGCGTACACCGAGCGACCGCGTGCGTGCGCCGAGCGGCCGCGCCCGGAAGGCTCCGGGCCCGGCCGCCCGCCCAGTCGCGCCGACCCGGGGGAGTCCCGCCGATGCCCAGCACCACCGCCCACGTCGCCCGCCCCGCGCTCGTCCGCGGACCGCACACCGTCGACGCCGCCCGGATCCGCGCGGACATCCTCGCCCGCAACCCCGACCACCCGCAGTACGACGCGATCGGCATGGCGCTCGACAACCTGCCCGGCACCCGCCGCTACCTCGCCCCCTACGAGGAGATCACCGCCGCCCGCGACACCGCCCACCGCAAGGACGCCACCTTCGACACCGTCCGCGCCGCCGCCCGGCAAGCCGCCACCGCGGCCCTCGCCGACGCCGACCTCACCCCCGGCGACATCGACTGCGTGATCGTCTCCAGCTCCACCGCCGACAAGGTCCCCGGCCTCGGCACCCACCTGCTCAACGACCTCGGCCTGCGCCCCGGCACCCGGGTCCGCAGCCTCACCCAGGCCGCCTGCGCCGGCGGCGCCCTCGCCCTGATCCTCGCCGAGGAGCACCTCGCCCGGAACCCCGGGCACACCGTCCTCGTCCTGGTCGGCGAGTTCCTCTCCTCCCTCTACCAGGACACCGACCGCACCCTGGAGGACCAGATCTACAAGGCGCTCTGGGGCGACGCCGTCGCCGCCACCCTGGTCGCCGCCCGCCCGCTCGGCAGCGCCCCCGCCCTGCGGATCGACCACACCTGGGAGCACACCCTCCCGCACACCGTCGCGCGCTACCGCAAGTACACCGACGAGCGCGGCGACCACTTCTCCTCCACCCGCGACTCGCTGCGCTCCGTCACCGACCTCGCCCCCGCCCTGCTCGACTGGCTCGACCGCAACGCCGGCGGCCCGCTCGACTTCGGCGTCCTGCACCCCGGCGGCCCCGCCATCCTCACCCGGCTGGCCAAGGCCCTCGGCGTCGACGCGGATTTCGTCCGGCACTCCCGCGACGTCCTGCACGAGGAGGGCAACCTCGGCGGCGCCACCGTCTTCTCCGTCCTCGACCGCACCCACCGCATCCCGCCCCGCCCCGGCGACCGCGGCCTCCTCCTCGGCCTCGGCCCCGGCGTCACCGCCGCCGCCCTGCTGGTGACCTGGACCTGAACCGGCCCCGGCACCCGGCCGGGGTGGGCCCTCCGGAGTCGATGACGACCCGCGTCAGGCCGCCGAGGGACGGATCGCGGAGCCGGGCCGGGGTCCGCAGGCCGCGCTCCAGGAGTTCGGGATCGCCGGCGGCGGCGCCGTACTGGATGCCGGACACCGCGTCCAGGGCCGCCAGCACCGTCAGGTACTCCAGCTCCGCGGCCGTGAAGGGGCGCCGGTAGCCGTCGGCCGGCGCCGCCAGCAGCTCCGGGCGCCCGGCCCGGGCGGGAGCCCGTTCGGGGACGGCTGCCCGCGCGAGGTCCGGGGCGGCGCGGACGGGGAGGTCGCGCGGGGCGCAGCCGTCGTCCGATTCATCCGTTCGACCGATGGTGGCTCGAACGAGATTTCGGCCGACCCGGGGGTCCGGTCGACGCCCGGCCCGTGGGCGGCGTCCCGGGCGCCCCGGCCGCGGACCCGGCCCGGACCGGCGTCAACCCCCGTACGCGGCGCGCCGATAACGGTTGGACGACCGGCCGCCCCCGGCCGGAGACTGTGTCCGGTGACGACCCAGACGGACCCCGCTCCGGAGCTGCAGCACCCCGGCACCTCGACGGACCTGCCCGCCCTGCGGCGGCAGCTGGCGGTGCTGCACGGCGGGAAGGTGACCTCGGTGCACGTCCCCAGCGAGAGCCGGGGCCGGTTCGCGCTGCTGCTCGCCCTGACGCACCGCCGGTCGAACGGCAGGAACGGGCTCGCCTACCGCTGGCTGACCGTCGGCGGCCCCGACTGGCGGCTGGAGCGCACCGGCCCCGGCGGCCCCGTGCCGGCCGCCGCCTCCGGCGACGCGCTCCCGCGCCTGGTCGCCGACCTGCGGGTGCTGGTCGGCCGGGAGATCACCGACGTCCGGATCACCGAACCCGGCTGGGGCACCCGGATCGAGTTCGGCGACCACCGGCTGAGCGTCTTCCCCGCCGCCCTCCCTGCCCCGGACGCCGTTCCCGGCTGGGGGCTGCGGCTGCCCTCCGGCGGCCGGCTGGTGGTCGGCCCCGGCGCCCGCTGGGAAGCACGCGGATGAGCACCGCCGCCCCCGACCGCCCCCGGCGGGTCGAACGCGCCCCGGGCGGCCCCGTCGGCCCGGAGCCCGTCGGCCCCGAGGAGCGGTGACCGCCCGATGCTGCCGTACGTGTACCGCGTCACCAAGTACGACCCCGCCGACCGCGACGAGCGCGGCCACTACACCGGCGCCGAGGACATCGACAGCGACCACGGCCCGGTCGAGGCCGCGTACCTCGCCGCCGTCGCCGCGTTCGCCGCGGACTCCGGGGTGGGCGTGCTGGAGGTCCGGGAGCCGTCGCTGCCCTCGGGGCTGGTCCACTTCGGGATCGAACCGCCTTACGGGGACGACGAGTTGGACGCGCTGCTGCCCGGCGGCCGGGACGGGCTGCACGACGGGCTGCGGGTGGGCGTACCGCTCGCGCAGGAGCTGGTGCGGGCGATGCTGCGCGACAGCGGGTTCTGGGGCCGGCTGGAGTGCGAGGACCGGTTCGCCGCGCACGTCGGCTACGACCAGTACCTGTACGTCGGCAGCCGCCTGCCGTGCGAGCGGGCCGTCGCCGCCACCCACGCCTCCGGGCTGTTCGCCGAACGGATCGACGCCTCCCCGTACGATCCCGAACCCGAGCCGCACGAGGTAGAACCGCGCCCCGCCGACCGGGAGTTCTGGGCGCGGCTGCGCCGGTGCGTGGAGCAGGGCGGGGCCGCGCTGCTGGAGGAGCACACCGCCACCACCCGCTGGCACCGGCTCACCCCCGCCAACCTCGACGCCGTCCGGGCCGGCCTCGCCCCGCGCGCCTGGCTCTCGGTGCGGCCCGACGTCCTCGGCGACCCCGGCGCGGTGGCCGCGCGGCTGGCCGCGCTGACCGAGGAGGACGACACCTTCGAACTGGTCGTCGAGCACGCGGACGGCCGGATCACCGGCGGCATCCACGAATCCGGCGGCCCTGCCCCCGACCTCTCGGCCGCCCGGGGCGCCGTGCTGCTGTCGATCTACGTGGGCGAGGACCTCCCGCTGTTCACCGCCGCCCGCCCCGACCCGGACGGCGTCCTGCGCCTGCGCTGGGCCCCCGACCCGGCTCCCGGCGACGTCCGGTGGGCCCGGCTGCGGGAGCTGCGGGTCGGCGCGCCGGTCACCGTCGTGGCCGGCCCGGACGGCACGGCCGGACTGGACGGACTGGACGGACTGGACGGCCTGCCGGTCGGGTTGCGCGGCGGTGATCCGGCCCCGGGGCAGCGGGTGGCGGGCCGGATCACCGCGGTCGACCTGGTGCGCGAACGCGTCGAGGTCACCGCTACAGGGTGGTGAAGTACCCGCCGAGCAGCCGGGCGTCCGCGCTCTCCGGGTCCAGTTCGCCGTGCTCGGCGAGGATCCGTCCGGCGTACGCCTCGGCGTCGTCCTGCGGTTCGTAGCCGAGCGCCCGGGCCGGGCCGAGGTCCCACCAGGCGCGGGTGTTGGCGCTGATCGCGTTGACCACGGTGTGGCCGACGCCGGGCGCGGTGAGGGCGGCGTGCACCAGGCGGGCGCAGTCGCCGGGGCTGAGCCAGGTGGAGAGCATCCGGGGCGAGCGCGGTTCGGGGAAGCAGGAGCCGATCCGCAGCGAGACCGTCTCGATCCCGTACTTGTCGGCGTACAGCGAGGCCAGCGACTCGCCGAACACCTTGGACAGGCCGTAGTAGGTGTCCGGCCGGGGCGGGACGTCGGCGCGCACCGGCAGTTCGCCGTGCAGAGGGGTGAAGCCCACCGCGTGGTTCGAACTGGCGAACACCACCCGGCGCACGCCCTCGGCCCGCACCGCCTCGTACAACTGGTACGTGCCCTCGATGTTGCTGTGCGCGATGTTGGCGAAGGTGTCCTCCAGCGCGATCCCGCCGAGGTGGACGACGGCGTCCACGCCGCGCACCGCGGCCCGGACGGCGTCGGCGTCGGCCAGGTCGAAGGCCAGCGCGTCCGGCGCGTCCGCGACGGGCTTCAGGTCGGCCAGCCGCAGCCGGTGGCCGTACGGGGGCAGCAGCTCGCGCAGCATGGTGCCGACGCCGCCGGCCGCACCGGTGAGCAGAACGAGTGTCACGACACCTCCAGGGTGTGGGACTTGATGTAGTCGAGGTCGAAATCGTCGCCCAGGCCCGGGCGTTCGGGGAAGACCACCACGCCGCGTCCGTCGATCGCGTCGACCGCCGAGTTCAGGTGCGGCGGCAGCAGGTCGAAGTCCACCAGCGGGTGCAGCAGGCCGCGTTCGTACCAGCGGCTGTGCGTGCTGGCGCCGAGCAGGGCGAGGTTGCCGGAGCCGTTGCCGTGCACCTCGCAGTCCAGGTTGAACGCTTCGGCCAGGTGCAGGGTGCGCACCGCCGGGGTGATGCCGCCGACGTCGGTGGTGCCGGTGCGCAGGATGTCGCAGGCGCCGGAGGCCGCCCACTCGGCGCGGGTGAAGTTCTTGCCCCAGGAGGTCTCCGGGCCGATCACCGGAATGTCCAACTGCTCGGCCAGCCACCGGTAGGAGGACACCGACGCCTCCTCCATGGGCTCCTCCAGCCAGGAGAAGCCCAGCTCCTGCAGCGCCCGGCCGAGCCGCAGCGCCTGGGTGCGCGAGTACCAGTGGTTGGCGTCCAGCATCAGTTCGACGTCCGGGCCGACCGCCGCGCGCACCGCCGTGCAGGCCGCGACGTCGAGCGCCACGCTCGGCGCGCCCGCCACCGGCGGCATCCAGGTGTGCAGCTTGATCGCCCGGTAGCCCTGCTCGACCAGCCGCACCGCGAAGGCCGCGTAGTCCGCCGGGGTGGCCAGCCCGCCGGGCATCTCGTCGCCGCACATGGTGGAGGCGTACGCGGGGGCCTCCCGGCGGGCGCCGCCGAGCAGCCGCCACACCGGCTGGCCCAGCCGGTGGCCCGCCAGGTCCCACAGCGCCAGGTCGACGAAGCACAGCGCCCGGTCGGTCAGGCCGCCGCCCGCGCCGCGCTGGCGCCGGGCCAGCGCGGTCCACAGCCGCTCGCGCTCCAGCGCCTCCTGCCCGAGCAGCGCGGGCCGGACGTACTTCTCCAGCACGTGCGGGCGCAGGTGGTCGGGCTGCACCAGCACCCGCCCGGCGACGCCGTCGGCGTCGGTGACGGTCAGCAGGGCCTCGCGGACCCGGTGCGGCTCGGCGGGGTGCCGGTGGCCGTGCGGGTCGACGGCGGTGCGGGCGAGGGTGGTGAAGAAGGTCACCTCGACCGATTCGACGGCTGCCACCCCCGTCAGCCGTTCTTCGCCCGGTAGTCGGCCTGCGCCTTGGTCAGCGCCCCGGCCACCGACGCGGCGAAGTCCGCCGGGGACATCTGGCCCAGCAGCACCTTCTGGAAGTTCGGCTCCGCCTCGGTCTTGGTGATCTTCGAGTACTGCGGAAGGTAGACCGGCGGCTGCACCAGCTTCCCGCTGTTCAGCGCGTCCCCGGCCTGCTTGGTGATGCCCGACCTGACGTACCAGTCGTCCGCGTAGGCCGCGGTGTTGGCGGGGATCTGCCCGGCGTTCTCGTTCCAGTACGAGTTCGACGCGTGCGAGTCCAGGTACTCCAGGAAGGTCCAGGCAGCGTCCTGGTGCTTGGAGTTCTTGAACACCCCGAAGCCGTCGACCGGGTTGGCCAGCGTCGCGGTGCCGTCCGGCCCGGCCGGGAGCAGCATGCCGGCCGCCTTGTCGCCGAGCGCGGACTTCACGTCCTTGGTGGAGCCCAGGTTGTGGTGCACCATCATCACCTGGCCGGCCTGGAACTGGGCGAGCATCTGCGGGTAGGCGTTGGAGACGTCGGCCTCCGGGGTGGTGTTCCTGTACTGGGCGGCGATCTTCGCGATCAGTTCGACGTTCCTCGGGTCGTCGACGGTGGACTTCCCGTCCGCGTCGAACACGCCGGTGATCCCGGAGTAGGCGTACGCCTCGGCGAGCACCTGGAAGCCGGAGCCCGCGCCGCCGCGGATGGTGAAGCCGTACTGGTTCGCCGGCTTGTCGGTGAGCTTCGCCGCGGCGGCGAACAGCTCGTCCCAGGTCTTCGGGACCGCGATCCCGGCCGCCTCGAACTTGTCCGCCCGGTACCAGATCACGTCCTGGTTGCCGGAGGACGGCAGCTGGTACAGGCCCTTGCCGCCGGCCGCGGCCCTCGACGTCTCCAGCATCGCCGCCGACAGCTCCCCCTTCAGCGGACTGCCCGCCAGCCGGTCGTCGAGCGGGACGAGCGCCTTCTGCGCGGTGAGCGAGGCCAGCAGGGCGGTGGTGACGCCGCCGACGTCGGGGGTGGAGTGCGCGGCGATCGCGGTGTTGTACTTCTCGGCGACCTCGGAGCTGGTCACCCCGACGTACTTGACCTCGATCTCCGGGTGCTCCTTCTCGAACCCGTCGATCAGGTGCTGGAACAGCGGGGTGCGGGCCGGGCCGGCGTTGTTGTCCCAGAAGGTGATCACCGTCTTCTTCGCGGAGTCACCGGAGGAGCCGCCCGAGGAGCAGGCGGAACAGGCGGTCAGCAGGCCGAGCGCGGTGAGGGCCGCGGCGGCGCTGCGCAGGGGACGGGCCATGGGTGGGGAGTCCTGTCTGTGACGGGGGCGGGAGGGAGCCCGGGGTCGGGGAACGCGCGGGGAACTCGCGGGACGGGGAGCGCGGGGTCGGGGAACTCGCGGGACGGGCGGCGCTCAGCCCTTGACGGCGCCGGCGCTCAGGCCCTGGACCAGGTACTTCTGCACGAAGGCGAACACCAGCACCACCGGCACCGCGGCGACCACGCCGCCCGCGGCCAGCGCGCCGAAGTCCACGGTGTTCTCGCCGATGGTGGTCTGCAGCCCCACCGGGACGGTCTGCAGCTCCGGGTCGTTGAGGAACATCAGCGCGAACAGGAAGTTGTTCCAGCTGCCGATGAAGGCGAACGAGCCCACCGCGACGATGCCCGGCCGCAGCAGCGGCAGCACCACGGCGAGGAAGGCGCGCAGCCGGCCGCAGCCGTCCACCATCGCCGACTCCTCCAGCTCCACCGGCACGTTCTTCACGAAGCCGCTCATCAGGATCATCGCCAGCGGCAGCTGGAAGACCGTCTCGGCGACCACCAGGCTCCACCGGGTGTCGATCAGGTGCAGCAGCCGGAACACGTTGAACAGCGGGATCAGCATCATCGCGCCCGGCACGAACTGGGTGCACAGCAGCGCCAGCATGAACGCCCGCCGGCCGCGGAAGCGGAACCTGGCCAGCGCGTACCCGCCCATCAGGGCGAAGAAGGTCACCGACACCAGGGTCAGGACGGCGATCAGCACGCTGTTGGTGAAGTAGGTGCGGAAGCCCATGCCGTTCCACACCGTGTCGAAGTGCTCGAAGGTCACCGGCCAGGGCAGCAGCGCGGTGGAGCCGGCCGGGCGCAGCGCGAACAGCAGCATCCAGTAGAACGGGACCAGGGTGAAGACCAGGTACAGGCCCAGCGGCAGGAACAGCCGCAGCACCCGCCCGGTGCCCGCCCGGACGGCGGCGCGCCGGGGGACCCGGGCGGCGGGGCGGCGGGCGGCGGGCAGCGGGGTGGCTTCGGAACTCATCGCCGCACCCCCTCGCCCCGGCCCTCGAAGCGGCTGAGCCGCAGGTACAGCACCGAGCAGAACAGCAGCAGCACGAAGGCCGCCGCGGTGAGCGCCGAGCCGTAGCCGAAGTCGTAGGACTTGCGGGCCAGTTGGGCCACGTACAGCGGCAGGCCGGTGGTCGCCCCGGCCGGGCCGCCGTTGGTCAGGGTGTACAGCAGGTCGACGTTGTTGAACTCCCACACCGCGCGCAGCAGGGTGGCCAGCACGATGGCGTCCCGCAGGTGGGGGAGCGTCACGTGCCAGAAGCTGCGCAGCCGGCCCGCGCCGTCGATCGACGCCGCCTCGTACAGGTCCTTCGGGACGGACTGCAGGTCGGCGAGGACCAGGATGGCGAAGAACGGGACGCCGCGCCAGAGTTCGGCCACCACCACGGCCGGGAACACGGTGCCCGGGTCGCCCAGCACCGAGGTCGCCGGGTCGCCGAGGCCGAGTGCGGACAGCTGGTGGAAGACCCCGGTGGCCGGGTTGTACAGCAGCAGCCAGATCCCGGTGGTCAGCACCCCGGACACCGCCCAGGGCGAGAACACCAGCGCCCGGGCCACTGCCCGGCCGACGAAGGTCTCGTTCACGATCAGGGCCAGGGCCAGGCCCAGCAGCAGTTGCAGGCCCACCTCGGCGGCCACCCACTTCGCCGAGAACAGCAGGCTGTGCCAGAACTGCTGGTCGCCCAGCATCCGGGAGAAGTTGTCCAGCCCGACGAAGGCGTCGTCGTACGGCTCGTTCACCACCCGGTGCTGCAGTGCGTAGTAGCCGACGCTGCCGAGCGGGACCAGCAGGAAACCCACCAGCAGCAGCGCGGTCGGAGCGATCAGGGCGTACGGGGTGAGTGCCCGGCGGACGCGGGCTCCGTACGGACCGGCGAGCGTCACGGGGAGCTCACCTCCTCTACATTCGTGGACGCCGTTCACATGTGTGGACACCCTAGGGAGGGTGTGATGGGCCGTCAACCCTCTTCGCACGCAAGGATTTTGATTCTTCGTTCATGGATGTGTACTGCAATCAGAATGATGTATAACGCTGCTGTGGTGCCGCAGCAGCGCCCCTCCCGCCGTCCCGACAGGAGACCCCCGTGCCCGACACGCCCGACCGCCTGCGCAGCCGCCTCGACGGCCTGCTGTTCTTCCCCGTCACCGCCTTCGCCCCCGACGGCCGCCTCGACCTCGCCGCCTTCCGCGCCCACGTCCGGGCCCGCCTCGACGCCGGCGCCGGCGCCGTGTTCGCCGCCTGCGGCACCGGCGAGTACCACGCCCTCGACCTCGACGAGTACCGGGCCGTGGTCGCCGCCGCCGTCGAGGAGACCGCCGGCGCCGTCCCCGTGGTCGCCGGCGTCGGCCACGGCACCGCCCTCGCCCTGGAGTTCCTGCGCCGCGCCGAGGAGGCCGGCGCCGACGGCGTCCTCGCCCTGCCGCCCTACCTGGTCAAGCCCTCCCAGCAGGGCCTGCTCCGGCACTACACCGACCTCGCCCGGGCCACCCGGCTCGGCGTCATCGTCTACGCCCGCGACAACGCCGTCCTCGAACCCGACACCGTCGCCGCCCTCGCCGCCCTCGACAACGTCATCGGGTTCAAGGACGGCATCGGCGACCTCGACCTGCTGCAACGCGTCATCAGCGCCGTCCGCACCACCCACCCCGGCCTGGACTTCCGCTACTTCAACGGCCTGCCCACCGCCGAACTCACCGGCCTCGCCTACCGCGGCCTCGGCGTCACCCTCTACTCCTCCGCCGTCTTCTGCTTCGCCCCCGACCTCGCCCTCGCCTTCCACCGGGCCGTCAACGGCGGCGACGACGCCCTCGCCCACCGCCTGCTCGACGGCTTCTTCCGCCCGCTGGTCGAACTGCGCAACCAGGGCCGCGGCTACGCCGTCTCGCTGGTCAAGGCCGGTGTCCGGCTCGACGGCCTCGACGTCGGCACCGTCCGCGCCCCGCTCGCCGAACCCGCCCCCGCCCACGTCGAAGCCCTCGCCGAACTGGTCGCCCACGGCCGCACCCTGCTCTGACCCGCCCGCCCGGTGTCCGGCCGGCGCACCACCGGCCGGGTGCCCCGCCCGCCAGGAGACCCCGTGCGCGCCAGCGCCTTCCTCTACCCGTGGGACGTCACCGGCGACCCCGCCGCCCCCGAGCGGCTCGCCGCACTCGGCCTGCACGGCACCACCCTCGCCGCCGCCTACCACTCCACCCGCGCCCTGACCCCCCGCCACCCCGCCCGGCGGATCGTCACCGCCCCGCACTTCGCCGCCTACTACCCGCCCGACCCCGCCCGCTGGCGCGGCCGCGCGCTGCGCCCCGCCGCCCAGCACTGGCTGGACGGCGCCGACCCGTTCGGCGAGGCCGCCACCGCCCTCACCGCCGCCGGGCTCGACGTGCACAGCTGGGTGGTGCTCGCCCACAACTCCCGCCTGGGACGCGAGAACCCGCACCGCACCGTGCACAACGCCTACGGCGAGTCCTACCCCTGGGCGCCGTGCATCGCCCAGGACGAGGTCGTCGAGTACTGCGCCGACCTCGCCGCCGAGGCCGCCGTCCGGCCCGGCGCCACCGGCACCGAACTGGAGTCCTGCGGCTGGTACGGGCTCGCGCACCTGCACGCCCACGACAAGATCGGCGGCGTTCCGCTCGGCCCCGCCGGGCAGTTCCTGATGTCGCTGTGCTTCTGCCCCGCCTGCCGCGCCGGCTACGGCCCCGACGCCGACGCCCTGCGCGCGGCGACCCGGGCCGCCCTGGAACCGCTGTGGCGCGGCGCGCCCGAAACGGCGGGGCCCGGAACGGCGGGGCCCGAAACCGATCCGGCGCAGGAGTGGGAGCGGGTCGAGCGGCTGCTGGGCGCCGACCTGGCCGCCGTCGCCCGGACCCACCGGCTGGCCGCCGCCCGCCGGCTGCAGGCCGCCGCGGTCGCCGCCGTCCGGGCCGCCGCCCCGCCCGGCTTCCGGATCCTGCTGCACGCCGACCCGCTCCCGCACCGCAGCGGCCCCAACCCCGGCGTCGAGGCCGACTGGCTGCTGGCCCGCACCGACGGCCTGGTCCTGCCGTCCCACCTGCTGCCGCTCGCCGCCCCGCACCGCCGCCCGGGCACCGTGCTGGCCGCCAACCTCCCGGTGGTCGCCGCGCTCGGCGGCGGCCCGCCGCGGGACGTCCAGGACGCCGACGAACTGCGCCTGTACCACGCCGGGTTGGCCTCCGACGCCGACCTGGCCGCCGTCCGCTCCTACTTGAACAGCCATGCCAACCAGCCTTCTTGACGCTCACTCGGATACCCCGGAGGGAACGGGCGAGGGCCCCGGCGGAAGGAGTTCCGCCGGGGCCCTCGCGGTGCGCGGCCGCGCCGCGGGGGCTCAGAGCCGGCCGGCGCCCGCGCCCGCGGTGACCTTCGCCGGGACGGTGTTCGCCGCGTCCACCCCGGTGCGCAGGGTGGGCGTCCAACCCGCCGAAGTGCCCAGCTGCTTGCCGGGGTTGGCGGCGTTCCAGGCGGCGGTCAGGTCGGTGGCGGTGCCGTTGACGGAGTTGCCGCTCGCGGTCAGCGCGGTGCCGCCCCAGTTGTAGAGCACCTGGGCGGCGGTGATGCCGGAGGGCAGCGCGAAGTAGTTGTTCTGCGCCACGATCTGCGAGGACTTGCCGACCCCGATGCCGTACTCGTAGTCCCCGGCGGTCGGCGCGTAGTAGTTGTTGTAGGCGTCCACCTGCCCGAAGCGGACCCGGGGCGCGCGCTGCACGGTGTTCTGCCACAGGTTGTGGTGGAAGGTCACCCGCAGGTGGCCCGCGTCGGTGGCGGAGGCGCTGTCGCTGTTGCCGATCAGGTTGGTCTTGTCGTGGTCCCGGAACACGTTCCAGGAGGCGGTGACGTAGTCCGCGCCCTTGACCACGTCCAGCAGCCCGTCGTGGACCTCGTAGACCCGGCCGAAGTACTTCGGCAGGCTGGAGTCCGGCACGGCCCCGTCGGAGAAGGTGTCGTGGTCCACCCAGACGTGGGTGGCGCCGTAGACGGTCATCGCGTCGTACTCGGAGTTCCAGTTGCCGGTCGAGCCGTCGGTCGGGTCCCACTGCGGGAAGCAGTCGGCGGCGTTCTCGAAGGACAGGTTGCGGACGATCACGTTGTCCACGTTCTTCACCACCAGCCCGCCGCCGCGCAGCGTGCCGCCGTTGACGCCGACGACGGTGGTGTTCGCGCCGACGTTGATCTGCACCTTGTCGGCCTGCTTCTTCTGCGAGGCGGCGCGGGCGTCCTCCTGGGCCCCCGAGGGCACCGCCGAGGTGCCCCAGGTCTTCGGGTCGTAGGCCGCCAGGTACGCGGGCAGCGAGTAGCCGTTCACGGCGTACGCCGAGCAGTTCAGGTGCTTGCCGGAGTCGTCGGTGTTGAGGTCGATGACGCCCGAGACGTAGACGATCTTCGGGGTGGCGTTCGAGCCGTTGCCGGAGTTCTTGCCGCCCAGCGCCGCCACCAGCTGGGCCCGGGTGGAGACGGTGAAGGTGTGCGCGGCGTCCGCCTTCGACCCGCCGGTGGTGCCGGTGGTGGCGGAGGCCCAGCCGTCCTTCGCGGCCAGCACGGAGTGGCCGAGGTCGGCGGCGTGGGCGGGCGGGACGCAGGCGAGCGAGCCGCACAGGGCGGCGGCGGCGAACAGCGGTCCGGCGGTGCGGACGGTGCGGGGCAGACGCATGACGGTGCTCCTCGTCGAGCTGGTCGGGTGGGGTGCATGCGTGCGGTGCGCGGTGCGGTCGGACGACCGTGGTTCACGGACGTGAACGTCGGTCGCATCCGTGTCCGCAACCTAGGGAGCCCCGCGCGGCCCTGTCAAGGCGTCCGGCGCCGGAACGCGACGGCGCCCCGCACGCGGGGTGCGGGGCGCCGAAAGGTACATGACGCCGCGTCAGCGGCGGGCGGGGGCGGGGCTCACAGGTGCCGGGTGGCCAGGGTCAGCCGGTCCCGGGCGTCGAACAGCGCGTCCCGGATGGTCTGCTCGCGGCCCGGCGTCAGCCGCGCCACCGGCACCGACACCGACACCGCGTCCCGGGCCGGGGTGCGGTACGGGATCGCCACCCCGAAGCAGCGCAGCCCCAGCGTGTTCTCCTCCCGGTCCACCGCGTAGCCCCGGGCGCGCACCTCGGCCAGCTCCCGGATCAGCTCCTCCCGGTCGGTGTGGGTGTGCTCGGTCAGCGGCTCCAGCCGCTCCGGCAGCAGCCGCCGCACCGCCTCGTCGCCCAGCGTCGCCAGCAGCGCCTTGCCGTGCGAGGTCGAGTGCGCCGGCAGCCGCCGCCCGATCCGGGTGAACGGCCGCAGGCTGTGCTGGGACTGACGGGTCGCCAGGTACACCACGTTCGCCCCGTCCAGCCGGGCCAGGTGGATGGTCTCCCCGGTGTCCTCCGCCAGCACGTCCAGCGCCGGGCGGGCCGCGGCCACCACCGCGTCCCCGTCGATGTACGAGCTGCCCACCAGCAGCGCCCGCACCCCGATGCCGTACCGGGTGCCGGTCGCGTCCGTCTCCACCCAGCCCAGCTCGGCCAGCGTGCGCAGCAGCATGTACAGGCTCGACTTCGGGTAGCCGGTCTGCTCCTGCACCTCCGCCAGGCTGTGCATCCCGGGCCGCCCCGCGAAGTACTCCAGCAGCTCCACCGTCCGCACGGCGGACTTCACCTGGGCGCCGCCGCTCGGGCCGCCGCTCGGGCCGGGGCCCGGGCCGCCGCCTTGGTCGGCGCCGTCTCGGCCGGTGTCGCCCCGGTGGGTGCCGCCCCGGGCGGCGTTGGTCGGCGAGGGCATCCTTGACCCCATTCTGTCCCGCGGCGTATCGTCCCGCGAAGTTCAAATAGTTGACTGCCGTTCAGCATACTGAACAACTGAGGGTTGACGGGCCGTCCGGCCCCACAGCGGGCCGCACCCCGCCGTGCACCGGACGCTACCCGACCCCGCCACCCCACGAGGAGGCCCGCGCCATGACCGACCGAACCCGAACCGGCGCCCCCGTCCCCAGCACCGACCCGCGCACCGGAGCCGTCCGCGCCCACCCCGCCCGCGAAGCCGGCCCCGCCGACGTCGACCGGGCCGTCACCGCCGCCGCCCGCACCCTCGACGCGCTCGCCGACCGCCCCCGCCGGGCCGCCCTGCTGCACGCCGCCGCCGACGCCCTGGACGCCGCCCGCCCCGAGATCCTGGCCACCGCCGACGCCGAGACCGCCCTCGGCGAAGCCCGCCTCACCGGCGAACTCGCCCGCACCACCCACCAGTTGCGCAGCTTCGCCCGGACCGTCGCGGACGGCGGCTACCTCGAGGTCCGGATCGACCGCGCCGACCCCGCCACCGGCCGCCCCGACCTGCGCCGCACCAAGACCCCGCTCGGCGTCGCCGCCGTCTTCGCCGCCGGCAACTTCCCGCTCGCCTTCAGCGTCCCCGGCGGCGACACCGCCAGCGCCCTCGCCGCCGGCTGCCCCGTCGTGGTCAAGGCCCACCCCGGCCACCCCGAGACCGGCGAACTCTGCGCCCGCCTGCTGCGCGGAGCCGCCGAGCGGGTCGGCCTGCCCGCCGACGTCCTCGGCACCGTCCACGGCTTCGCCGCCGGCACCCACCTCGTCCAGCACCCGCTCACCGCCGCCGTCGGCTTCACCGGCTCGCTGCGCGGCGGCCGCGCCCTGCACGACCTCGCCGCCGCCCGCCCCCGCCCCATCCCCTTCCACGGCGAACTCGGCAGCCTCAACCCCGTCGTCGTCACCGAACGCGCCGCCGCCACCCGCGCCGCCGAGATCGGCACCGGCCTGGCCGCCTCCTACACCCTCGGCCAGGGCCAGTACTGCACCAAACCCGGCCTCGTCCTCGTGCCCGCCGCCCGCCCCGCCCTGGACGCCCTGGAGCGGGCCGCCACCACCGCCGCCGCCCAGGCCCCCGCCGCACCCCTGCTCGACCCGCGCATCCGCGAGAACTACCTCGCCGGCGCCGCCCACCGCGCCGCCCTCCCCGGCGTCGAGGTCCTCCTCGCTCCCGGCCCCGCCCCCACCGCCGACGCCCCGCTCGCCGTCCGCCCCGGCCTGCTCGCCGTCGCCGCCGAGGACCTCCACGACGACCTGCTCGACGAGTGCTTCGGACCGCTCACCGTCCTGGTCCGCTACCACGACGACACCGACCTGCCCGCCGTCCTCGCCCGCCTCCCCGGCACCCTCACCGCCGCCCGCCACCACGCCCCCGACGAACCCCCCGCCCGCACCCTCCCCCTCCTCGCCCGCCTCGCCCCCCTGGCCGGCCGCCTCGTCCTCAACGCCTGGCCCACCGCCACCGCCGTCACCCCCGCCATGCAGCACGGCGGCCCCTACCCCGCCGCCACCACCCCCACCACCTCCGTCGGCACCAGCGCCATCCACCGCTGGCTCCGCCCCGTCACCTACCAGGACGCCCCGCCGGACCTCCTCCCCGCCGAACTCCGCGACTGACCCCGCCCCGGGGCGGTCAGGTCCAGCTCCAGGTGCGGGTGGTGACGTGGAACGGGGCGGTGCCGGCGAGGGCGAGGGCGGCGTGGTAGCCGGGCGGGGCGGGGGTGTCGGTGAGGCGGTAGGCGCGGGACCAGGCGTCCTCGGGGGCGGTGGCGGGTCCGAGGGGGACGCGCAGGTCCTCGACGGGGACGCGCAGGCCCTCGACGAGGCGGCCGCCGTGCGCCTTGACCAGGGCCTCCTTGCGGGCCCAGAGGCGGGCGAAGCAGGCGGCGGGGTCGGCGGCGGCGCGGACGAGGCGGCCCTCCGCCGGGGGGAAGTAGCGGGCGGCCATCGCGGCGGGGTCCGTGTGCGGGAGGACGCGTTGCAGGTCGACGCCGACCGGGCGGACGGGGGAGAGGGCGACGAGGGCGAAGGCACCGGAGTGCGACAGGTTGAACCGGGGGCCGCCGTCGGGGAGGGCGGGTTTGCCGTGCGGGCCGTGCCGCCAGCGGAGCGCGGCGGGGGCGGTGCCGAGGCGGTCGGCGAGCAGGCGGCGCAGGGCGGCGTGGGCGAGGACGTAGCGGCGCCGGGTGTCGGGGTCGCGGCAGGTGTCGGCGCGCAGCCGCTCGGCGGGGGAGAGGTCGGCCAGCAGCGGGGTGAGGGGGAGGCCGGGGCCGGGGTCGGGGACGAGGTGCAGCAGCACGGCGTCGTCCTGGCGGGCGGTCATCGCGGCGCCGCCAGCGAGACCGCGGAACGGTCCAGGACGGAGAGCGAGGGACGGCCGGTGAGGGCCATGGTGTGGGCGAGCTCCTCGGTGGCCACGCCGAGCACCCCGGCCACGCCGTCCGCGCCGTCGGCCGCCAGGCCCCACAGGACCGGGCGGCCGAGCAGCACCGCCCGCGCGCCGAGCGCCAGCGCGGCGAAGGCGTCCGCGCCGCTGCGGACCCCGCCGTCGAACAGCACCGGGCAGGCGCCGCCGACCGCGTCCACCACCTCCGGCAGGGCGTCCAACGCGGCCGGGGCGCGGTCGAGCTGGCGGCCGCCGTGGTTGGAGACCACGACCGCGTCCGCCCCGTGCTCGACGGCCCGCCGGGCGTCCTCGCCGGTCAGGACGCCCTTCAGGACCAGCGGCAGCGGACTGCGGGCGCGCAGCCAGGCCAGGTCGGACCAGGTCACCGACGGGTCGACGGCCTCGGCCGTGTGCACGGCGAGCGCGGAACGGCCGGGGGCGGGCCGGTGGGCGGCGGCCATCAGTGCCGGGTCCAGGTTGACGGCCCGGACGTCCGGCGGGATCGCGAAGCCGTTGCGGGCGTCGCGGTGCCGGCGGCCCAGGTACGGGGCGTCCACGGTCAGCACCAGGGCCCGGTAGCCGGCCGCGGCGGCCCGCCCGGCCAGGTCCGCCAGCACCTCGCGGCGGCGCAGCCAGTACAGCTGCAGCCAGCACGGCCCGGTGGCCGCGGCGGCCACCTCCTCCAGCGTCCGGGAGGCGAACAGGCTCACCACGTACAGCGCCCCGGCCCGCCCGGCCCCGCGGGCGGTGGCGAGCTCGCCCTCGGGGTGCAGCAGCCGGTGGTACGCGGTGGGCGCGACGCCGACCGGGGTGGCCAGCGGGGCACCGAGCAGCTCGGTCGCGGTGTCGGGGGCCGACACGTCGACCAGCACCCGGGGCCGCAGCACCACCCGCCCGAAGGCCCGCAGGTTCGCCCCCAGCGTCCGCTCCTCGCCCGCCCCGCCCTCGACGAAGTCGCGCACGGAGGAGGGGAGCCGGCGGTACCCGCGGGCGCGGTAATCGGTCAGGCGGAGCGGGGCGGTCATCGCGGCACCTCGCCGGTCCGGGCCGGGGCTGCGCCCGGGTGTCTCCTCGTCCGCCTCTGCCGTGACGAATTCGCTGGCGGGGGAGGTCGGTTGGTGGTGGTCGTGGTGGTGGGTCGGGTGGCGCGGGGTGGTCATCGCGGTACCTCGCCGGTCCGGTCCGGGGCCTCCTCGGGCGAGGACAGCGCCCCCAGTTCCCACCACAGGCCGGTGCCGGGCTGGGCCGGGTCGGCGGGGTGCGGTCCGGCGGGGGTGATGCCGGCCGGGTCGAGCCGCAGGACGCGCTCGCCCGGCAGCGGGTCGCCGAACAGCAGCGCGACGCCCCGGCTGACGGCGGGCAGCGCGACCGGGACGCCCGGGTCGTACGGCAGCGCGTCCTGCTCGACCACCAGCAGCAGCGCCCGCCGCAGCCCGGCCGAGTCCGCGTACGCCGTCAGCAGCCGCAGCGCGGTGAACGCGGCCGTGCCGTCCTGGCCGCTGACCGCGAAGGACAGCGGGGCGCCCGGACAGACGTGGCCCAGCCGGCAGGCGGTGGCCCGGCCCGGGGTCAGGTCGGGGACGGAGTGCGCGAGCACCAGCAGGTCGACCTGCTCGCCCGCCGGGACGACCGCCCGGATCAGCGCCTCGGCCATCTCCCCGTACGACTGCCCGGAGACCGGCGGGCCCGGCGAACCCGCGTCCGGCGCGTCCGGCGCGCCTGGCAGGCCCGGCGTGCCCGGCGCGTCCGTGCGGACGGACAGGCCGTACGGGGCGAGCAGATCGGTCAGGTAGCGGTGCAGCCGGGCCGCGTGCACCGGGTCGGCGGCCAGCGCGGACGGCTCCGGGAAGGCCAGCCGGGCGGCCCGGCGCACCCCCCAGCGGGGCGCGGGGGCGCCGGCCGGGGCGGGCGGCAGCAGGGTGCGCAGGCTCACGCGTCCGCCAGCAGGTGGTCCGCGACGTACGCGGCCAGCGAGCCGACGGTGGCGAAGTCGTCCCGGCCGAGGTCCTCCACGCTGATCTCCAGGCCGAGGCGCTCCTCCAGTTCCAGGACGAGCTCCAGGCCGGTGGTCGAGTTCAGCCCGAGGGCGTCCAGCAGTTCGGTGCCGGCGTCCGCGCCGGACACCTCGCGCTTGAGCACGACCGGCAGCAACTCACAGATGGCGGCGGTCAGTTGATCGGAAGAGGCCATGAGGGGATCCTTCGCGGAGAGAGGGGGAGGACGGTCAGTGCTGGAGGACCATGGCGGCGAACGTCGCACCGCGCCCGGCGCCCGCCGCGGCCATCACGTACGGTTCGCCCCGGCGCAGCAGGCCGCGCTGCCGGGCGGTGCGGTGGTTGACGAAGTGGTCGGCGCAGAAGACGTGCCCGACCGTCGGCACGTGGTCGAGCACCACCCGCTCGCGCGGGTAGCCCAGGACCCGGCAGACCTGGTGCCAGGCCACCCGGTTGACGTTGTGCGGCAGGACGGCCGTGACCCGCTCCAGCGTCAGCCCGGCCTCCTCGACGGCCGCGCGCACCACCGCCGCCAGCGCCTCGCCGTAGATCCGCTGGAACTCCGACTCCAGCTCCGCCGAGTCCGTGACGGTGTCGAACTCGCCGCGCAGGTCGACCGCGTACGATAGCACCCGGTCACGCCCGCCGGACGCCGAGACCAGGCACGCCCCGGCACCCTCGCCGAAGAACGAGCTCCCCGGCACCGCCGCCGCCTCCGGCGTGAACGCCTTCTCCCCGGCCAGCACCAGCGCCAGCGCGTCCGGATCGCCGTCCGCGGCCAGCAGCCGGCCCGCCGCGTCGATCGACAACAGGCCCGAGGCACAGGCGTGGTGGCCGACCGAGAACACCGGCACCCCCGGGTCCAGACCCAGCTCCGCACACAGCTCCCGCACCGGGTCGTACGGGTACGGGGCGACGGTCGGGAAGGACCGGGCGTGCAGCACGTAGCGCACCAGGTGCTCCCGGCCGCGCAGCGGCGCCAGCCCCGCGACCGCGCCGCGCAACAGGTCCAGCAGACTGCCGCCCTCGTCCCGGCTGACCTCGCCCAGCCCGTGGTACCGGCGGAAGATCCGCACCTGCATCGGCGTCAACCCGAGCTCCCCGGCCAACGCCTCGATCGGCACCCGCCCGGCCGGCAGGTGGTCCGAGACCGCGAACAGCGACGTCACCGCCGCACCCCCGCCCCCGCCGCACCGGCGTCCGCGCCCGCGTCCGCGCCCGCGTCCGCACCGGCGTCCGCGCCCGGGACGGCGTTCGCGCCCGCGACGTCAGGCTCCTTGCCCGCACCGGCTTCCGGCTCCGTTTCCGCCCCCGCCCCCGCCTCCCCGTCCGCCGTCAGGAAGTCGAGCGCGGCTCCGACCGCCAGTTCCTCCACCGTGCGCGCCAGCGTCTCGGCGTCGGCGGGGGAGACGTGCCGGGTGTCCGTCAGGACTTCCATCAGCAGGCCCTCCGGGGCGTCCTCGAACTGGGCCTGCAGGATCCGTCCGGGCAGGTCGGTGCGCCGGACCCAGCGGAAGGTGCTGCGGGCCCGGGCGGCCCGTAGGGCGGTCGGGGTGGGGGGCGGGTCGGTCGGGGCGGCTGCCGGGCGGGTGCTGCGGTCGTTGAAGAAGCACTGCACGTCCAGGTCCTCGCCGCGTTCCGCCGAGATCCGGGCGATCAGTTCGTTCAGCCGCTCCGGGTGGAAGTACGCGTGCTTGTACGCGGCCAGGGTCGCGCCCCGGGCCGCCGCGACGGCCGCGGGGACGCCGCCGTCGCCGGTGTCCAGGACGGCGATGCCCGCCTGGGCGGCCATGCACACCGCCCCGCCGAGCGCCGAACGGAACCGGTTGCTGACCACCGGTCGGAGCACCACCGGTTCCGCCGCACCGATCCGGCGCAGCGCCAGCGCGTACACCGCCAGCAGGACGGCGCGCGGGTCGCCGCCGGTGCGGGCGGCGACCACCGGCAGGGCCAGCGGGAGGGCGGCGGAGCGGAACTCGCCCGTCCAGTGCCGGGGTTCGCGCGGATCGGTGGAGGGGGCGAAGCGGCGGGCGGGAACGGTGCGCAGGATCCGCTCCCAGTGACGCAGCGCCCGCGCGTTCTGCTGCTGCCCGGCCGCCGAACCCTGCCAGGCCGCCTGCTCCAGCTGCTGCAGCCCGGCCACCGGCCCGTCCGCTCGCTCGCGCACCTCGCGCAGCATGATCGCCCCGCCCGCGGCGTCCGACACCAGGTGGTTCATGATGCTGACCAGGTGGGTCGGCCGGCCGCCCGCCCGGACCACCGCCATCCGCACCGGCCACTCCCCGGCGTGGTCGAACGGCCGTTCCCGGTAGGCCAGTTCGACCTGCGCCGCGAGCCCGCCCGGATCGGTCCCGGCCGGCGCGTCGTACAGTTCGAGACCGATCCGCCCGGAGGCGAACAGCTCCTGCGTCGGGTGCCCGTCCGGGCCGAAGCGCAGCCGGGTGCGCATCGACGGGAAGCGGCCCATCAGGTAGCGCAGCTCCGCCGCCACCGACTCGACCGTGCGGTCGGCCGGGAGGGCGGCCGTGCCGCCGATCGGCAGCGAACTGCGCTGCGCCACCATCGCGTGCCAGATCTCCCACATGCCCCAGGACAGTTCGCCGACGCCCGAACCGTCCCCGGCGAAGGGCACCTCGATCCGCTCGGCGGGTCCCGTCACGCGGCCGCCTCCGTTCCCGCCGTCACCGGGTCCCGTCACGCCGTCACCGGGCCCCGCCGCACCGGCACCGGGCCCCGTCACGCCGTCACCGCCGCCGCGGCCCGGTGCCGCTCCCGCATCAGGAACTTGCGGACCTTGCCGGTCGGCCCGAGGATCAGCTCCTCCTCGCCGATCACCAGCACCGCCCGCAGGGTCGCCGCCGCCGCGGGCGTCAGCGCCGCCCGGACGGCCGCGGCCCGGTCGACGGCCGGATCCGCTCCCGGACGCAGCGCCAGCAGCACGTCCGTCACCACCGGACCGTCCACGGAACCCGCAGAGACCCCAGAACCCCCAGGCACCCCAGAACCCGCAGACGCCCCGGAACCCGCCGCCCCGGTGCGCAGCGACACCACCGTGCAGTCGAGCACGTCCGGGCAGGCCACCAGGATCCGCTCCTCGCTCAGCGCCGTGTACAGCCACTCGCCGCCGCCCAGGTCGACGGCGTCCACGGCCCGGTCGACGTGGAAGTAGTAGCCCTCCGCGTCGCGGTACAGCAGGTCGCCGGTCAGGTAGTAGCCGTCCAGCCGGTTGCGGTACGTCGCCGCCGAGTCGTTCCAGTAGCCGGGCGCCAGCGTCGGCGCCTTCAGGCCGAAGTGGCCGACCTCGCCGACCGGCACCTCCCGGCCGGTGGCGAGGTCCAGCAGCGCGACCTCGGCGAAACCGTGCGGCACGCCGACGCAGCGCCCGTACCGCCCGGTGTCCGGGCCGTGGGTGAGGTGGAACGCGGAGTGGCCCATCTCGGTGGAGCCCAGGCCGTCCACGAAGTGCGAGCCGGGCACCCGCCGCACCCCCTCCCGGGTCACCGTCACCCGGGAGCCGGCCGCCACCAGGCGGCGCACGTGCGGCTCGTGCGCGCAGTCCCCGGTGTTGAACCAGAGCGAGACGGAGTCCAGGCGGCGGGCGGACAGGTCGTGCCGGGCCAGCTGCGCCCAGGTCGCGGCGAAGCCGAACACGCCGGTCGGCTCCCAGCGCTCGATCGCCGCCAGCACCCCGTCGCCGTCCTGCGCGGACAGGAACAGCACCTCGCTGCGGTGGCACAGCGCCAGGTTCAGCGTGGAGACGCCCGCCGCGTGCGCGGCCGGCAGCGCGCTGAGGATCCGCTCGGTGCCGCGGGCGCGCGGCGCCGCCAGCCGGAACAGCTTCACCGCCGCGAACAGGCTGGCGTGCGAGTGCACCACCGCGGCGGGCATCCGGGTGGTCCCCGAGGAGTGCGTGATCACCACCGGGTCGTCCGCGTGGTGCCGGTACGGGACGGGCGCCGCCGCCGGATCGCCCGTGCCCGGCCCGCCGGCGTCCGCGTGCAGGACCACCTCCGGGTCCTCGCCCGCCAGCCGCTCCCGGTGCTCGGCGTCGGTCAGCAGCGCCACCGCCCGCAGCCGCCGCACGTACTCGGCCGCCACGTCGCCCGGCAGGTGCCGGTTCAACAGTGCCGGGACGGCGCCCAGCCAAGTCAGCGCCAGGAAGTTCAGCAGGCAGTCCGCCGACCCCGACACGTACAGCGCCACCGGGTCGCGCGGCCCGACGCCGTGCCCGTGCCACCAGGCGGCCCGGGCCGCCACCCGCTCCCGCAGCTCGCCGAGCGTCAGCCCGTGCTCGGCCGGGAAGCCGTCGACGGGCACGTCGAACGCCGCGCCCGGCCCGTCCGGGTCCGCGCCGTGCGCCAGCAGCGAGGTCAGCACGTTGCCCGTGCCGAGCCCCGGGTCGGCGGCCAGCCGCGCCCTGATACCGGTGTCCCTCATGCCCCGCCACCTTCCCCGCGTACGCCCGTCACTTCTTCGATAGCCGCCAGCAACTGCGCCCGACCCGGCTGGCAGGCCCGGTCCAGCGCCGGGGCGAACGGCAGCACCGCCCCCTCCGGGCGGGTCACCCGGCGCGGCGCGGCCCGCAGCCGCGCCCCCTCGGCGGCCGTCGCCAGCACCTCCGCGGCGAACCCGCAGGAGCGGTTGGAGTCGTCCAGCACCACCAGCCGGCCCGTCCGGGCCAGCGAGGCCGCCAGCCCCGCCCGGTCCAGCGGGTGCAGGGTGCGCGGGTCGAACACCTCGACCGAGACCCGGCCGGCCAGCTCCTCGGCCACCGACAGCGCCTCGTGCACCAGGTGGCCCACCGCCACCACCGTCACGTCGGTGCCCGACCGGTGCACCCGGCCCCGGCCCAGCGGCACCGGACCGAGCGCCGCGAGGTCCACGTCCTCGCGGACCCCCAGCGCCCCCGCCGGGGCGAACACCACCACCGGGTCGTCGTCGCGCAGCGCCGACAGCAGCAGCCCGTACGCGTCCGAGGGCGTGGCCGGCACCACCGTCTTCACCCCGACGTGCGCGAACAGGCCGTACGGGTGGTCCGAGTGCTGCCCCGCCCAGGACTCCCGCGAGCCCGAACCCGGCAGCAGGTACGTCACCGGCACCCGGGCCTGCCCGCCCGACATCAGCGAGAACTTGTGCGCCTGGTTGGCGATCTGCTCGAACGCCAGGAACAGCAGCGACGGGATCTGGAACTCCACCAGCGGCCGCAGCCCCACCAGCGCCGCGCCGGTCGCGAACGAGGTGAACGCCTGCTCCGAGATCGGGGTGTCCAGCACCCGCTCCGGCCCGAACCGCTTCGCCAGCCCCGCCGTCACGTTCGACACCGCGACCCGGACGTCCTCGCCGAACACGCACACCGACGCGTCGCGCGCCATCTCGTCGCCCAGCGCCCGGTTCAACGCCTTCAGGTACGACAGCTTCGGCACCTCAACCCACCTCCGCCGCGTACAGGTGCTCCAGCGCCGAGGCCGGATCCGGGTGCGGCGCGGCGCGGGCGAACTCCACCGCCGCGTCCAGCAGTTCGTCGATCTCCGCGTCGATCGCTGACCGCACCTCCGGCGCCAGCCGCGCCCCCTGCACCTCCAGCGGGTCCCGGGCCCGGCCCGCCGCCTCCTCCGCCGCCGAACGGTAGCCCGGCCGCGCCGCGTGCTCCCAGGTGTGGTGCGCGTCGAAGCGGTACGCCGCGCACTCCAGCAGCGTCGGCCCGCCGCCCGCCCGGGCCCGGGCCACCGCCGCGGCCGTCGCGTCCAGCACCGCCCGCGGGTCCGTCCCGTCCACCGCGTGCGCCGGGATGCCGAACGCCCGGGCCCGGCCCAGGATGCTGCCCGCCACCGCGTCCGCCGTCCGGGTCGAGGTCGCGAACCCGTTGTTCTCGCACACCAGCACCACCGGCGCCCGCCACAGCGCCGCCAGGTTGAACGCCTCCAGCACCACGCCCTGGCTCACCGCGCCGTCCCCGAAGTACGCCACCGCGACCCGGTCCGAGCCCGCCCGGCGCAGCGCCCAGGCCGCACCCGCCGCGATCGGCACCGCCGCGCCCACCATCGCGTTCGCGCCCAGCACCCCCAGCGAGAAGTCCGCCGCGTGCATCGAACCGCCCCGGCCCCGGTTCAACCCCGGCTCCCGGCCCGCCAGTTCGGCCATCGTCCGGGCCGGGTCGGCCCCCTTCGCCAGCACGTGCCCGTGCCCCCGGTGGGTCGAGGTGATCACGTCGTCCGGCCGCAGCGCCGCGCAACTGCCCGCCGCGATCGCCTCCTGCCCGGTGTACGGGTGGACGCCGCCCGGCACCACCCCCGCCCGGACCAGCTCCACCGCCCGCCGCTCGAAGCCCCGGATCAGCGCCACCGTCCGGTACAGGTCCGCGTCAGCAGCCATCACGGCCCGCCCCGGCGGAACGCCACAGCACCGGGCAGAACTCCGGGTCCGCGTAGTCCGGCCGCCCGTCCGGCAGCCGGCGCACCAGCACGTCGTGGTTGTACACCGCCGCGCCGCCGTCCGAGAGCGGGAAGCGCCGGTACTCGTTCGCCCCGTCCTGCAGGTGGAAGGAGACCGCCCGGCGCGGCCGCCCGCTGACGTTCGGCCCCGAGCCGTGGTACGTGCGGCAGTGGTGGAAGGACACGTGACCCTTCGGGATCACCAGCGGCACCTTCCGCACCTCCGCGCCGTTGTGCGCCGCGTTCAGCGCCAGCAGCCGCTCCAGGTCGCCCCGGTCGCGGTCCGCGAAGTGCCGGGTCACCGAGTCCTCCCGGCCCACCTCCCGCCAGCGGTGGCTGCCGTCCACCACCGTCAGCGTGCCCATCTCCTCGTCGCAGTCGTGGAACGGCACGAACGCCGTCAGCATCCGCTCCGAACTCGACGTCGACCAGTAGTGCTTGTCGATGTGCCAGGGCACCACGTTGCTCGGCTCGCCCGCCACCGCCGGCTTCAGGATCAGCGTCGACTGGAACACCCGGATCTCCGACACCCCCGCCAGCAGCGCCGCCACCGCCCCCAGCAGCGGCTTGCGCAGCACCCGCGCGATCGGGTCGCTCTCGTAGTGCACGTAGTCGTTGTGCCGCTGCACCGGCCCGTCCGCCGGCTTCCAGGCCGCCAGCCGGGGCGGGCGCACCGGCAGCTCCCGGCTGCGCGCCCCCGCGTAGTACGCCTCGGCGGCCGCCGCCAGGGCGTCCACCTCGGCGTCCGAGAACACCTGCCGGCTCAGGTACCAGCCGTGCTCCGCGTAGAACGCGACGTCCGCCTCGTCCGGCAGCAACTCCAGCTCCCCGGCGGTCAGTTCGAACCGCAGCTCACCCGTCCCGGTGCTCACTTCGCCACCACCCCGCCGCGCGCCGCCGGAACCCGCAGGGCCGCCAGCTCGCGCTCCTTGGCCGCGTACAGCGCCGGAATGTTCGCGGTGCCGAAGGTGCGGGCGCCGTGCCGCTCGATCAGCTCCCAGAAGAACGTCCGCCGCACGTGCAGCGAGGTCGCGAAGATCTGGTACAGCTCGCCCCAGTGGTCCCGGTCCAGCAGGACGCCCCGGCTGCGCAGCCGCTCCGCCGGGCGCACCGGCAGGGTGTCGTAGTAGGCGTCCGGCGTCGGGGCGAACCCGACCCCGCGCGCCGCCATCGCGTCCACCGCCCCGGCCACGTCGGCGCAGGACAGCGCCAGGTGCTGCACGCCCGGGCCGCCGTGCCAGGCCAGGAAGTCGTCCACCTGCCCCGGCTCGCGCGCCCCGTCCGGCTGGATCAGCGTCAGGGTGATCCCGCCCGACGGGCTCTGCACCACCCGGGAGAACATGCCCTGCCCGCCGACCTCGATGTACTCCTCGAAGACCACCTCGAACCCGAACGCCTCCCGGTAGTACGCCACCGTGTCGTCCAGGCACCCGTCCGGCACGCACACCGCCGCGTGGTCGATCGCCCGCACCAACTCCGGCCCCGGCGAACCCTCCTGGGCCCCCGGCGCCCGCCCCGGCGAGCCGGACGCCTGCGGCACCGCGACCAGGCCCGGCAGGAACCCCCCGCCCGCGCCCCGCCGCTCCACCAGCCGGTGCACCACGTCACCGAAGCCCGACACCACCGCCGTCACCACCCCGCCGCGCTCCCGCGGCGGCTCCAGCCCGAGCGCCCCGCCGGCCACCGCACCCGCGTACGCGGCCGTCACGTCCGGCGTGCCGAACGCCAGCACGGCCACCCCGTCCCCGTGCCGGGCGACGTACCGCGCCGCCGGGTGCCCCTGCTCCAGGCCCGAGGTCAGCAGCACCCGGCAGTCGCCCTGCCCCAGCAGCAGACTGCGCTGCCCGGGCAGGCCGGTCTCCGGACCGCCCTGCGCCAGCAGGCGGAAGCCGAGCCCCGCGGACAGCACGTACGCCGCCTGGCGCGCGTCCCCCACGTGGAACTCGACGTGGTCGAGATCGAGGAAATCCATCGCGTGCAGTTCCTTCTCTTCTCCGACGGAGCGTCAGTTCGCTTGTCATTGGCGGAAGTTGTTCAGACCTGGCGGGCCAGCGCCGTGCTCGGCGGGCCCAGCACCAGGCTCACGTTGTGGCCGCCGAACCCGAACGAGTTCGCCAGCACGTGCCGGATCCCCGGCGCCGGACGCGGCCCCCCGCGGACGTGGTCCAGCGCGCACTCCGGATCCGGGTCGTCCAGGTTGTGCGTCGGCGGCAGCAGCCCGCGCCGCAGCGCCAGCACCGACACCGCCGTCTCCACCACCCCCGACGCGCCCAACAGGTGCCCGGTGACCGCCTTGGTCGCGCTCACCGGCGGCCCGTCCGCCCCGAACACCTGCCGGACGGCCGACGCCTCCGCCCGGTCGCCCAGCCGGGTGCCGGTGCCGTGCGCGTTCACGTAGCCCACGCCCCCCGGCGCCAGACCCGCGCAGCGCAGCGCCAGCCGCATGCAGGCCGCCGCGCCCTCCCCGTCCGGGCGCGGCGTGGTCGGGTGGTGCGCGTCGTTGGTCGCCCCCCAGCCCAGCACGTCCGCGTACCCCGCCGCACCCCGGCCGTCCGCGTGCGCGGCCCGCTCCAGCACCAGCACGCCCGCCCCCTCGCCCAGCACCAGACCACTGCGCCGCCGGTCGAACGGCCGGCTCGCCCCCGCCGGATCGTCGGCCCAACCACGGGCCAACGCACGGGCGTTGGCGAAGGTGTCGGCCAGCGTCGGGAACAGCGGCGCCTCCGCGCAGCCCGTCACCACCACGTCCGCCAACCCCTCGCGCAGCAGCCGCCACCCCTCCGCGACCGACTGCGCCCCCGCCGCGCACGCCGTCCCCACCGAGGAGCTGTAGCCCCGGATGCCGTGCCCGATCGCCACCCGGGCCGCCGCCATGTTCGGCAGCATCCCCGGCAGCAGGTACGGGCTCACCCCCAGCCGCCCGCGCTCGGTGCGCGCCACCACCTGCGACTCCAGCGTCGCCAGCCCGCCCGTCCCCGACAGCACCACCGCGATCCGGTACGGGTCCACGTCCCGGCCCGCCACGATCCCGGCGTCCGCCAGCGCGTCCGCCGCCGCCCGCAGCGCCAGCACGATGTACCGGTCCACCACCCGGGTCTCCGGCGCCGGCAGCACCGACACCGGATCGATCGGCGGAGCGAACCCCGCCACCTCCAGCGACCCGGCCAACGGCCCGTCCGGATCCGGCCGGCGCAGCCCCGACCGGCCCGCGCACATCGCGTCGAACACCGCCCCGGCGCTGCCGCCGACCGGCGTCACCAGACCCATCCCGGTGACCGTGACGTCCGTGCCCATGCCCGTGCTCCCTCCAGCTGACGACGTGTTGCGAACCAGCGCCCGGCGGGCCCGGTGTCTCTCCTGCGCGAGCCGGTGCGGCACCCCGGTCAGTACGCGTCCGGCGGCGCGAGCAGGACGGCGGCGGCGCGCTCCGCCCCGCCAGGTACGGCCGACTGCTCGACCAGCACCAGCAGCGCGAGCCCGGCGTCCCCGTCCGCGAGCAGCCCCTCGGCGACCGCCACCCCGGAGCGGGCGTCACCGACGCACACCACCGGACCGGTCAGGTCCCGGCGCGCCGCCAGGTGCCCGGCCACCGCGTTCGGCACGGCCTGGAAGAACAGCAGCGGCCCGAGCCGCTCCCCGCCGTCCACCGCCCCCGCCACCCGCACCGCCCCCGCCAGATCACCCAGCGCACTGGCCACCACCACCGCGGTCACCGGCCCCCCGGCACCGGCCCCGGACGGGTGCGCGTCCAAGCAGCGCCGGGCGGCCTCGGCGGCCAGCGGGCTGAACGAGGACGCCACGAACCCCGGCAGCACCGGCAGCACGACGTCCGCCGCCGACTCCGGCCACCGCCCGGCCGCCAACACCCGCAACCCGGCCGCCACCGCCAACTCCCGCAGCCCGTCGGCGCTCACCGGACACCCGCCAGCGAGGCGGTGACCGGCCGTCCGGCACGGGGCCCGGAGGGGTGCCCGCCCGGGTGGGGCCGGGTGCCTTCGCTGGTCAGCGGGTCGAACGAGGACGCCCCGCCCCCCGGCACGACGACATCCGCCACTCCCGGCCGCCGTAGCCCGTCGGCGCTGACCGGGCGCCCGCCAGTGAGGCGGTGATCGGCAGTGCGGCACGGGGCCCGGAGGGGTGCCCGCTCGGGCGGGGCCGGGTGTTTTCGGTGGTCAGCGGGTCGAATGAGGACGCCTCGCCCTCCGGCAGCACCGGCAGCACGGCGTCCGCCACTTCCGGCCGCCGCCAGCTCCCGTAGCCCGGCGGCGCTGACCGGGCGCCCGCCAGTGAGGCGGTGATCGGCAGTGCGGCACGGGGCCCGGAGGGGTGCCCGCTCGGGCGGGGCCGGGTGTTTTCGCTGGTCAGCGGGTCGAACGAGGACGCCCCGGCCCCCGGCAGTACCGGCAGCACGGCGTCCGCCACTTCCGGCCGCCGCCAGCTCCCGCAGCCCGTCGGCGCTCACCGGACACCCACCAGCAGCGCCGTGTTCGCGCCGCCGAACGCCGTGCTGAGGCTCAGCGCGTACGCACCCGGCGGCGGCGCCGGGGTGTCGGAGGCCCGCACCAGGTTCAGCGGGCAGTCCGGGTCCGGGCCCAGCAGCCCGGCGTTCACCGGCAGCCGGCCGGCCCGCAGCGCGGCCACCGTCAGCACCAGTTCGAGCAGCGCCCCGGCTTCCAGGGCCTGGCCGTGCACCGACTTGGTCGAGGAGACCGGCACCCGCGCGCCCGCCGGTCCGAGCGCCCGCAGCAGCGCCGCCGCCTCGGCCCGGTCACCGAGCACGCTGCCCGCGCCGTGCGCGTTCACGTACCCGACCCGCTCCGGGCCCACCCCGCCCCGGTGCAGCGCCGCCCCGATCGCCCGGGCCAGCCCCGCCCCGTCCGGCCGGGGCCGGCAGACGTGGTACGCGTCGCCCGCGCGGCCCCAACCCGCCAGCACGGCGGGCGGATCGACGCCCCGGGCCCGGGCCGCGTCCGCCGCCTCGACCACCACCGCCGCCACCCCGTCCCCGAGCAGCAGCCCCGTCCGGCCCGCGCTGAACGGGCGCACCCGCCCGTCCCGGGCCAGCGCCCCGCCCGCGTCGAACACCGCGAACTGGTCCGCCTCCACCAGGTACCCGGCCGCCACCACCACCCGCTCCACCCGGCCGCGCGCCACCGCCGAGGCGGCGTCCGCGACCGCGTCGGCCGAGGCCGTGCAGCCCGAGGTGTACGCCCGGCCGCCGTGGCCCGACAGGCCGGTCCGCCGGGCCACGGCGGCCGCGAACGCGCCCACCGCGTGCTCCGCGCGCCGCTCGGGCACCGCCCGGGCCAGCGCCGGATCGCCGTGCACCGCCAGGTACAGCGGACAGTCGGCCCGCTCCGCCCCGGACAGCCCCGCCGTCCCGCACGCCTCCTCGACCACCCGGTCCAACTCCGCCTCCAGGCGCAGCGGTTCGGGATGCACGGCGGCCCGGTCGGTCCGCCGCCCGGCCACCTCGAACCGCCCCACCGGGCCGAACGCCGCCCGCCCCTCCAGCGCCGCCCCGAGCAGCGGCCCCACGCCCCGCCCGAACGCGCTCAGCACCCCCGTCCCGCCGAGCACCACGGACCGGGGGCCCCGACGGACGGCCGTCAGTACGGTGTCGGTCATCCTCGGTCACCTCCCCTTCGTGCGTCTCGCCCTGTCATCGACTCTTCCGCGTGCGTTCCGTGCGTTCCGTGCGTTCCGCACGTCCCGCGCCGTCCGGCGGCCCGGCCGTACGGGGCCGCCCACCGGGTCCGGTCGCTCTCCCGCTCCGTCCCGTCCCGTCCTGCTCCGTCCCGTCCCGCCGCTACCGCTGCGTCCCGGTCCGGAGCCCGTCCAGCAGCAGTGCGGCGTCGGACACCGTGGCGATCCGGGCCAGCGTGTCGTCGTCCAGCCGCTGCCCGTGCCGCTGCTCGATCACGTGCGCCAGCCAGGCCAGCTCCATCGAGTCGATCCGCTCCGGCACCTCCTGCGGCGTCCGCCCGCCGAACTCCGCGAGCAGCGCGAGCACTTCCTCCCTGGCCGTCACCGCCACGGTCAGTGCCCCGCCGTCGCGGACGCCAGCCGGGCGGCCACCGCCGCACCGAACTCGCCGACCGTCATGGTGCCCAGCAGCTCCGCCTCGTCGTCGTCGAACCGGACGCCGAACCGCTCCTCCACCCGGACGCCCAGCTCGGCCAGCGCCAGCGACTCCAGGTCCGCGCCGGCCGGGCCGAGCCGGGTGTCGTCGTCGACGTCGGTGGTGTCGTAGTTCATCTCGCCCAGCGCGGACAGCACGAACGCGCGGATCTCGTCGAGGGTGATCGCCTCGGTGGACATCGCCGCTCCTTCCTCTTCTTCTTCCGTTGCTTCGACTTCTCGGGTCCCGGCCGCCGGGGCCGGACCGTTCAGGACCATGCCGTTGACGCTCAACCGCTCAACCGCTCAACCGCTCAACCCCTCAAACGCTCAGAGCGCTCAGGGCCGCCGGACGGCCGCCGCCAGCGCGGCCCGGTCGCGCACCGGCTTCCCGGTGGCGGTCCGCGGCAGCCGCTCCAGCACGTGCAGCAGCCGGGGTCGCTTGTACGCCGCCAACCGCTCGGCCAGCCGTTCCTCGACCGCGGCCGCGGTGCCGCCGGGGGCGAGCACCAGGTACGCCTCGATCGCGGAGCCGTGCAGGACGACCGCGGACTCGACCTCGGGCAGCGCGGCCACGGTGTGCTCGACCTCGGTCAGGTCGACCTTCAGCCCGCCGACCGACACCTGCGAGTCGAGCCGCCCGCGGACCCGGACCCGCCCGGTCCCGGGATCGACCGACCCGCCGTCCCGGGTGCGCAGCCAGCCGTCGGCCCAGCGCTCCGCGCCGGCCGGGTCCAGGTAGGGCGAGCGCTCGGCGGCGACCAGCAGTTCGCCGTCCGCCTCGCGCAGGCCGAGGCCCGGCGCGGGGGTCAGTTCGGGGCGGTGCGCCCCGGACAGGTCGGTGGCGATCACGCCGACCTCGGTCATCCCGTACATGCTGCCCAGCCGGACGCCGTACCGGTCGACGAAGGCCCGGTGGACCTCGGCGCGGACCGGCTCGCCGCCGGTGGTCATGCCGGTCAGCTGGGGGAGCCGGGGCGGATCGGCCGCCCAGCCCAGCAGTTCCAGGTGGAACGGCACGCCCAGCAGGGTGGTCGGTTCGGGGCCGGCCGCCACCGCGGCCAGCACGCCCTCGGCCGTGATCCGTTCGGGGAAGGCCAGCCGCACCCCCGCGTGCAGGCAGTGCAGCAGACCGCCGACCAGGCCCAGCACGTGCACCGGCGAGGCCAGCGAGACCATCCGCTCGCCCGCCCGGGGGACCCCGTCGATCCGCTCGTACCGGCCGAGTTCGGCGACCAGGTCGGCCGCCGTCCGCCCGATCACCTTCGCCGGGCCGGTCGATCCCGAGCTGAGCTGGACCAGCGCGTGCGGCCCCTCGGCCGGCCGGCCCGGCCGAGGGGTGACCCGGGCGAGCTGCCGGTAGTGGCCGCGGGCCGGACCGCCCGGCACCGGGTGCTCCGCGTCGACCAGCACCTGCGGCGCCAGCCGCTCCAGCGCCCGGTCGGTCTCGAACGGGGTCAGCCGGTGGTCGAGCAGCGCCACCCGGGCCCCGGTCCGCCAGCCGGCCAGCAGCTGGACGACCAGTTCGAGCGAGGGCGCCAACCGGACCGCCACCGATCCGCCCCGGCGCAGCCCGGCCGCGCCCAGCGCGGCCTGCCGCTCCCGGACCAGCCGGCGCAGCCCGTCCCGGGTGACCGGTTCGTCGAAGAAGAGGCAGGGCTCGGCGCCCGGGCCGCGCAGGAGCACCTCGTCGACCCATTCGGGTGCCAACGGCCCGGACAGGGCCTGTGGGAGCGCTCCCACGCTATGCGCCGGAGCTGCCGAAACGTCTTTCATGGAGAACCCGAACCTCTTCCTGGCACGGTCGTGGGGAACCTGTGAAATTCCCACGCCGAACTTTCAACGCTGAATTGACCGGGTGTCAAGACCTGTTGCCGGAATCCGCGCCCCGGCCGAATTCCGCCGCCCCGAACCCGCCGCGGGCCCGCCCCGGCCCCGCTCCCGCCGGTCGTCCCCGCCGGTCGCGTCCGCTGCGTTGACGGGGGAGCACCCCCTCGCTAGTGTGACCGCCGGTTGGCCAACTCGCCTGGTACGGCAGCCTGTTGCCAGCTCCTGACGGATCGTCCGCTGACGACCGGTCAGCTCCACCGCCGCCCCCGCCCGGCGTGCCCCGCTGCCGCCGCCGCTGCGGCCGGAGTGTCATCCGCATGCCCACGGGTCGTTTCCCCGGCGGGTCGATCTTGCGATGGACCAGACCAATCCGACGTTATCGCGCGCATTTCCGCGGCATTTCCGGCCGCCATTTATGGGCGCATCCATGTCAACTTTTTGAGGACCGGCCCAGTGGACCCTGCAGTGGAACCAGCCCGCGAACCCGCGACCGACCCCGGCCTGAACACGGCCGTGGAGCGCTACTACGACATCACCCTCGACCTGTACGAGGAGCTGTGGGGCGAACACGTCCACCACGGCTTCTGGGACGAGGGCCAGAGCCCCGCCCTGGACGGCGCCGACCGGCACGCCGCCACCGACCGGCTGGTGCGCGAACTGGTCGAACACGCCGCCGTCCCGGCCGGCTCCCGGATCCTCGACGTCGGCTGCGGCATCGGCGGCCCCGCCCTCCAACTGGCCGGCCCGCTCGGCTGCACGGTCGAAGGCGTCACGCTCAGCGCCCGCCAGGCCGCCCGCGCCAACGAGAAGGCCCGCGCCGCCGGCCTCGACCACCGCGCCCGCTTCCACCAGCAGGACGCCCTCTCCACCGGACACCCCGACGCCGCCTTCGACGTGGTCTGGGCGATGGAGAGCCTCATGCACCTCCCCGACCGCCCCGCCTTCTTCGCCGAGGCCCACCGCCTGCTCCGCCCCGGCGGCACCCTCGCCGTCGCCACCTGGGCCGTCCGCGACGGCGCGCTCGACGCCGACGAGCGCGCACTCGTCCGGCAGATCCTGCAGCACCAGGTGATGCCCGACTTCTCCTCCCTGGAGGAGCACGAAGGACTCGCCCGCGCCGCCGGCTTCACCGACGTCGCCGTCGCCGACTGGAGCGCCGCCGTCGCCAACTCCTGGGACCCCGCCTTCGCCCGCATCCCGCAGATCGACCGCGGCCCCGCCGCGATGCGCGACCTGGCCCGGACCCGGGGCGTCGACGTCCTCGGCTTCTTCCACGCCGGACCCCTGATGAAGAAGGGCTTCGACACCGGCGTCATCACCTACGGCGCCCTGCGCGCCGTCAAACCCCGGCCATGACCGCGCACCCCCCGCTCCGCGAGGTCGCCGACCTCCTGCGCACCGTCCTCGGCCGACCCGCCGACTGGACCGACACCCTCCGCCCCGACACCCTCCTCGACGGCGAACTCCACCTGGAGAGCCACGACCTGGCCGCCTGGAGCCTCGCCCTCCGCACCCGCTACGGCCCCGCCGCCGACCTCGCCACCCACCTCACCACCCTCGACCTCGACGCCCTCACCACCCTGACCCTCGCCGACGTCGCCACCCTCGCCGCCGGCTCGACGCCCGGCGCCCCGGCAGAACCTGACGGAAAATCAACTTCCGCCAGTAGCAACGCCCCAGACCCTTCCCCCGGCGCCGGGGCCGCGCCCCCCGGGCCCGCCCCGTCCCGGGGCCGGCCCCCGCGCGGGCGGTTCCTCTTCGTCTCGCTGCCGCTGTTCGGACACGTGCACCCGCTCGCCGCCGTCTCCCGCGAACTGCTCGCGCGCGGCCACCAAGTGCTGTGGGCCGGGTCCGAAGCGTTCCTGCGGCCGCTGCTCGGGCCGGACACGCCGATCGCGCCGATCCCGCTGCGCGCGCACCGGGGGCAGGCCGACCGGGGGCTGGCGGCAGCCAGGTCGCGCTGGGACGGCTACATCGTCCCGCACGCCCGGCACACCCTGCCCGGCATCGAGCGCGCGGTGGCCGCCTTCCGCCCGGACGTCCTGGCCGTCGACCAGCACGCCGTGGCCGGCGCCCTCGCCGCGCACCGCGCCGGCCTGCCCTGGGCGTCGCTCGCGCCCACCACGATGGAGCTGACCCGCCCGTACCGCACCGCCGTCCCCCGGGTGGAGGAGTGGATCGAGGGGCGGATGGCCGCGATGTGGACCGCCGCCGGACTGCCCGGCACGCCCCCGCACGACCTGCGCTTCTCCCCGCACCTGCTGATCGGCTTCACCGGCACCGCCCTGACCGGCCCGCCGGCCCGGCCGGACAACGCGGTGCTGGTCGGCCCGGCCCTGGCCGCTCGGGAACCCGACCGGGCCTTCCCCTGGGAGTGGCTCGACCCGGCCCGCCGCCGGGTGCTGGTCACCGTCGGCACGCTGTCCCTGGACCTCGCCGCCGACTTCCACGCCCGGATGGTCGAGGCGCTGCGCCCGCTCGGCGACCGCCTGCAGGCCGTGATCGCCGCCCCGGACGGCACGGTGGCCGACCCGCCCGCGCACGTCCTGGTCCGGCCCCGGGTCCCGGTCCTCGAACTGATGCCGAAGCTGGACGCGGTGGTCAGCCACGGCGGCCTGAACACCGTCTGCGAGGCGCTCGCCCACGGCGTGCCGCTGCTGGTCGCCCCGATCAAGGGCGACCAGCCGATCAACGCCGCCCAGGTCGCCGCCGCCGGGGCCGGCCGCCGGGTCCGGTTCGCGCACGCGAGCCCGCAGCAACTGCGCGCGGAACTGCTCGCCGTCCTGGACGACCCCGCCCACGCCGCCGCGGCCCGCCGGGTCCAGGAGTCCTTCGCCGCCGCCGGCGGCGCACCCGCGGCCGCCGACCACCTGGAGACCCTGCTCCCGGCCCGACCCCGAGTTCCCCGCCCCGCCCCGCCGCCCTCCCCGTCCCGAACAGGAAACGCCCACCCGTGAAGACCCCCAAGCCCCTCCGCGACACCTGGCTGGTGTTCCAGCGGCACCTGCTGCTGATGTCCCGCTCCCCGCTGCAGATCTTCCTCGGCGTCGCCCAACCCGTCGTCTACCTCGCCCTGTTCGCGCCGCTGCTCAAGCCCGCCCTGGCCCCGATGGGCGCGGGCACGATGGCCGACGCCTACCGGATCTACGTGCCCGGCATGCTCGTCGCGCTCGCCCTGGGCGGCGGCCTGTACGTCGGCTTCGGCCTGCTGGCCGAACTCGGCTCCGGCGTGATCGAACGGGCCAGGGTCACCCCGGTCAGCCGGGTCGCGCTGCTGCTCGGCCGCTCGCTGCGGGACGTGGTGGTGCTGGCCGTCCAGGCGGCCGTGCTCATCGTGCTGGCGACCCCGCTCGGCCTGCTGGTGCGGGTCCCCGACCTGCTGCTGGCCTACCTGCTGCTCGCGCTGATCTCGCTGACCAGCTCCGCGGTCTCCTACGGCCTGGCGCTCAAGGTCGGCAACCCGGACGTGCTGGGCCAGCTGGTCAACAACCTCGCCCAGCCGCTGATGCTGCTCTCCGGCACCCTGCTGCCGCTCGCGCTGGCCCCGCTGTGGCTGCGCCGGGTCTCCGACTGGAACCCGTTCAGCTGGGCCGTGACCGGCATGCGCGCGCTGTTCACCGGCCACCCGGACGACCCGGCGGTCTGGCGCAGCCTCGCCCTGATGGCGGTCGTCGCCCTCGCCGCGCTGCTCTGGTCCGCCCGCCGCTTCGCCCGCACCGTCCGCTGAACCCCTCCCCGACCCCCAGCAGAAGGACCCCGATGATCGAGACCAGCGCACTGCGCAAGTCCTACCGGACCGGCCGCCGCGGCCGGACCACCACCGTGGACGCCGTGGCCGGACTGGACCTGCGGGTGGCCGAGGGCGAGATCTTCGGACTCCTCGGCCCCAACGGCGCCGGCAAGACCACCACCCTGCGGATGCTCGCCACCCTGCTCCCGCCCGACGGCGGCCGGGCCACCGTGGCGGGCGCCGACCTGCTGGCCCGCCCCGCCGACGTCCGGCGCGCCATCGGCTACGTCGCCCAGGGCGGCGGCACCTGGGACGAGGTGACGGCCCGTGAGGAACTCGTGCTGCAGGCCAGGATGCACGGCCTGGACAAGACCGAGGCGCGGGCCCGGGCCGCCGCCGCCGTCGACTCCTTCGACCTCGCCGAGTACGCCGACCGCCCCTGCCGCGGCTACTCGGGCGGCCAGCGCCGCCGGCTCGACATCGCCCTCGGCGTGGTCCACCGCCCCACCGTGCTGTTCCTGGACGAGCCCACCTCCGGCCTCGACCCCGCCGCCCGGGCCCGGCTGTGGGCCGAGGTCCGCCGGCTGCGCGACGCGGGCATGACGGTGTTCCTGACCACCCACTACCTGGACGAGGCCGACGCGCTCTGCGACCGGATCGCCATCGTCGACGGCGGCGCCAAGGTCGCCGAGGGCACCCCGGCCGAGCTCAAGCGCTCCATCGCCGGCGAGGTGGTCACCGTCACCGTCGCCGAACCCCACCTGGCCCCCAAGGCCGTCGAGGTGCTCGCCGCCCAGGAGTGCGTCCGCACCGCCGAGGAGCGCGGGGACGGCGCCCTGCGGCTGTCCGTCGACGCCGGGGAGAGCGCGATGCCGCAGATCATGCGGGCACTGGCCGGGGCGGACATCGCCACCGCCACCATCGCCCTGCACCGCCCCACCCTGGACGACGTCTTCCTCGCCCGCACCGGCCGCTCGATCGAGGAGTCCTGACCATGGCACCCGCACCCGCACCCGACCCCCGGCCCCTGCCCCACGTCCGCCGCGCGGTGGTCACCGGCGGCGCGGGCTTCGTAGGCTCGCACCTGTGCGACCGGCTGCGCGCCGCCGGCACCGAGGTGGTGTGCGTCGACAACCTGCTCACCGGCAGCCTCGACAACCTCGCCGACCGCGCCGACGACCCCGGTTTCACCTTCCGCCGGCACGACGTCTGCGAGCCCTTCGACGTCGAAGGGCCGGTGGACCTGGTCGTCCACCTCGCCTCGCCCGCCTCCCCGCACGACTACGCCCGCCACCCCGTCGAGACCCTCCGGGCCGGCGCCCACGGCACCCAGCACGCGCTCGAACTCGCCCGCCGCAAGGGCGCCCGCTTCCTGCTCACCTCCACCTCCGAGGTCTACGGCGACCCGCTGGTCCACCCGCAGCCCGAGACGTACTGGGGCAACGTCAACCCGATCGGCCCGCGCAGCCAGTACGACGAGGCCAAGCGCTACGCCGAGGCGCTCACCACCGCCTACCGCACCGCCCGCGGCACCGACACCGTCATCGTCCGGCTGTTCAACACCTACGGCCCGCGGATGCGCCCCACCGACGGGCGCGCCGTGCCCGCCTTCATCACCCAGGCGCTGGCGGGCCGGCCGCTCACCGTCGCCGGGGACGGCGGCCAGACCCGCTCGCTGTGCCACGTCGACGACACCGTCGCCGGGATCCTGGCCGCGGCCGCCACCGGGCACCCCGGCCCGATCAACCTCGGCAACCCCGCGGAGCTGACCATCCTCGAACTCGCCCACCGGATCCGGGACCTGTGCGACTCCGCCTCCCCGGTCGAGTTCGTCGGCCGCCCCGGCGACGACCCCGCCAGGCGCCGTCCCGACATCACCCTGGCCCGCACCGCCCTCGGCTGGCAGCCCGCCGTCGACACCGACCGCGGCCTGGCGCAGACCATCGACTGGTTCGCCCGCCGCCCGGTCGGCGCCCGGGCCTGAACCTCCGACGGCCACCCGGCTCCCGACCTCCCGCCCGGCCGCTGCCACCGGCCGCGAACCGCTCGGCCGGGCGGAGGAGAGCACGCCCCCTGCGCCGTCGAGGACCCGGACGGCTGCTGCACACCCGCCCGCCCCCACCCCCCCACCGGCCGGGCCGTCCCCGCCGACTACCCCCCCGCCAGGGTGCGTCCGTGGACGCCGACGCACTCGACCGCCGCCACCGCGCCGTACCCGGGCATCGGCCGGCCGACCGTGGTGTGCCGGTTGCCGGAGGACGGCCACTGGGAACCGGTCGCGCGGCAGGTCGCCCGGGGGCAGTGGTTCCCGCGCTGGAGCGGGCCCGGCAGCCGGGGGGGAGCGCGGGCGGCACACCGACACGCCCGACGCGTTCGCGCCGTACCCGGGCATCGGCCGGCCGACCGTGGTGTGCCGGTTGCCGGAGGACGGCCACTGGGAACCGGTCGCGCGGCAGGTCGCCCGGGGGCAG